>NZ_BAAAPN010000057.1:0-307856 GCF_039531165.1 Nostocoides vanveenii | reverse complement strand
GCCCCCATGGGCAGATCCCATGGCCACCACCGGGCAGTTCTCATGACCGTCAGCGGGCAGGTCTCATGACCGCCACTGGGCAGTTCCTACTGGCCCTTGACACTCGTGATCGCCACGACCAGTGAAGATGATGCGGCGGTGGGCAAGGCCACCGCATGGCTCGGAGCCGAGCCTGCCGCCGTCAGCGGAGATGCCCACATCTTCCACCACACACTCGACCCCAAGTTCGTTTCGTACTTCTTCCAGACCACCGACTTTCAGCGGCAGAAGCAAACACACCTCACCGGAGCGAAGGTCCGGCGGATCTCGGCCGATGGACTGTCGCGAATCCGTATTCCGTTGCCGCCGTTGGAGATCCAGCGCGAAATCGTTGAGGTGCTCGACACCTTCAGGTCGCTGGAAGCGGAGCTGGAAGCGGAGCTGGAAGCCCGCCGCGCGCAGTATCGCTTCTACGCGGAGTCGCTCCTCAAGCCGGATCCGTCGGCTGCTCGTGCCACCTTCGGTTCGTTGGCCACCGTGGTTCGGGGCGCTTCCCCTAGACCGATCCACGCGTTCCTTACCGACGCGCCGGATGGCGTGCCGTGGATCAAGATCGGTGACGTGCCCGTCAACGGGAAGTACGTTGCAGGCACGGCCGAGCGCGTTACCCCCGGCGGAGCATCAAAGTCCCGGAGGGTTTTCCCCGGAGACTTCGTCCTATCCAACTCCATGAGTTTCGGCCGCCCATACATCTCCGCGATCGAGGGATGTATCCACGACGGGTGGTTGGCCATCAGTGACTTCCAGGAGCGTTTCGAGCCGGACTACCTCTATTACCTACTGCGGTCAGAGGCCATCCAGTCCGAGTTCGAACGCCGGGCTGGTTCCGGAACGGTCCGTAACCTCAACGCCGAGATCGTGCGCAGCATCGAGGTCCCTTTGGTCCCGAGGGAGGAACAGCTTAGGGTGATCGAGTTGCTCGACCGATTCGATGCGCTCGTCAATGACCTGAGCATGGGCCTGCCGGCCGAGTTGGCGGCGCGGCGGACGCAGTACGAGTACTACCGCGACAAGCTCCTCACCTTCCCGGAGGCGTCGTGACCGGCAAGCACATCGAGCTCTTCCTCGTCGACGGCGAACCAGGTGGCATCACCACAGCCGAGATCGCGGGCTGGACCGGTCATGTCCTCACCGGGCCACGCAAGGACATCGGCGAGATCCTTCGTCGCCCTGAAGCGGGGCGCAACGGTGCCTACCTCCTCCTTGGCGACGACGACGAGGCCATCGGCGGGGTCACCTGCTACATCGGCCGCACCGAGAACTTCATCCACCGCTTCCGGGACCACAAGGCCAACAAGGATTACTGGGACCGCGTCGTCCTCATCACGGCGAAGGACGATGCGTTCAACGAAGGTCATTGGGGCTACCTCGAGGCCCGACTGGTCGAGAAGGCCACGCAGGCGCAACGCGTCGGCCTCATGAACACCCAGATACCGCAAGGTCGGCGCCTTTCCGAGGCCCAGGTCTCCGACATGGAGGCGTTCATCGACCACCTCCAGATCATCCTTCCCGTGCTCGGCGTCAACGCGATTCGGCAGGTCCGGTCTCGGGCGACGGACCGACCGGAGAAGCCGGTTGAGGCATCGCCGGTCTTCAGGCTCGCGGTTCCCAGGACCGGGGTGGACGCGAGCGCCCAGGTCAACGGTGACGAGTTCACCCTGCTCGCCGGATCCACGGTCGTCGCGGCGTGGACCGGTTCGGGAACCACCGAGAGCACCCGCCGTGCGTACGCGGCACTGAAGGCGCGCTACGACAAGCTTGTCGCCGACGGATCGATTGTGATCGAGGGTGGGAAGGGTCGCGTGACCCGGGATATCCCGTTCTCATCGCCCTCCGCTGCGGGTGCCGTTGCCTCTGGCCGTTCCTGCAACGGCCGGCGGCAGTGGACCTGGGACGGTGGCACGTACGGTCAGTGGGAAGAGCGCGGACTGACAGACGTCCAGCCAGATGCCGAGGCAGCCTCGAACGTCGCCCTCATCCCTCCCCGCAAGTCAGGCGGAACCAACTTGTCGGGACGGATCCGTGGCCGCAGCTACACGCGCGAGGAGATCGAGACCATCCTCACGGAGATGAAGGGCGATCACTGATCTGGACGGATTGTGTATCGCTAAAGTGGAGGATAATCTCAGTTATATGAGAACAGAACCGCCGCTGCTCGCCCCGATCTTCCGGTCGGACGGTCAAGCGCGTCTGTTGGCGGCGCTGCTGCTCACCGGCGACGAACTGAGCATCACGGATCTGGCCGACCGCGCTGATTTGGCCTATCCCACCGTCCACCGCGAGGTGGAGAGGCTGCTACACGCGGGGATACTCGCCGAGACCCAAGTTGGGAGGACCCGCCTGATTCGGGCCGCAGACGACAGTCCGCTTGTCGAGCCACTCCGCCAGATCCTGCTCGTTTCCGCAGGACCCGTGGTGCTCCTCGAACACGAGCTTCGCTCGATCGAAGGGATCGAGTCAGCCTTCCTCTACGGCTCGTTCGCCGCGCGCTCGCTCGGCGTGCCCGGGCCGCCACCGTCGGACATTGATCTCATGGTGATCGGCGTGCCAGACGCTGACGAGATCTACGCGGCGTGCGACCGTGTGCAGGAGCGAGTTGGCAGACCGGTCAATCCGACCATCCTCACCGCCAAAGAGCTGTCGGTGGGCAGTGGTTTCCTGACCCAAGTGAAATCCAATCCTGTCGTTCCCGTGATCGGTGATGTGCCGTGGTGACCCGAAGCCTCAGCGCTACCCAGCAGCAGGCCCTGAAGGCAATGGTCGCCAAGGGACGCCTGGTGCCCGTTCCCAGGGACGACGAGAGGGCGACGCTCTTCCTGGAGCGCGCGACCGACACCATCGCCGATCTGCCACACCTGCGCCTGCCTCAGAACCAATACAACCTCGCCTACGACGCGGCCCACGCAGTCGGCGAGGCGATGCTTGCCCGTCATGGTTACCGCACCGCCAACGGCCCGGGTCAGCACGCGGCCCTCGCCGAATTCCTGCGCGTCATCTTCTACTCGCCACCCGCAGACGAGGCGGCCAAGCACGTGGAGCGCATGCGTCGAACCCGAAACCAGCTTCACTACGAAGCGCGCAGCGTGGGTGTTGCTGAGGCGGAGAAAGCCGTCGCGGTGGCCACCACCTTGCTGAGGGCTGCGCAAGGAGGAGAGGGATGACCTCTCTCGACAGGCACGAACCGACGCGGGCCTACGCCCCGATCGCGATGAGTGCCGAGAGCACTGTCGTCGCGCAGTTCGTCCCCGACGAAGCCGGCGACACGGCATACCAATCGGAATCCGACCTCGAGAGGGCGCTCCTCACGCAGCTCGAGGCGCAGGCCTACGAATACCTGCCGATCACCTCAGAAGCCGACCTCATCGACAACGTGAGGCGGCAGCTCGAAGGGCTCAACGGCATACGGTTCAGCGACACCGAATGGACCACCTTCTTCAGCGAGCGGATCGCCAGCGCCAACTCCGGGATGGAGGACAAGACGATCCGCCTCCAGGAGGACCACGTCCAGCTCCTCACCCGCGAGGACGGCACGACAAAGAACGTCCGGCTCCTCGACAAGCAGAACATCCACAACAACCGGCTCCAGGTCATCAACCAGTACGAGACCGAGGGCGCCTCTGCCACTGGGGTGAAGCGGGCGACGCGCTTCGACGTGACGATCCTCGTCAACGGCCTGCCGATGGTGCACGTCGAGCTCAAGCGGCGCGGGGTCGACATCCGGGAGGCGTTCAACCAGATCGAGCGCTACCAACGCGACAGTTTCTGGTCCGGGAGTGGTCTCTTCGAGTACGTCCAGCTCTTCGTCATCAGCAACGGGACCCTGACGAAGTACTACTCCAACACGACCCGGCGTCAGCACCTGAGCGAGTCGGGCAGCGGTCGACGGCGCGTGCGCAAGACGTCCAACAGTTTCGAGTTCACCTCGTGGTGGGCCGATGCGACCAACCGGCCCATCACTGACCTCGTCGGCTTCACGAAGACCTTCTTCGCCAAGCACACGCTGCTCAACGTGTTGACGCGCTACTGCGTGCTGACCTCGGACCGGATGCTCCTGGTCCTGCGGCCCTACCAGATCGCTGCGACCGAGCAGATCCTGCGGCGCATCGAGACCTCGACCAACCACCGCCAGCTCGGCACCGTGAAGGCGGGCGGATATGTCTGGCATACAACGGGATCCGGGAAGACGCTGACGAGCTTCAAGACCGCACAGCTCGCCTCGGCGATGTCTGCCGTCGACAAGGTGCTCTTCGTCGTCGACCGCAAGGACCTCGACTACCAGACGATGAAGGAGTACGACCGATTCCAGGAGGGATCGGCCAACTCGAACACGTCAACGCGCGTACTCAAGCGGCAGCTCGAGGACCCGACCGCGACGATCATCATCACGACCATCCAGAAGCTCTCGACCTTCATCGCCGCCAACAAGGGCCACGCGATCTTCGACGGCCACATCGTCATCGTCTTCGACGAGTGCCATCGCTCGCAGTTCGGTGACATGCACACGGCGATCACCAAGGCGTTCCGCCGCTACCACCTCTTCGGCTTCACGGGGACGCCGATCTTCGCTGCCAATGCCAGCTCGGGCGGGAACGTGCAACTGCGCACGACTGAGCAGGCCTTCGGCTACAAACTGCACACGTACACGATCGTCGACGCGATCACCGACAAGAACGTCCTGCCCTTCCGCATCGACTACGTCAACACGATCAAGACGCCTGTCGGCCTGGCCGACAAGCAGGTGTCCGGGATCGATCGCGAAAAGGCGCTGCTCGCGCCGGAGCGCATCAAGCAGATCGTCGAGTACACGCTCGAGCACTTCCACCAGAAGACCAAGCGCACCGAGACGTATGCGCATGGCGGCCGTCGGGTCAGCGGGTTCAACGCCTTGTTCGCCACAAGTTCGATCGAGGCGGCCCGGATCTACTACAACGCGTTAGGATGGCAGCAGCAGGATCTTCCGGACGCCCAGCGGCTCAAGATCGGGCTGATCTTTTCGTATGCCGCGAACGAGGCGGTCCCGGATGACTTCTTTGACGACGAGGGCTTCGAGACCGACCAGCTCCCGGCCAGTGCCCGGGACTTCCTCGAGGACGCGATCCAGGACTACAACGACATGTTCGGGACGAGCTTCGACACCTCCTCGGAGCGCTTCCAGAACTACTACAAGGACATCTCGCAGCGACTCAAGAACCGCGAGATCGACCTCGTGATCGTCGTCAACATGTTCCTCACCGGGTTCGACGCGACCACCCTCAACACCCTGTGGGTGGACAAGAACCTGAGAGCTCATGGCCTGCTCCAGGCGTATTCGCGCACCAACCGGATCCTCAACTCGGTCAAGACCTTTGGCAATATCGTCAGCTTCCGCGATCTCGAGGAGGAGACGAACGACGCCATTGCGCTCTTCGGCAACAAGGACGCTCGCGGGATCGTCCTCCTAAAGCCGTATGCCGACTACTACGGAACGTATGCCGCGAAGGTGGGCGAGCTGCTCGCGGCATACCCTCTGGGGTCGGCGATCGTGGGGGAGGCAGCGCAGAAGGAGTTCATCGACCTCTGGGGAGCAATCCTGCGGCTGCGCAACATCCTGACGTCTTTCGACGATTTCGCCGGCGAGGAGATCCTCACGCCGCGGCAGGTGCAGGACTACACGAGCGTCTATCTCGACCTCTATGCCGAGTTCCGCAAGGACACGGCGGTGGAGAAGGAGTCCATCGCCGAGGACGTGGTCTTCGAGATCGAACTCATCAAGCAGGTCGAGATCAACGTCGACTACATCCTCATGCTCGTCGAGAAGTACCGCACCGCCAAGGGTGACGGGGAGGACCGAGAGATCAAGGAGCAGATCACGCGGGCCATCGACGCCAGCCCCTCTCTTCGCAGCAAGAAGGACCTCATCGAGGAGTTCGTCGACTCCGTGTCGGCCTCGGGCGCAGTGGACGTCGAGTGGAAAGCTTTCGTCGCAAGACGACGGGAGCAGGAACTTGACGTCATGATCAAAGAAGAGGGCCTACGACCCGACGAAACACGAGTGTTGGTGGACAACGCCTTTCGCGACGGCGAACTCCCTGTTGGCGGCACTGCACTGACCCGGATCCTTCCGCCCATGTCACGCTTCGCTCCGGACGGCGCCCATGCGATCAAGCGATCCATCGTCCTAGCCCGCCTAACAACCTACGTAGACCGATTCCTCGGCCTCGGTTGATGCGGGCGTCGGCCGCGACCCGGGGTCGACGACATCGACCGGGGCCAGCACGCAAACAATGCCAGCGGATACGGCGTGTTGGCCCAGTCGATGTCCGTCAGGGCACAGCCGCGAGGAAGACGAAGGCCGCCAGCAGGATCAGGTGCACCGCGCCCTGCAGCCGGGTCGCCCGACCGGGCACAACGGTCAGCACCGAGACCAAGGCGGTGATCCCGAAGAGCGCCAGATGCAGGGAGTTCAACCCCAGGATCAACGGCCCGTCCAGCCAGATGCCGGCAACCGCAATGACCGGGATGGTCAGGCCGATACTCGCGATGCCCGAGCCGAGCGCGAGGTTGAGGCTGGTCTGCAACCGGTTGCGCCGGGCGGCGCGCACGGCCGCGAGCGTCTCGGGCGCGAGCACGAGCAGCGCGATGATCACGCCGACGAAGGTCGCGGGCAGGCGGGCGGCGGCCACCCCCGACTCGATGGCCGGCGACTCGGCCTTGGCCAGCCCGACCACCGCCACGAGCGACGCCAACAACAACCCCAGGCTGATCGCCGCCTCCCGTGTCGTGGGCGGATCCGCGTGCGAATCCTCGTCGACGACATCGCCCGACGGCGTCACCGGCAAGAAGAAGTCCCGGTGGCGGCGGGTCTGGGTCAAGACGAACAGCCCATAGAGCGCCAGCGACGAGACGGCCGCAAAGGCCAGTTGCGCATTGGAGTATTGCGGCCCGGTGGCCGAGGTCGTGAAGGTGGGCAGCACCATACTGAGCGTCGTCAGCGTCAGCACGGTCGCCAGCGCTGCGCCCGCTCCTTCGGCGTTGAAATAGACGATGTCGTGCCGCAGCGCGCCGAAGAGCACCGACAGCCCGAGGATGCCGTTGGTCGTGATCATCACGGCCGCAAAGACGGTGTCCCGGGCCAGGGATGCCTTCGAGCCGTCGCCGCCCGAACTCATCAACGTCAAGATCAGGCCCACCTCGATCACCGTCACCGCGACCGCGAGCACCAGCGACCCGAAGGGTTCGCCCACCCGGTGCGCGACGACTTCCGCATGGTGCACGGCCGCCAGCACCGAGGCCCCGAGCAACGCCGCGACGATGACATTGGCCACCGGCCCCAGCGAGCGGCCCGTCACGCCCAGCAAGGCCAGGACGGCCACCAGCGGCACCACGGTCGTCCACGGCAGCCGTTCGCGCCATGACTTCTTCGGCGAGTCCGCGTGGCGGCCGGCGTCGTCGACTTCGGCGTCGGTCATCGGGTCGCCTTCTTCTCGGTGGTGATGTGCGTTCCATCTTTTCACGCTGTGGGACAAGGTCCCTGGCTCGCGACTGGCCCTTCGGCCACGGTGAAACGGGGGGATAACCGTGCCCGCCGACCACTTCGGAAGGAGCCACACCATGCCGTATGCCGTTCACCACCGACGCCGCGCCCGGCCCTGGACCGCCGTGCTCGCGATCCTCGCCGTCCTGCTCTCCTTGACCATCGCGGCCGCGAATACCGCTGCCGCCCAGTCCGATCGGCGCCCGACGGCGGCACGAACCACCGCGCCGCCCGGGCCGGCCACGGTGAACTACTCCCTCACGGGTGCGCTCGGCCAACCGCTCGCCGGGGTGCAAGTGACGATCCACCAGGACCCGAACTGGGAGTGGAGTGAGGACGGGACCACCGACGCCGCCGGACGGGTGACTTTGGATGATGTGCCCGAGGGGCCGGTCGGGTTCGGCGCCGCGGCCGGCTCCAGCCAGGTCCCGATCGGTCGGGCCACCCTCGTCGCCGGCACCCAGTCGGGCCCTTCTCCTTCGCGCCAACGCATGGCGAGGTCACCGGAACCACGCAGCACGCGCCGCCCTTGAACGACGGAGACTGGAATGTCTGCACCTGGGACGGCAGCTACTCCGGGTGTGTCGCCTACGACCGGGACGCCAACAGCTTCGCCTTCACCGGGGTCGATGCTCTCCCCGTGGGCACCTCGCGCTCCTGGTCGTGCTGCTCGCGGGGATGCGGCGACGACTGCTGAACGCCGCACATCGCTGGCTCTTCGGCGGGACGGATGACCCCTTCGCCGTCGTGCGGGCCGTCGGCGAGCAGATGGACGCCAGCCTCGACCCGGCCGAGACACTGCGACGCTCCCCCGATGCGGTCGCGCGAGCCCTGCGGCTGCCGTATGCCGCAATCGTCCTGCGCCACAACGGTTCCGACACGGTCTTCGCCGAGTACGGCCGCCGCCTGGTCGAGCCCGTCAACCGGCCGCTGGTCGCCGGGGGGCTGACTCTCGGCCGCCTCGAAGTCTCCCCCCGGCGCCATGGCCAGCAGCTGAGCACTACAGAGGACCGACTGGTGGCGACGGTGGCCGTTCATGCGGCACGCGTGGCCGAGGCCCATCTCCTCTCACTTGCCGTGCTGAGCGCCCGCGAACGGCTGGTTCTCGCCCGCGAGGACGAGAGCCTGCGGCTGCGCAATGACCTGCACGACGGTCTCGGGCCGCTCCTTGCGGGGGCCCGTATGCAGCTCGCTGCGGCCCGTCACAGCGCCGACTCCCAGCGTCGGGCCGACCTGGTCGACCGTGCCGCCACCGACCTGGGCACGGCCACGACGTCCGTGCGAGAACTCGTCGACGGCCTGCGGCCGGCTGCCCTGGACGACGGGCTGGTCGCCGCGTTGGACTCGGCGGTCCACGCCCTGCTCCCGGACCGCAGCGTGGTGATCGAGGTGCCCGGGCCGTTGCCAGCGCTCTCCGCCGGGGTGGAGATCGCCGCCTTCCGAATCGTCGCCGAAGCCGCGACGAATATCGCCCGGCACGCCCCCAGCGCGACCCGCTGCACGATCCAACTGCTCGCGGGACAACCGGCCGACGCCCTCGTCCTGGATGTCGCCGACGACGGCCCGGGCATCGTCACCCGCAGCGCGGGTTCCGGCGTGGGACAGGCGAGTATGCGCGCGAGCCGAGGAGCTCGGCGGCCGGCTCGAGGTGCACACCGGCCCGGCCGGGACCCCCGTGCGGGCTGTGCTTCCCGTGACGCCCGCGATGGACGCTTCGGGAGCCTCGGCCGCCGAGACACCACAACCGGGTGCGCCGTGCTGCCCGTGACCCCCGCGGCCAACGCCCCGCACCGCCGTCGAGAGCCGGCCCACGGCAGGTCAGGGTCGGGGACATTGTCCCCGACGGACCCCCGCGGCGCGGATGAGACTGGCGCGATGACTCCCGAGGCCGCTCCCTCCACACTCGTCGTCGATGACCACCCGGTGGTGCGCCGCAGACTGGTGGCACTACTGGAGGGCGAAGCGTGGGCGGGCACGATCCGTGAGGCGGCGAGTGTCGGCGAAGCGCTGTCCCTTCTCCACGCGGCGCCACCCACCGTGGCGGTCGTCGACCTGCGCCTGCCGGACGGTGCCGGCACAGCGGTCATCAGAGCCTTGACCGCGTATGTCCCGGGCTGCCGGTCGGTGGTGCTGACGATGGAGGCCGACGCCCGGTTGGTCCGGTCGGCGCTGGACGCGGGGGCGACCGGATATTTGCTCAAGGACGCCCCGCCGGAGGAACTCCTCGACGGTTTGCGTGCCGCAGCCGCGGGAGGCGTCGTGCTGGGCGGCGGGTCACTCCGGCCGGAACGGACCGGACATCGGTGGGGCGGCCCGTTCCGTCATCTCTCCCCCCGGGAAGTGCGGATATCCGGGTTGGTCGCAACCAGGGCCATCAACCCGGATATCGCGGCGCGGCTGGGGATCTCGGAGAAGACGGTGCGCAATCAGGTGTCGGCGATCGCGGCGAAACTGGGCACCAGCGGCCGGGTCGGCATCACCATCCTTGCGCGCGAACACCACCTCGTCACCGGCGAGGACCACTGACGGCCGACCGGTTCACAGGCACGTCAAAGGCCGGTGCGGGCCGACGGCCAGGTGCTCCAGGTGCACTGCACGTATGACGCCGACGACCGACCGACGTTCCCTCATGCGCTATGCCGCCGCGACCATCGTGACCACCCTCGCGGGTTGCGCTGCGGCGCAAAGTGATTCACCCGTTGCGGCAGGTGCCGCGGCCACCGTGCAACCGGCCACTGAAGTGAGCGGCCTCTTCGCGTCGACCCGGCTGCATACGCTCGATATCGCGATGAGCACCGCGGATTTCGCCGCTATTCAAGCGGCCTATGCCGCGGACCGGACCAAGGACTGGGTCGAGGCGCGCGTGACGATCGACGGCACGGCATACGACCGGTGTGGCGTGCGGCTGAAAGGCAACTCGACGATCTGGCGCGTGCCGGCGGGCTCAGGGGCATCGGAATACCCGTGGCTGGTGCGCCTCGACAAATTCGTCGACGGCCAGGCGCACGAGGGGGTCACCGAGATTGTCGTGCGCCTGAACAACACCGCGTCCGCGCTGAACGAAGCCATGGCCCTCGATCTGATGGGCAGGGCCGGGCTCGCGACGCAACCGTGGGCGTATGCCGTGGTGTCAGTCGCCGGATCTGCTCCCGTGCTTCGGCTGGTCATGGAGCAACCGTCGGCCCCATGGGTGGGGCGGACCTTCGACGGCACCGGCATCCTCTACAAGGCGGAGGCGCAGGCGAACTACGACTACCTCGGGGACGATCCCTCGGCCTACGCGGAGCGCTTCGACGTCGAAGCGGGTGAGGACGACCTCGCGCCGCTCATCGGTTTCCTGAAATGGATCAACCAGGCCGATGATGCGGGCTTCGCCTCCGGGTTGGGCGGCCACCTCGATGTCGAGGCCTTCGCCACCTATCTGGCCTTCGAGGACTTGATCGACAACGACGACGCAATCGACGGGCCGGGCAACAACTCCTATCTGTGGTGGGCGACGGCAGCTCAGCGGATGACGGTGGTCGGCTGGGATCACAACCTGAGCTTCGGGGTGAGCAACCGTCCCGGTGCGGGCGGTCAAGGTGCGGGCGGCGCGGGGCGGCCGGGCGGCGGTGGCGCGATGGGCGGCGGCGCCAATCGGGGCAACCAGAGCGGCAACGTCCTGGCGCGCCGCTTCGAGGCGAATCCGGCTTTCGCGGCGGCCAAGTCGGCCGCCATGACCCGCCTGCGGGCCGACCTGATCACCAGCGGGTACGCCTCTGCGCGCCTCGACGCGATCGCAGCCGTCCCGACCGCGACCGCCGGTGACTACCTCCCGGCAGCATCCCTGTCGGCCGAAAAGGCCTCCATCGCCGCCTATTTCGCGTGACCGGCCCTGAACCTCAGTGCTGCTAACACGCGTTGGGTGGCGTCGAGCAGGTTCTGCCCTGCTGGAGGTGACCTAACGTGTGTTAGCAGCACTGAGGTTAGGGTCGCCCAGCCAGGCTCAGTCCTCGCAGACCAGGCAGACTCCGGGCGCGATCGCATAGGGAGCGGTTGCGACGAGCGCTCCGACCACCCGGCGCAACCGGCTGATCTCTGCGCGCACCGTCACCTGATGGGCGTCATCGCCGAAGAGCATGCGGCTCAACTCGGCCGCGCTCAACGCGCCCGGAGCAGCGGCCGCGAGGGCGCGCAAAATGGCCGTATGCCGCGGGCTCACCCCAGCCCGCCACTCACCGCTACCGTCCGGCCCCGCCGAAACCTCCAGCACGTTCTCGCCCCCGATGGTCCGCAGCCGGGCGGTCAGGTGAGCCGACCGCTCGCCGGGCCGCACCAGCCAGCCCTCGCCGAGGCGCTCGGGAACGCACAGGCCGAGGCCCGGCACGGTGACCGGGACATGCTCGCGCGGCACGGCGATCCGGTCGCGCACGAGCACGCCGCTGTAGTGCGCCACCCACCCGAAGTCGTCCACCAACAGCAGCGGCCCGCTGGTGGTCGCCAGGACGTGCTCGGCCGACCGGCGCAGCCGGCCGAGCGATTCTTGATGCTCGCGCCACAGCCGCTCCTGTGCCAGCCGGGCCGCGGTCGAGACCAGGGCGATCAGCGCGGGGTGCAGTGTCAGGGCCGGACCGCTGACGTCGACCACCCCGATCAACTCACCCGTCACCGGATCGTGCACCGGCTCGGCCGTGCAGTACCACGGGTGCTGCCCCTCCTCGAAGTGCTCGGCCGAGAAGAGTTGCACCGCAGCGCCTTCCGCGAGCGCGGTGCCGATCGCATTGGTGCCGACGACCTCCTCGGTCCAGCGCGCGCCCTCGACGAACCCCAACCCGTCGGCCCGCCGGAGCACACCCGGCGACCCTTCCCGCCACAGGATCACCCCGTCGGCGTCGGTGAGGACGACGATGAAGCTCGACGCGTGCGCGACCGACGTCAGCACCGCGCGGATCTCCCCCACGACCGACGCCAAGGCTCCCGTATGCCGCCGCCGCTCCACCTCCGCCCACGGCAGCGGTTCGCGCGCATTGCGGGCCGTCGGATCGAGACCGAAGCCCAGGGCCCGGTTCCACGACCGCGAGACGACCGGCCGGGGCCGGACCGGGGGCGCGGCTCCGTCCATGACGGCGGTGTGCACGCGGCGCAAAGCCCGCGCGTGCTGCCCGAGGTCGGTCCCGAGCCCGACGGCGGCCGACGAATCCACGACGACTCCTCACCTGCCCGCGACCGGCAACCCAGCGGCCGCCCACGCACCAATGCCACGGCGGCCCGTATGCCGCGAGCCTAGCGCCGCCTGTGACCCCGGTCACCTCGAAACGAGCCCGATGCAACATCGTGCAACGCTTCCGGCCGCCTCGCCCGCCGCGCTGTACTGGCGCCAGAGCGGCGGGTCGACGTGGACCCGCCCACGGCACAAGAGGCACCGATGACCGACACCTTGACTTCGCCCGCCACGTCCGACCCGGCCACCACGAGCGCCGCGACACCCCAGGAGCGCGCCGACGCCTGGCTGGGCGCCTTCGAGGCCGCCCTGACCGCGGGCGCGGTCGACGACGCCGCCGGCATGTTCGCGCGCGAGAGCTTCTGGCGCGACCTAGTCGCGTTCACCTGGAATCTGACGACCGTCGAGAACGCCGAGGGCGTGCGCGAGCTGCTCACCGCCACCCTGGACACCACCCGCCCGTCGCACTTCGCCACCAGCGAGCCGGCCACCGAGGACGGCGGGATCGTCACAGCGTGGATCACCTTCGCGACCGCGACCGGCCGCGGCACCGGGCTCGTGCGGTTGAAAGACGAGGACGGTGCCGACAAGGCCTGGACCCTGCTGACCGCCCTCCAGGAACTCACCGGCTTCGAGGAGCCCCGCGGCACCCGCCGCCCGAAGGGCGCCGAGCACGGCATCGACAAGGACCGCCTGACCTGGAAGGAAAAGCGCGAACTCGAGGGCGAGAGCCTCGGGGTGACCACGCAGCCATACGTCCTCGTCGTCGGCGGTGGGCAGGGCGGCATCGCCGTCGGGGCGCGCCTGCGGCAGCTCGGGGTGCCCGCGCTCGTCATCGACAAGTACGCCCGGCCCGGGGATCAGTGGCGCGGACGCTACAAGTCGCTGTGCCTGCACGACCCGGTGTGGTACGACCACCTGCCCTATCTGAAGTTCCCCGACAACTGGCCCGTCTTCGCACCCAAGGACAAGATCGCCGACTGGCTCGAGTCCTATGTCAAGGTCATGGAGGTGCCCTACTGGTCGAGCACCGAGGCGACGTCGGCGACCTGGTTCGACGAGGCCGGCGAGTGGACGGTCGAGGTCGTCCGGGACGGCGAGCCGGTCACCCTCAAGCCGACGCACCTCGTCTTCGCCACCGGCATGTCGGGCAAGGCCCGCGTCCCCGACGTTGCCGGCGTCGACATCTTCGCCGGCGAGATCCACCACTCCTCGCGCCACCCCGGCCCCGACGCGTATGCCGGCAAGAAGGCCGTCGTCATCGGCTCCAACAACAGCGCCTTCGACATCTGCGGCGCCCTGTGGGAGCACGGCGCCGACGTCACCATGGTCCAGCGCTCCTCGACCCACATCGTCAAAAGCGACAGTCTGATGGAATACGGGCTGGGCGACCTCTATTCCGAGCGGGCGCTCGCCAATGGGGTCACGACCGAGAAGGCGGACCTGATCTTCGCCTCGCTGCCCTACCGGATCATGCACGAGTTCCAGATCCCCGCTTATCAGAAGATGGCCGAGGTCGACAAGGACTTCTACGACCGGCTGGAGCGGGCCGGCTTCTGGCTGGACTGGGGCGCCGACGGCTCCGGGCTGTTCATGAAGTACCTACGACGCGGCTCCGGGTACTACATCGACGTCGGTGCCGCCGACCTGGTCGCCAATGGCGACGTCAAGCTCGCCCACGGCCAGATCGACCATCTGAGCCAGGACAGCGTCGTCTTCACCGACGGGACGTCACTGCCGGCCGACCTCGTCGTCTTCGCGACCGGCTACAACTCGATGAACGGCTGGGTCGCCGACCTCATCGACCAGGAGACGGCGGACCGGCTCGGCAAGTGCTGGGGCCTCGGCTCCGACACCCCGCTCGACCCCGGCCCGTGGGAGGGCGAGCAGCGCAACATGTGGAAGCCGACCAATGTCACCAACCTGTGGATGCACGGCGGCAACCTCCACCAGTCGCGCCACTACTCCCTCTATCTCGCGCTCCAGCTCAAGGCCCGGTATGAGGGTCTGGCCACCCCGGTCTATGCCCTCCAGGAGGTCCACCACACCGCCTGACCGGCGATCACTGCGTTTCCCCGCCAGCGACGAAAGAGGGTTCGATCCGATAATCAGATACAGTCGCTTCCATGCGCACCATCACGGCGACGGAGGCCGCCCGCCGATTCTCCGATCTGCTCGACGCCATCGAGGCGGGCGAGTCGGTGACCGTGACCCGGGGCAACAAGCCCATCGCCGAACTGCGGCCCGCACGCCGGCGCACGGGCCGCGATCTGCGAGAAGCGCTCGCCGGGATCACGCCGCCCGACGATGACTTCGCCGCGGCGATCGCGCAGACCACCTCGCTGCTCACGTCCGACCGGACGGACCCATGGGCCGACGCCTGATCCTGGACACCAATGCGCTAAGCGCGATCGAGCGCGACCCGTCGGCGACGTCCCTGGATGACGACGACCTCGCGGTCGCCGCGCTCACCATCGCGGAGTATCGGGCGGGTATCGAGCTGGCCGAGACCGCACGCCGAGCCGCCGATCGATCACGAGCCCTGGCCGCGATCCAGGACAACGTCGCGGTCCTCGACTACACCGAGGCCACAGCGGCGGCGCACGCCCGGCTCCTGGCCCACGTGCGCCGAGCCGGGCAGCCACGCAGCGCACACGACCTGATCATCGCCGCGCACGCGGTCCAGACGGGCCGCACGATCCTCAGCAACGACGCCCGGGCTCGCTTCGGCGACCTCCCCGCGGTCGTCGCCGTCGACCTCGTCGACTGACTCGACCGCATCTGCAGGGGAGTCGCTCACCAGGGGTGGGGGGCGTAGTCCTTGAGGAAGCAGCCATACAGGTCCTCGCCGGCCTCGCCGCGCACGATCGGGTCATAGACGCGCGCGGCGCCGTCGACCAAATCCAGCGGGGCATGCCAGCCCTGGGCGGCGATCCGCAGCTTGTCCGGTTGCGGCCGCTCGTCGGTGATCCAGCCGGTGTCGACCGCAGTCATCAGGATGCGGTCGGTCTCGAACATCTCGCCCGCCGAGGTGCGCGTGAGCATATTGAGCGCGGCCTTGGCCATATTCGTATGCGGATGCCCCGGCCCCTTGTAGCGCCGCCCGAACTGCCCCTCCATCGCCGACACATTGACCACGTATGCCCGCCGGGCACCCCGCGCGACCGCCGCCCGCATGGCGGGCCGCAGCTTCGAGACGAGGAGAAAGGGCGCCACCGAGTTGCACAGCTGCACTTCCAGCAACTCCAACGGGTCGACGTCCTCGACCTTCTGCGTCCAGGAGTTGACGCTCATGTCATCGGGCAGCAGCCCGCCGGCATCGATCGCCGTCCCGGCCACGTGCGCGGCCAGGCTCGCCGAACCCCCCTGCAGCGCAAGCGAAGTCATCGCAGCTGCCGTCAGCGAGGCCCCCGCACTGTCGACCACTGCAGGTCCGGGGGCGTGCTCGGCTAGCACCCCGACCAGGGCCGCCGGGTGGGCGTCGCTGACCCGGTCGAAGGTGACCAGGCGGGGCAACGGCATACCGGCCGGAAGTGGCTCGCACTCCCCCGCGACGAGGTGGGCATAGGCGCCTGGCGAGCGGCGCACGGTCTGGCAGGCGTTGTTGATCAGGATGTCCAGCGGTCCGCCGCCCGCAACCTCGTCGGCCAGCGCGAGCACCGAGGTGGCATCGCGCAGGTCGATGCCTACCACGGTCAGCCGGTCGAGCCACTCGGGCGAGTCGGCGAGTTCGGCGAAGCGCCGCGCCGCATCCCGGGGAAAGCGCGTGGTGATCGTCAGGTCGGCGCCGTCGCGCAGCAACCGCAGCGCGATGTGCATCCCGATCTTGGCCCGCCCGCCGGTCAGCAGCGCGCGACGGCCTAGTAGATCGATGCGCTGATGGCGCTTGCCATGGCTGAAGGCCGCGCAGCGCGGGCAGAGCCAGTGATAGAAGGCGTCGACGAGGGCGTATTTCTCGTGGCAGACGTAGCAGCCCCGCGGGATGCGAAGTTCGCCGGCATACCTCGCGTCGTCCGTCGATGCGGCGAGCGGTATGCCGCGGGTCTCGTCGTCGATCCGCAACGGCGAGCCGGTCGCCGTCGAGGCGAGCACGGCGGCATCGTGGTCGAGATCGGGTCGCCTTGCGGCAGAGCGCGCTTCGCGCCGGCGCGTCTTGCGGATCCGGCTGGCCATGACCCCGGTCGCCCGCTTGATCGTCTGGATGTCCGGATCGTCCGGCGCCAGCTCGTGGAGCGAAGCCAGCACCCGCAAGGTCGTCGCCAAGTCGGCCGGGTCCAGCCGCGGCGCGCTCGACTCGGCCCCGTCCTCCACCCCGGGATCGTATGCCGCCCCCGTTCCTAATATCTGCTAGCAGCGGTTAGGTCACCTCCAGCAGGGTCTACCCTGCTCGACGTCACCTACCGTGCGCTAAGTGCGAACGGCGGGCCGCCCGGGGTCGAGAACCGCAGCCGAAACCGCCGGCGGCCAGACCCGCAGCCGCCGGGAACCACCCCCACCGCGCGAGCGTCGAAGGGCGTATGACGCGCCTCCTGCTTCCCGTCGCCCTGGTCGCCACCCTCGCGCTCAGCGCGTGCGGCACCGAATCCGCCGGGTCCGGGGCCGGCTCGACCGCGAGCACGACCACGGGCAACGCCAACCCGACGGGCGGCACCGGTTCGCCCAGCACGAGCGCCACCACCAACCCGCTCCCACCCCTGCGTGCCGCCCTCGCCACGGTGCTCGATGCCCCCGGAAAGGGCCCTCAACTCTGCCTGGGCGGCGTGCTCACCTCCCTCCCACCCCAGTGCGGCGGCCCGGTCATCGACAACTGGGACTGGGCCAAGGCCCCCAAGCACGATTCCGCGAACGGCGTGCGGTGGGGCCAGTACGCCGTCATCGGGACGTATGACGCGGCCGCCTCAACCTTCCACCTCACCAAGCCGGTCACCACCATCGAGGACTACACCGGCCCACGGCCTCGTGACCCGCTCACCGGGCAGGGCCCGACCACCCCCTGTCCCGCCCCCGCAGGCGGCTGGAAGGTGCTCGACCCGGCCAAGACCACCCAGGAGGCCGAAGATGCGACCCTTGCGGCCGCGGCCGCGCTCTCGACGTATGCCGGCGCATGGCTCGACCAGTCCATCAACCCGGCTGATCCCGCGAAGGAGCCGGAGAAGATGAACGATCCGGCGAAGCTGATCCTCAACGTCAAGGTGATCGAGGATGCGGCGGCGGCGGAGAGGACGATGCGCGCGACCTGGGGCGGGATGCTCTGCGTCTCCCAGGGCGGGCATACCGAGGCGGAGTTGCTGGCCATTCAGGAGGAGTTGTCGACAAACACGATCCCTGGATTGCTCGGGAGCGGGGTGGACACCCAGCTCAGCGTGGTCGAACTACAGGTGATCGACGACCTCGACGGCCTGTTGCAGGCTGGGATGGACAAGAAGTACGGCCCCGGCGTTGTGTCAGTGACGTCGGCCCTGTTGCCCTACGCGGACTGACGGGTCGACGCGCCGCAGCCGCGAACCACGTGAGTCCGGTCACGGATCCGCCTCATCGACGCCCAAACCCTTGCGCCCCAGGCCAACCCGGGTAACACTAGACTCAACGCGCTAAGCAAGCGCTTAGTCAGCCATACCCATCGGAGCAAAGGGGCGCGTCATGGGCCACTACAAAGCCAACCTGCGAGACATCGAGTTCAACCTCTTCGAGGTCTTCGACCGCCAGGCCCTCTTGGGCAGCGCCCCCTACGACGACTTCGACGAGGCCACGGCCCGCGAGATGCTCAAGCACGTCAAGGAGCTGGCCGAGGGCGACCTGGCCGAGAGCTTCGTCGACGGGGACCGCAACCCGCCGAAGTACGACCCGGTCACCCAAGAGATCACCATGCCGGCGAGTTTCAAGAAGTCCTACAAGGCTTTTCAGGACTCCGGCTTCTGGAACGTCCAACTCCAGCACGAACTCGGCGGCACCCCCTGCCCGCCGTCGCTGAAGTGGGCCATCAATGAGATGATCCTCGGCGCCAACCCAGCCATCGCCATGTTCGGCGCCACCTACAGCTTCGCCGAGTTGCTCTACACCCTGGGCACGCCGGAGCAGAAGAAGCTGGCCAAGTGGATCGTGGAGAAGGGCTGGCTCTGCACGATGGTGCTGACCGAGCCGGACGCGGGCTCCGACGTCGGCGCCGGCCGCACCAAGGCCGTCCAACTCGATGACGGCACGTGGAGCATCACCGGCGTCAAGCGCTTCATCACCAGCGCCGAAGCCGACATGACCGACAACGTCGTCCATTTCGTCCTGGCCCGGCCTGAGGGTGCGGCCGAGGGCACCAAGGGCCTCTCCCTCTTCATTCTCAGCAAGTTCCACGTCGACCTCGAGACCGGTGAACTCGGCGCCCGCAACGGCGTCATGGTCACCAATGTCGAGAAGAAGATGGGCCTGAAGGTCTCCACCACGTGCGAGTTGACCTTCGGCGACGGCATACCGGCTACCGGGACGCTCTTCGGCGACGTGCACGACGGCATCGCGCAGATGTTCCACGTCATTGAGAACGCGCGCATGCTGGTGGGCACCAAGGCCATCGCCACCTTGTCTGCCGGCTACCTCAATGCGCTCGACTACGCCAAGCAGCGCGTCCAGGGCTCCGACCTCACCCGCGCCGCCGACAAGTCAGCACCGCGGGTGACCATCACCCACCACCCCGACGTGCGACGCTCCCTGATGCTGCAGAAGGCGTATGCCGAGGGGTTGCGCGCGCTCGTCCTGTTCACCGCCACCCAGCAGGACGTCGCCGACCAGCACTACCTGGAGAGCGGCAATGAGGCCGTCGCCAAGGGCAGTGCCGCCGACCTCGCCGCGCGGACGAACGACCTGCTGCTGCCGCTGGTCAAGGGCCTCGGGTCCGAGCGGGCCTGGGTCCTCCTCGGCACCGAATCGCTGCAGACGCTCGGCGGATCGGGCTACCTGCAGGACTACCCGATCGAGCAGTATGTCCGCGACGCCAAGATCGACACTCTCTACGAGGGCACAACCGCGATCCAGGGCCTGGACTTCTTCTTCCGCAAGATCATCCGCGACAAGGCCCAGGCGCTGACCGCGCTCTCGATGCAGATCACTGAGTTCGCCAAGGACACCGGGCAGCAGCAGGGGGTCCTCGACCGCGACCGCGAGATGCTCGGCAAGGCCGTCGAGGACGTTCAAGGCATCCTCGGTGCCATGGTGACCCCGCTGATGGCGTCGGACCCGCGGATGGGCGGGGACCCGGCCAACCTCTACAAGGTGGGCCAGAACACCTCACGCCTGCTGCTCGCCGCCGGTGACCTGATCGTCGGCTGGCTGCTCCTGCGCCAGGCCGCAGTCGCCCAGGACGCCCTCGACGCCGGTGCAACTGGACCGGACAAGGACTTCTACACCGGCAAGGTCGCCGCGGCCCAGTTCTACACCCGCAATGTGCTGCCGAAGCTGGCCGCCGAGCGCGCCATCGCCGAGTCGACCGACAACGCCCTGATGGAGGTCCCGGAGGCCGCCTTCTGACGTCGAAGGGCCGGTTCAGCCCCGTCGAGAGGCCGCCTGGTCGGCCTCTCGACGGGGCTGAACCGGCCTCTCGACCGGGCTGAACCGGCCACTCGACGGGGCTGGGCCGGGGTGGGGGTCAGGGTTGCGGGCGCCGCAGGAGGGCGGCCAGGGCCACGAAGGGGCGGCGGGGCGCCTCGGTCACGCGCACATCGGTCAGACCCAGCTCCGCGCGAAGCACCCCCGAAAGGGTCGTCGCGATGGTGAGCCCGGCCGCGGGACACCCTGCGCAGGCGCCAGCGAGCTCGAGGTCGGCGATGCCGTCGCGCACCGCCAGGACGCGGACCTCGCCGCCGTGCGCCCGGATCGTCAGGCCCGCCGGCCCGGCCAACAACGCCTCGACCTCGGCGACCGTGGCCCCACCCGCGGTCGCGCCCCCTGGCCGTCCGGCCGCGGGATCGGTGACCCACTCCAGGGGCGCCTCCAGGGCCGTATGCAGTGCCGTCCGCACCCGCGGCCCGCTCGCCTGCCACGACGCCCCGGCCGGCAGTGTCACCACCACCGAATCCGGCTCCACGACCACCTTGGCGAGCGCCCCTGCAGCGAGGAGATCACCCAAGTCCCCGGGGGCCGAGACGAGCCGTCCCTCGGCCGGCATCCGATCGGTGACCACCCGCCAGCGCAGGCTTGCCTCGTCCTCCGGCACGGCCTCGGGGTGCAACGGGATCATCGCTCGACCCCCCGGCAAGCCCGGCAACCCATCACCCCAGCGCCCCCACGACGGTGCGCGCCAGGAAAGCCATCAGCCACGCCAGCGTGAACATATAGCCGAAGCCGATCAGCGGCCAGCGCCAGCTTCCTGACTCGCGACGAAGCACACCGATCGTCGAAATGCACTGCAGCGCATAGACAAAGAAGATCAGCAGGGCCGCAATTGTTTCGCGGGTGAAGAGCAACTGACCGGCCCGCGACCCCTCCTCCACCCGCATGCGCGACAACTCGGTGCGCGGCGATTCCGGGTTGGTCGCGGCGCCCACCTGACCCATCGTGGCCACGAATACCTCGCGCGCGGCGAGCGAGGAGAGCACGCCGACATTGATCCGCCAGTCGAAGCCGAGCGGCGCGAAGACCGGGCTCACGGCCCGGCCCACGTCCGCAGCCAGGCTGTGGTCGATGGCATAGGCCGCGACCGCGCGATCGTCGCCGGGGTCCACGCCCGCCTGCTGGAGTTCGGCGCTCCCGCGGACCGGCAGGTTGAGCAACAGGAAGAGCACGATTGTGGCGGCCAGGATGATGTGGGTGACCTTGCGCAGGAAGGATTTGCAGGCGTCCCAGACCGCGAAGACCACACCCCGCAGCCGCGGCACCCGATAGGGCGGCAGCTCCATATAGAAGGGCAGGGCCTGACCGGTCCGCCTGCCCACCTTCTTAAAGAGCGCGGCCGTCAGGAGCGCTGAGACCGCACCGAGCAGGTAGAGCCCAAAGAGCACGCTCCCCTGCGCGCCGAAGGGCCCGACCCGCGCCGACGCGGGCACGAACATCGAGACCAGCAGCACGAAGACCGGCAACCGAGCAGAGCAGGTCATCAGCGGCGCGGCCATCATCGTCGCCAGCCGGTCACGCGCCGACGGCAGCGTGCGCGTCGCCATGATCCCGGGGATGGCACACGCCACCGACGAAAGCAGCGAGACGAATGCCCGCCCCTCGAGCCCAAAACGCGACATGAAGCGGTCCATGATGAACGCCGCCCGCGACATATAGCCGACGCCCTCGAGCAGCGAGATCATCAAGAACAACAGGGCGATCTGCGGCAAGAAGACGATCACGCCGCCGACACCACCGATGAGCGCGGTCCCGACGAAGTCGCCCAGCCAACCGCCCGGCAGGTGGTGCGCCGCCAGATCGCCCAACCAGCCGAAGCCGCGCTCGATCAGCCCCTGTAGCGGCGCCGCGAGCGTGAAGATCACCTGGAAGAAGGCGAACATCACCGCGAGGAAGATTGCGCCCCCCGCGACGGGGTGGAGCAGGACCGCGTCCAGCCGGCGCGTCCGATCGTCCGCTCCCGCCGGCACGTATGCCGCGGCACCCAGCACCGAGCCCGCCCACGCCGCCGCTTCGGCCGGGTCGGTGGGCGGGGCGAGGGCGGGGCGGGGCCAGTGGCGGATGTGGTGGGCCAGGGCTTGCAGCTGCGAGACACCGGCGGGATCGCCGGCGGTGACGACGACGACCTGTAGGCCGAGCGCCCGGGCGAGCGCCTCCTGGTCCAGGTGACCCCCGCGAGCGGTGAGTTCGTCGGCGAAGGTGAGGACCACGCATACGGGCAGGTCGCTGAGCAGGGCCTGCGCGAGCAGGCCGAGCGAGCGTCGCAACGTGGTCGCATCGAGCAGCACCAGCAGCCCGTCCGGCGTCGACGCCGGGTCGGTCGCGATGTCCAGCGTGTCGATGACGACCTGCTCGTCGAGGCTGATCGGGTCGAGGCTGTAGGTGCCCGGCAGATCTTCGATGACGACATCGAGATCGTCGATCCGGGCACGGCCTTCATAGCGGGCGACCGTGACACCGGGATAGTTGCCGGTCTTGCCGCGCATCCCCGTCAAGGCGTTGAAGAGCGTGGTTTTGCCGGCGTTCGGGCTGCCGATCAGTGCCAGTCGCAGGCCCGTCAGGGCCGGCGCGCCGCCTGCGTGGTCGTGGTGTCCGGACATCCCCGGTCAGTTCACCGAATCCACGATGATCTGTCGTGCCTCGCCAAGCCGCAACGCGACCTCGTAGTTGGCGACCCGAACGATGACCGGGCCGCCGAGGGGCGCCTTGCGCAGCACCTCGATCGACGCGCCCGGCACCAGGCCCAGGTCGACCAGCCGGCGGCCCACCTCGGGGGCAATGGCCGCGCCGAGCCCGGCGACCCGCACGCCCGCTTCGGCGACAGCGACGGTCGCGAGGGTCCGTCCGGGGTGCGCCGCATAGAGAACCGGGCGCGAACCCAGCCGCTGCGAGAGCACCGACACCACGACCTCCAGGGGGAAACGGATCGTTCTTAGGTTACCCTCACCAGCCGGACCGACCGGATCGGGTTCCGTCACCGGGAACGACGAACGGCAGGCCGGGGTCAGGGCGCTTGCGTCAGCGAGGTGAAGATGCTGGGCGCGCCCCCGAAGGGCCACCACACCGGCAGGCCGGGCTGCAGCACCATCCAGGTCACCAGGAAGGCGGTCGCCGCGATCGCGAGCCCCGCGACCACCTGGGCACCGACCTGATTGGGAGCGAGCCCGCGCGCCAGGCTGCGCGAGCCGCGCCGCAGCCCCGAGCCGCCCGGCCCCCACCAGGCCATCATGATCGCCAGCGCCATACCGACGCCGAGCGCGATGGCGTGGGTGATGCGCACGGGAAGGGCGGCACTGGAGAGGTTGACGCCCAGCAGCGTGGCGAAGATGCCGGCCAGCCCGACCGATGCCGGTATGAGTGCCCCGGCGAGCGCCGCGATCACGCCCGTTACCAGGTGCATCGGGCTCGCCAGCACAGCCATGGCCAGATCGCTCGAGCGGGACCCCTTGGTGTAGCGGCGCAGCACGAGCGAGGTCACGCTGCGATCGGCGGTGCGCGCAACGACCGACCACAGCAGGCCCGCGATGACCGCGAAGGCGGGATAGGCCGTGGCCGTCGCCACCAGCGCGGAGGCGACGGCGATCAGCACGCCGCGCCGGGCCGCGCGCCCGATCCGCGGGTCGGTGGCCATCGGTGCCCGTGGTGGGGGCGGGGTGGCCGCTCCGGCCGCGCCCCGATAGGACCAGTCGCCGTCGTCGTCACCCGGCTCCTGCGACCACGACGGGTCGTGGCTCCATTCCGGCTCTTGCGTCCACGACGGGGGCGGTGCAACCGCCGGGCGAGCCGGCGAAGCCGGCAGCGGCATGACGTACTGCGGCGAGCGCGGCTCGCCGGTCGCCCGTCCCGAGGTGCGGCCGGACGGGGCTGCGGGATCGGCATACGGGGGTGCCGGGGCGACCCCGGACCGGCCGGGCGCCGGTGCGACTACGGGTCGCCCAGGTCCGGAAGTCCCGGGAGCCGGGGCCACAGGTGGGAGCACCGCGGTCGCTGGCGCTGCTAGCACATCGGTCTCGGGAACCGAGCGACGAGGCGCCGTGCGCAGCACATCGGTGACGGCGCCGCCGGCGGCATAGGTCTCGAGGGCGCGGATGACCTCGGCGTCGGTCGGGCGGTCTTGCGGATAGGGCGAGAGCGCGGCGTCGAGCAGCGGCACGAGAGCGGGATCGACCCCGCTGAGGTCCGCGTCGCCGCGCACCACGCGGGACAAGACCGACTCCATGGTTCCCTTACCGAAAGGCGGGCGACCCGAGGCGGCGAAGCCCAAGGTCACCGCCCAGCCCCACCAGTCGGTGGACTCCGTGACTTCGGCGCCCTCGACGATCTCGGGTGAGAGATACCCGGGCGTGCCCATCACCAGGCCGGTCCGGGTCAGGCGGACGTCATCGGCGGCGTGGGCGATCCCGAAGTCGATCAGGATCGGCTCGCCGTCGAGCATCAACACATTGCCGGGCTTGACGTCGCGGTGGATGACACCGGCCTCGTGGATGCCGTGCAGGGCCGCGGCCAGACCGCGCCCGAGTTGCAGCAACGCCGGCCCGCGCATGGGGCCGTGCTCCTCGATCACCCGATCCAACGGCGGCCCGGCGATATAGCGAGTGACGATATAGGGCAGTGGGCCCTCGACGTCCTGGTCGATGATCGGCGCGACATTGGGGTGCCGAACCCGGCTGAGCGTCTCGACCTCGCGGGCCAAGCGCCCGCGAGCGGCCGGATCGGCGGCCACGTGCGGGCGGAGGACCTTGATCGCGACGGCCTTACCCGATCGGTCGAGCGCGAGGTGAACCACACCCATACCGCCCTCGCCGAGCTGCTGCACGAGGCGATAGCCGCCGATGCTGGTGAACTCCGGCAGGTCGGGTTCGGGCCCCTGCCCCAGCACCTCGGTCTGCATGCCTTAACCGTAAGCGATGACCCCGGGAGCCGAGCCGACTCGCGGCACGGATCGGGTGGACTACTGCTGGATGTAGGCCTCGAGCTGGTCGCGCTCGGCCTGCAGGGACTGGATGCGGTTCTTGACGACATCGCCGATGCTGACGATCGCCTGCAGATGACCGTCCACGACCACCGGGACGTGACGGATGCGATGCTCGGTCATCGTCGACTCGAGCTCGTCAAGCTCGGAGTCGGGCGCACAGGTGCGCACCTCGGCGGTCATGATGCCCGAGACCGGGCCCTCGATGATCGCCGGCCCGCTCGTATGGAGGTGGCGCACGACATCGCGCTCGCTGACGATCCCGTCGACGGAACTCCCGTCACCGCTGACCACCACAGCGCCGATGCGGTGCTCCGCGAGGAGGGCGAGGAGTTCGCCCACCGTCGCGTCCGGTCCGATGGTGACCACCGTTCCGCCGACGTCCTTGTGGCGGACCACCTCACTGATCTTCATAGGCTCACAACGTAGTCGTCCGCCCCTCCCCACGCTAGGCGTACCGGCCGCTCAATCGGGCCGCACCGACGTAATCCCACTGTGCGAGACACCCATAGAGTGGAAGCGGACCCCGACTTTGACGAAGGTGGCTCGATGACCCCCGACCAGACCGCCGATCGCCCCGGCTCCACCCACCGCTTCGACCTGGTGGTCGCAGCCAATCGCCTTCCCGTCGACCGGGTCGAGGCACCCGATGGGAGCACCTCCTGGCAACGGAGCCCGGGCGGGCTGGTCACGGCCATGGAGTCGGTGATGCAAGGCCGCGACGGGGTCTGGATCGGCTGGTCCGGCGAGGCCGGCGACGCCCCGGAGCCCTTCGACGACTCCGGCATCAGACTGCATCCGGTCGCCTTGTCGGCGCAGGAGATCCAGCACTACTACGAGGGCTTCAGCAATGACACCCTCTGGCCGATCTATCACGACGTGATCGTGCCGGCGCACTTCCACCGCACGTGGTGGGCCGCATACGAGCGGGTCAATCGGCGCTTCGCCGAGGTGATCGCCGAGCTCGCCGCCCCGGGAGCGACCGTGTGGATCCACGACTACCAGCTCCAGCTGGCCCCGGCGTATGTCCGTGACCTGCGCCCCGATGTGCGGATCGGCTGGTTCGACCACATCCCCTTCCCCCCGGTCGAACTCTTCGCCCAACTGCCGTGGCGACGGCCGATCCTTCAGGGCCTGTTGGGCGCCGACTTCCTCGGCTTCCAGCGAAAGGCCGATGCGGACAACTTCGTGCGGGCTTGCCGCCGGCTGCTGGACCTGCCCACCCGTAGCGGCCAGGTCACGGTGGGCATCGGCGATAGCGAGCGCCTGGTGCGGGCGGCGGCCGTGCCGATCTCCATCGATGTCGCTTCGCTGGCCGATCTGGCACGCACTCCGGCCGTCCAGGCCCGGGCACGCGAGATCCGCGATTCGCTCGGCAATCCGGAGACTCTCCTGCTCGGGGTCGACCGGCTCGATTACACCAAGGGCATTCGTCATCGCCTCAAGGCGGTGGAGGAGCTGCTGCGGGAGGGGCGGCTGGCCAACCCGGGGACCGTTTTCGTCCAGGTGGCGACACCAAGCCGTGGGCGGGTCGAGGCCTACCGTCAGTTGCGTACCGAGATCGAGCGGACCGTCGGCCGCATCAATGGCGAGTTCGCCTCCATCGGGTCGGTCGTCGTCCAATACCTCCACCAGTCCTACGGCCGGGCCGAGATGGCGGCGCTCTATCTGGCCGCCGACGTCATGCTCGTCACGCCGCTGCGCGACGGGATGAACCTCGTCGCCAAGGAATATGTCACCGCACGCGTCGACGACGGCGGGGCGCTGGTCCTCTCGGAGTTCACCGGGGCGTGGCACGAACTCCGCACCGCCTATGTCACCAACCCCCACGACATCGACGGGTTGAAGGATGTCATCGTGGCGGCCATCAGCGATTCGCGGCAGGTGCGTCGCCGCCGGATGCGGGCGATGCGCAAGCGGGTAGCCGATCACGATGTCAATGCGTGGGCAGGCCGGTTCCTCGATCTCCTAGCACGGGATTCGGGACCAGCCGACGGGTCGCGATCCGGGGGGAGTACGACGTCATGACGTCCGAGCCGGGCCTGCGTGCTGCCCTCGAGCTCGTCGCCCGCTCCCCCGCGCTGCTGGTGGCCAGCGACTTCGACGGCGTGCTCGCCCCCCTCGTCGATGACCCGATGACCTCCCGGGCGTTGCCGGGGACGCTCGACGATCTCTGCGCGCTCGCCGCGCTTCCCAGCACGTATGCCGCTCTTGTCTCCGGCCGCGACCTCGCCACCTTGGCGCAGCTGACCGGTCAGGGCGCCGACTCCCCGCTGACCCTGATCGGCGGCCATGGCGCGCAGAGCACGCGCGCCGATATCGGGATAACGCTCTCGGAAACCGAGCAGGCCAGCCTGGATGCTGTGACCGTCGCGCTGCACGCGGCCCTCGGGGGCGTGCCCGGGGCGCGACTGGAGTTGAAGCCCACGGCGACCGTGCTGCATACGCGCACGGCAACGCCACCCGACGCCGCCGAGGCGGGCCGACGCGCCGCCGAGGTGCTGGCCGAGCACCCGGAACTGACCGTGCTGCGTGGGAAGGATGTCGTCGAGGTCACCCCGCTGGTGGTCGACAAAGGCAGCGCCCTGGCCGCCCTCGCGCGCGCACTCGACGTCGATGCGGTCGTTTATTTCGGGGATGACGTCACCGACGAGAACGTCTTCATCCGGCTGACCCCGGCCGACCTCGGGATCAAGGTGGGCCTAGGAGCGACGCACGCCGCGCAGCGCGTCGCCGGGCCGCCCGACGTGGCGGCCGCGCTAACGGCCCTGCGGCTCGCGCGCCAGCTGCGCGACGCAGGAGCGTAGAACGTCGTGGGTTTGGATCGGGGTCCCCGCGACGTATCGGAGCGACGCAGGAGCGGAGAACGTCGTGGGGTTGTGGATCGGGGTCCCCGCGACGTATCGGAGCGACGCAGGAGCGGAGAACGTCGTGGGTTGGGATTAGGCCAGCCGAGCGGGCGCCAGGGTCGAGCCGGTCAAGGGCACCCGGCCGGTCGAACCTCGGAGCACGAGCTCCGGCTGGAAGACCAACTCCCGGCCTTCGGTATTGCCGCCGCGGATGGCGGCGAGCAGCGCCAGGACGATCGCCTCGGACATCTCCAGGACGGGCTGGCGGATCGTGGTCATCGGCGGATCGGTGAAGGCCATCAGCGGTGAGTCGTCGTAGCCGGTGATCGACAGATCCCGCGGGATCTTCAGGCCCAGACGATGCGCGTGCCGGACGCCGCCCAGCGCCATCATGTCCGAGGCGTAGACGATCGCCGTAGCCCCGCGGGCAACCAAAGTGGAGGTCGCCTGGGCGCCGCCCTCGACCGTGAAGAGGGCATGGACGATCAGGTTGTCCGGGTCGGGCAGGCCGGCCGTGCGGTGGGAACGCTTGAAGGCCTCCACCTTCAACTGCACCGGGACATATTGGCGGGGTCCGACGGCAAGCCCGATGCGCTTGTGCCCCAACTCGATCAGATGCGTCAGGGCCAACTCCATCGCGGCGGCATCATCGCAGGAGACGAAGGTCGCCTCGACGCCTTCGCGATACCCATTGACCAGGACGAGCGGCACGCCTTGGCGGCCGAGGTTGACATAGCGATCGACGCTTTCGCCGAGGTCGGCGTGCTGGCCCGAGATGCAGATGATGCCGGCGACCCCCCGGTCGAGGAGCATCTGGACATAGACATCCTCGTGCACCCCGACCGGCGTCTGCGTGCAAAGCACGGGCGTGAAACCTCTTGCGGCCAACCCCGATTCGATGGTCTGCGCGAAGGCCGGGAAGATCGGGTTGGTCAACTCAGGGGTGATCAGGCCGATCAGCGCGCCACTGCGGGGGCGCAGCTTGGCCGGGACCTCGTAGCCGAGGACGTCGATCGCCGTGAGCACGGCTGCCCGGGTCGCCTCGGACACCCCAGGCTTGTCGTTGAGGACGCGGCTGACCGTCGCCTCGCTCACCTCGGCCTGCGCGGCAACCTCGGCGAGGCGGATTCTCACGAGACGGGCTGCCATGTCCACACTCCTACCTGCGGGCCGGGCGCGGTGAGAACGACCGCGTCACCCTCCAAGGAAATCCCATTTCCGTATGCCGCAGAACCCTTTTCGATGCCATCGAAGGCCGCGCGCGGCAGGCGGATGGGCTCGTGCGCCAACCGGGCAAGCGTCACGAGCGCCGTCTGGGCGGGGTGCTCGCGCAGGTAGACGAGGACGTCGTCGGCGGCATACACCCAGCGCAGCCCGCCGGCGTGCAACGCCTTGGACGTATGCCGCAGCGCGATCAATTCGCGATAGACGCCGTGCAGGCGCTCGTCCCAGAGGTCGGGCTGCGTCCAGGGCATCGGTCGCCGCCCGTCCTCGCCGAAGTCGCCGAGCATGCCGATCTCGTCGCCATAGGTGATCATCGGGATTCCGGGCATGGTCAGCAGCATCCCGGCCGCCACGTCGACCTGCTCGACGTGGTCGCCGACCAGGCTGCGCACGCGCGTGGTGTCGTGGGAGCCGACGAGGGTGAAGCAGTGCGTCAGCGTCTCCCACGGCACCAGCGAGCCGAACTCGCGGATGGTCTCCATGACCGCGCGTCCGCCGAGGCGGGGCACGATGACCGGCAGGCCGAGGAAGTCGGGTGCGTGACCGGGGTGGCGCAGCCAGGTCCACAGTGGCCGGGTGAAACCGGCGTAGTTCATCACGCCGTGCCAGCCGTCGCCCATCGCGTCGAGCGAGAAGTCGTGGCAGTGCTCGCCCACGAGGAGAGCATCGGGATTGGTCTCGGCCATCGCGGCACGCATCCGGCGCGCGACATCCGCATTGTGGTCCTGCGCGCGGTGCCGGCCAGTCATATTCGCCACGTCGACCCGCCACCCGTCCAGGGCATGGGGGCCGGAGATCCAGTGCCGGACAACGCCCTTCGGGTCCTCGAAGATCTGTTCCTGAAGCTCCTCGGAGTCGTAGTTGAGCTTCGGCAGCGAGGGCACGCCGAGCCAGGAGGCGTAGGTGTCGCCATCGAAGAAGTAGTAGGCCCGTTCGGGGGCGTCGGGCTCGGATTGGGCCGCGCGGAACCAGTCGTGACCGACCCCGGTGTGATTGGTCGTGAAGTCGCCGAGCACCTTCAACCCGCGCTCGTGGACAGCGTCGGCGAGCCGATCGAGGGCCGCGTCGCCACCGAGAACGGGATCGACCTCATCGAAGGTTGAGGCGTCATACCGGTGGTTGGAGCGCCCGGGAAAGAACGGCGTCAGATAGACGACATCGGCGCCGAGATCGACGATGTGATCGAGGTGGTCGATGATCCCGTCCAGATCGCCGCCGTAGAGTTGCTTGGCGGTCTGCGGCCCACGACCGGCCACCGGCTCGTCCCACGGCACGGGGATCGCCCAGTCGGGAATATCGCGGTCGCCGGCCTGCGCGGATCGCGCAAAGCGGTCCGGGAAGATCTGGTAGACAACGGCATTCGCGCTCCAGGCGGGTGCCGCCTCAAAGGTCGTAATGCGGAAGTCCGAGGCATCCGGGATGTCCCGGTCGTGCAGCCCGGTCCCGTTGAGCCATTGGTAGCCCAGCGGGCCGCCCTGCAGCAGGAACCGATAGTTCATCACCGGGTTGTGCATGACGAGCGGAACGCTCCACCACGAGTCCGCCGCGGTCGTGCGGGTCAGCGTGGCCGGTGTGAACTTCGGTTCCGCGTCGGGGGTGCTGCGCAGATGGATGCTGCTGACATCCGCAGCATGGGGGACCCGAACGAGGAGGTGCACCGTGTCTCCCAGGCGCGGATGCGCCTGGGAGACATAGCGTTCGGAGCCGTCGTGATGCGGAGTGTCGAGCAGGTGACCGGGGGCGGTCACTTCACCGAACCCTGCGTCATCCCGCCGACGAGGTACTTCTGGAAGCCGAGGTAGAGAAGCACCACGGGCAGCGACGCGAGCACGGCGCCAGCCGCGAACTGACCGAAGAGCCGGTTCTTTTCGTTGCCGATCGTCATGCTGTAGAGGCCGACGCCGAGGGTCTGGCTGTCGACATCCTGCAAGAAGATGCTCGCCAGGAGGAACTCGCTGAAGAGGCCGACGAAGCTGAGCATGAAGACGGTGACCAGAATCGGCATGACCAGGCGCAGGGTCATCGTGAAGAAGATCCGCGCGTGGCTGGCCCCGTCGACCTTGGCCGCCTCGTCCAGTTCCTTGGGCACGGTGTCGAAGTAGCCCTTGAGCAGCCACACATTGGCGCCCATCGCGCCGCCGAGGTAACACAGGGTCAATGCCCAGATCGAGTTCAGTCCCAGGGCCGGGATGACGTCACCGAGCTTGGCGAAGGTCAGGTAGAGCGCGGGGAAGGTCAGCATCGCCGGGAACATCTGCAACAGCAGCAGACCCAACAGGCCAGGCCTCCGGCCGGTGAACCGCAGCCGGGAGAAGGCGTAGGCCGCACACGCGCCGATGAAGACCGATCCGAGCGCACCGACGGTGCTGATGATCATCGAGTTCTTGTACCAGCTGGCATACGGCCGGGAGGCGTCGCTGAACAGGGTGTCAAAGTTGGCGCCGGAGATGGACTTGGGGATCAGCGAACTGGTGTCCAACGACCCCGACGGATTAAGCGCGGAGGAGATCAGGAAGACGATCGGGAAGAGCGCCCAGATCAGCGCCAGGACGCCGATGAGGTGGCGCCACCAGCCGCCCGAACCGCTCTTACGGGGCGCGCGGCTGGTCGTGGCGTGCGCCTCGGGAACGGCGACGGTCGTTGCGTCGATGCTCGACAAATCAGTTCACCTCTTCCAGGGACTTGGTGCGGGCGAAGCCGCTGTAGCTCATCGCCGCCACGATGAAGAAGATGAAGATACAGACGGCGGAGGCCAGGCCGATGTTGGGGCTGGCGCCGGAGAACGCCAACCGGAAGGCGTACGTGATCAGCAGGTCTGTCGAGCCGATGCTGGTGTCCGCGGCCTCGAAAGGCCCACCCTTGGTCAGCAGATAGATCAACGTGAAGTTGTTGAAGTTGAAGGCGAAGGACGCGATCAGCAGCGGGCCGACGGCGACCAGCAGCAGCGGCATGATGATCGAGCGAAGCGTCCGGAAGGGGCTGGCACCGTCGATCTTCGCGGCCTCGCGGACATCACCCGGGATCGACTGCAGCGCGCCGGTGCAGACGAGGAACATATAGGGGAAGCCCAGCCACAAGTTGGTCAGCAAAATCGCGACCTTGGCCCACCAGGCGTTGCCGAGCCAGTCGATGTGAAGGTGCGTCAGGCTGTTGATCAGGCCGAAGTCCTGGTTGAACATCGACGCCCAGACCAGTGAGGTGACGAAGCCGGGGATGGCATACGGGAGGATCAACAGCGAGCGGTAGAAGCCCTTGCCCTTGAGCTTGTCGTCATTGAAGAGCAAGGCCAGGAGCATGCCGAGGAAGAAGGTTGACAGCACCGAGATCGCCGCGAAGGCGACATTCCAGATGAAGATCTTGAAGAACCCCGCGCGGATGGTCTCGTTGGTCAGCAGGTCCTTGAAGTTCTTGAACCCGACATTCTGCTTCCACCCGGTGGGCAATGTGCCCGAGCCGTCCTCAGCCGTCCAGTAGGCGTTCTTGGGGACGTAGACCTTGCCGGCCTTCGCGTCGGTTAGCGTGTCGGCCTTGGCGTCGTAGACGAGGGTGGGCTCGCCCTGGAAGGCCTGCTTGGTGCCCAGCGCCTTGATCCCGGCCTCCTTGGAGACAGGCACCGCGAAGTTGGTCACCTCGTCAGCGTTGGTCTTGTTGCGATCGTTGACCTGCTTGGGGGTCAGGATCGTGTAGCCGGGGGCCGTCGCGATCAGGCCGGTCATCGGGGGCTTGTCACCGATGGCGACCCCGTCGGTGGCCAGGTCCTTGACACCGTCCTTGTTGCCGACGAGGTACTTGCCGTCCGGGTCGATCAACAGGAAGTTGAGGTCGCCGGTCATCGGATCCGCCCCTTCGGGGACAGCGATCGACAGCTTGTAGCGCGGGCTGCCGGCGACCTGCTGGACGGACTGCGCGATGGATTGCGTCGTCGCCTCGTCCTTGGACAGCACGTGGCCCTGGCCGTAGTTGGTGAAGGCGGTGGCGACGGTGTAGACGATCGGCCAGATCTGCAGGGTGACCAGCAGGACCAGGCCCGGTAAGAGGTACTTCATTGGCACGGCCCGGCGTGTCGCATAGACCGCGAGGATGCACGTGAGGATGAAGGCGGTGATGACCACCCCGAACCAGGAGCCTTGAGCGATCAACTTCTGCACGACATACAAGGCCGCGAGGGTCGCGAGGGCGAGCAGGCCCCACTTGAGGATGTGGGCATAGAGAGGGGTGGTGTCCTTGCGGACACGGAACTCGTTTGTGCTGGGGACAACGGCCATTCTTCGACTCCCGGGCTGAATGCAAGAGGGACACTGGCAGCCCGAGCCCAGAATGGCGACGGTGCCTGGCCCACGATTTTCTTAGGGGGCGGCGCGCCCTGTCAGGCGCGAAGTTGTGCACGGTGGCCCCCGGCGGCTATTGCCGGGGGCCACCGCTGCGGGATCAGGAACCCGCGATGGCCTTGACGATCTCCTTCTGCGCGGCGTCGAAGCGCGCCTTCGGCTCGGCCTTGCCGGAGATGACGTCGGCAGCGGCCTGGCCCAGCGGGCCCCACACGGAGTTCATGGCGGGGATGTTCGGCATCGGCTTGCCGTCCTTGCCCGCCTCGTACCACGCCTTGACCTCGGGGTCAGAAGCCGCGACCTCGTCATACGCCTCGGTCAGTGCCGGCGGACGACCGCCGGCGGCGAAGATCGCGAGCTGGAACTCCTTGGTCGGGACGTAGGTCGTCACGAAGTCCTGAGCCAGCGAGGCGTTCTTGGCCTTCGCCGAGACATAGAAGAGCTGCACGCCGAGGAAGGGCTGCATCGCCTTGCCACCGGGCAGCGAGGGCAGGCTGGAGATGCCGTAGTTGATGCCGGCCTTCTTGACGTTCGGGATCGACCAGGGGCCGGTGATGAAGAAGGGCGCCTTGCCGCTGGTGAAGATGCCTTCGGCGTTGTCGTCGCCGACATTGGTGGAGAGGACCTTGTCCTTGCCCATCTGCGCGAGGACGGTCGCACCCTTGATGGAATCGGCGCTGTTGACGATGACCTTGCTGGCGTCGTAGTCGCCATTGTCCTTGACGGCAAAGATGCCGCCACCGAAGGCCGAGAGCCACGGGTAGGTGTAGTAGGCGTTACCCGTCTTGCCGACCGACTGGTCGAGGAGGGTGGTGATCTTCTTGTCCTTGGTCTGCGCGGCCTTGGCGGCCTTGAGCAGGTCGTCCAGGGTCGCCGGGGCATCCGGGACCATGTCGGTGTTGCGGACCAGGGCGATGCTCTCCACCGAGAAGGGCACGCCATAGTTCTGGCCGTTGAACTTGCTCGCGGCCATCGCGGCCGGGGCGAACTTGGCGGCGGTCGCGTCGTCGAGCTGGATGGGAGCGACGGTGCCGTTCTGGACGAGCTCACCGAGCCAGTCGTGGGCGCCGACGACGATGTCCGGGCCCTTGCCGACCTTGGTGGCGTCACCGAACTGCTTGCGAGTCTCGGTCGCGATCTGCACGGCCACGGTCACGCCATTGTCGGCAGCGAACTGCTGGGCGTACTTGGTCAGGATCGGCGCGCGGTCGGCGTCGGCCCAGATGACCAGGTCGGCGTCCGCACGGGAGGGGTTCTTGGCGTCGACCTCGGCCGGAGCGGCCGCGGTCTCGGAGGCCGAAGCGCTGGCCGAGGTGCTGGCGGAGGCCGACGTGGTGGCGCTGCTCCCCGTGGTCGCGCTGGTCGACGAGTTGCCGCCGTTGCCGCAGGCAGCCAGGGTGAGAGCGGCAACACTGGTCAGGGCAGCCGCACCGAACGCACGCTTGTGCATTGATTCTCCATACTTAGGGCGCAGGGAGCCACGATGCTTCCCTGACGAGTGAGGGAGACTGTACCAGCACGTGCAAGGGCTCTCAACCCTTCCGCAAGATCTTTCAATGGTTACGCAAGAAGTCTCGAAACGATAACGGTCTGTGCCCTGCTCGTCCGTCCTTTGCCGCCCGTCGGGATTTGAACGGGCAAACACTGGCGCAACAGGGGGTCCATCGGGCACACTAGAGGCGCACGGGACACCGATGACCCGTGACGTTCCACCTTTACAACGGATCGTCCGGCACGTTCCTGCCGGTGAAGGAGTCAATGCCCCATGGCAACAGTGAAGTTCGATGAGGCAACCCGGGTCTACCCCGGCGCCACGCGTCCCTCGGTCGACAAGCTCAACATCGACATCGCGGACGGCGAATTCCTCGTCCTCGTCGGCCCCTCCGGCTGTGGCAAGTCCACCAGCCTGCGCATGCTGGCTGGCCTCGAAGAGGTCAACGGCGGCAAGATCTGGATCGGTGACCGCGATGTCACCAACCTCTCGCCCAAGGACCGCGACGTGGCGATGGTCTTCCAGAACTACGCGCTCTACCCGCACATGTCCGTCGCCGACAACATGGGCTTCGCCCTGAAGATCGCCGGCGTCAACAAGTCCGAGATCGACACCCGCGTCAAGGAAGCGGCCAAGATCCTCGACCTGACCCAGTACCTCGAGCGCAAGCCGAAGGCCCTCTCCGGTGGCCAGCGTCAGCGCGTCGCCATGGGTCGCGCCATCGTGCGGTCCCCGCAGGTCTTCCTCATGGACGAGCCGCTGTCGAACCTCGACGCCAAGCTGCGCGTCCAGACCCGCACCCAGATCGCCTCGCTGCAGCGCCGCCTCGGCGTCACCACGGTCTACGTCACCCACGACCAGACCGAGGCCATGACGATGGGCGACCGCGTCGCGGTCCTCAAGGACGGCCTGCTCCAGCAAATCGACAGCCCGCGCCGGATGTACGACCACCCGGACAACCTCTTCGTCGCCGGCTTCATCGGCTCCCCGGCCATGAACCTGATCGGTATGCCGGTCACCGACGGCGGCGTGAAGTTCGGCTCCACCGTCATCCCGGTCCCGCGCAGCGCCCTGACCAACGCCGGCAAGGAAGTCATCGTCGGCGTTCGCCCCGAGGACATCACGGTCTCCACCAGCGGTGACGGCCTGCCGATCACGATCGAGGTCGTCGAAGAACTCGGCGCCGACGCCTATGTCTACGGCACCCCGCAGACCGGCCACGTCGCCAAGGAAGAGGGCATGGAGAAGCCCTTCATCGCCCGCACCGACGGCCGCAAGCCCCCGGAGAAGGGCACCACGCTCTACATCACCCCGGAGCCGGGCCACGTGCACATCTTCGACCCCGAGAGCGGCGCTCGCCTGGTCGACTAATCTCAGGGCTTCGCCCCAGGGCTTCGCCCAGAAAGGCGCGGTCCCGCTTAGCGGGGCTGCGCTTTTCTGTGCCCCGGCCAAGCTCGCTTCGCTCGCGGCCGGGGCGCTGGTCACGATGGCTCGCCAGGGCTCGCAATCGCTCCCAGCACCCCCGCCCGAGAGAGCGCGGTCCCGATTCGCGGGGCTGGGCATTGTCGTGCAGAAGTTCTTGTTTCTTGTTGGGCGAAGGCCCATGGGAGCATGGGGGCGTGGCCCTGGACATCATCGCCGCCCGCCCGGATCCCGCTCTCTTGGATCTGCCCTGGCAGCTCCCCCTGGAGGAGTGGCCGGAGGAGCGGCTCGCCGCCCTCCCCCGAGGCATCTCCCGGCACGTCGTTCGCTTCGTCAAGCTCTCGGGCAAGGTCATCGCCGTCAAGGAGATCAAGGCCGACCTCGCCATCCGCGAATACCACCTCCTGCGCAACCTCAACCGGCTCGGGATGCCCTGCGTGCAACCCTTCGCCGTCGTCCAGGGCCGGGTCAACGCCAAGGGCAAGCCGCTGGATGCCTGCCTGATCACCCGGCACCTGCAGTTTTCGCTGCCCTACCGCGCGCTGTATAGCCAAACCCTGCGACCGGACACCGCGACCCGGCTCATCGATGCGCTCGCGGTGCTGCTCGTCAGACTCCACCTGGCCGGATTCTGGTGGGGCGACGTCTCCTTGTCCAACACCCTCTTCGTGCGCGACGCCGGGGCCTTCGCCGCCTACCTCGTCGACGCCGAGACCGGCGAACTACGCGAACGGCTCTCCAACGGCCAGCGCGAACACGACCTAGAGATCGCCCGCATCAATATCGCCGGTGAACTCTTCGACCTCGAGGCCGGCGGCCTCCTCCACGGTGAAGACCCGATCGAGACCTCCGAGCGGATCGTGACGCGCTATCACGAGCTGTGGGCCGAACTGACCGATGTCGAGGAGTTCGACACCGCCGAGCGCTGGCGGGTCGAAGACCGCATCCGACGGTTGAACGACATCGGCTTCGACGTCGACGAGTTGGCCATCGTCACCGACTTCAACGGCACGACGATCTCCATCCAGCCCAAGGTCGTCGACGCTGGCCACCATTCGCGGCGCCTGCTGCGCCTGACCGGGCTCGATGTCGAAGAGGGCCAGGCCCGACGGCTGCTCAACGACCTCGATTCCTATCGCGCCGCCACCGAACGCCAACTCGATGACGAGGAACTCGTCGCGCACGACTGGCTCAGTCTCATCTACGAGCCGATCACCCGCTCCGTGCCTCCGGCGATGCGCGGCAAGCTGGAGCCGGCCGAACTCTTTCACGAGATCCTCGAGCACCGGTGGTATATGGCCGAACTAGCCGGACACGACATCCGGATCGAAGACGCCACTGTCGATTATGTCGCGCACGTGCTCCCGAACAAGCCCGAGGAGAAATCCATCCTCGGGGTGGACACCACGGAGATGCCCGTCCTCGGCACGATCTGAAGGACGCCGGCATACGGGCTCGCGAACAGGGAGCAAACGCGACGAGGGGCCGCGGGCGAAACTCGCCCACGGCCCCTCGGCCCCGAAAACCGTCCTCAGGCGGATGCGTCGTTCGGGGTCAGCTTCTTGGCGCCGGTCATGATCGCGACGCCTTCGCCCATGTCGTGCGACTGCGGAGTGATGACACCTGCGCACCCACCCAGACGCTGGATGTGGATGCGGTCGGCCGCCTCCCAGACGTGCGGCATGTTGTGGCTGATCAAGATCACCGCCAGACCGTTGTCGCGCAACTGCTTGATCATTTTCAGAACCATCCCGGATTCCTTGACACCGAGAGCGGCAGTCGGCTCGTCGAGCACGACGACCTTGCTCCCGAATGCCGCGGCCCGGGCGACGGCGACGACCTGACGCTGACCACCGGAGAGCGTCTCGACCGCCTGACCCATGTTCTGGATCGTCTGGATGCCGAGATTCTGAACGGCTTCGCCGGCGCGCTTCTTCATCCCGCCCTTGTCAAGCATGCGCAGCACTGAGCCGAGTGGCCCTGCGCGGCGCTCCTCACGGGCGAGGAAGAGGTTGCTGGCGATGTCGAGCGCTGGTATGACGGCCAGTTGCTGGTAGACCGTCTCGATCCCGGCCTCGCGGGCGTCCTGCGGGCGCTTGAAGGTGACGGGCTGGCCGTTCATCGTGATCTCGCCCGAGTCGGGGGCATAAGCCCCGGTCAGACATTTGATCAGGGTGGACTTCCCGGCACCGTTGTCGCCGATGACCGCAAGCACCTCGCCCGGGTAGAGGTCGACGTTGACGCCGTCGAGACCGACAACGCGACCGAAGGTGATGACCAGATTCCGACCCGAGAGAATCGGCTCCTGGGCGTAGATGTGCTCCTTGCCCAGCGGAATCCCGTCGACCGACACCGGCAACTTCGTCGAGGCGCTCATGCCTTCACCTTCCGGATCCACTGGTCAATGGCGACGGCGATGATGACCAGGACACCGGTGGCCAAGATGCGCCACTGCTGGTCGACGCCCATCTGGGAGAGACCGCGCGCGAAGACCTGGACGATCAACGCACCGATCAAGGTGCCGACGAGCCGGCCACGGCCACCGAAGAGGCTGGTGCCACCGATCACGACGGCCGTGATGCTCTGCAGGTTGGCGTCGGTCACCGCGTTCGGTGTGGCCGCACCGGCCCGGCCGATGAGCACCCAGGCGGCGATACCGTAGATCAGCCCAGCGATCGCATAGACCTGGAGCAACACCCGGCGGGACGGCACACCGGCGAGGCGAGCCGACTCGGGGTCGTCACCCACGGCATACACATAGCGGCCCCACGCCGTCTGGGAGAGGACGAAGCCCATCACCAGATACATCACGATGACGAGGACGACGCCCCAGGTGAGGCGGAAGCCACCGACCGAGAATCCCTTGCCGAGGACGTTGAGGATGTCCGGCAGGTGCGAGCTCTGGATGCTCGAGCCGCCCGAGTAGAGCAGGGCGATCGCCGTGAAGATCGACAAGGTGCCCAGGGTGACGATGAATGGCGGCAAGTTGAGCCGCGTGACCAGCAAACCGTTGAGCAGGCCTGCACCGGTGGCCAGGCCGACACCGATCAGGAGGGCGAGGATGCCGGGCATCCCGCCGTCCTTGGCCAGCGAGGCCATGACCATCATCGAGAGAACCATGATCGCGCCCACGGACAGGTCGATGCCCGCGGTGAGGATGACCAAGGTCTGACCGATGGCCAGAGCGGCCACGATGGCGGTCTGCTGCACCGTGATCCCGAGCGCATTGGCTGAGGCGAACTGCGGCTTGGCGACGGTGAAGACGATGAATGACAGGACCAGGATGACCAGCGGGCTCAGGTACGGATAGCCGTGCAGGAGGTGCTGGATGCGCTGGAGCGGGCTGTGCTGCCGCCGAGCGAACTCGGCGGCAGCAGTGCCTGGGCTGGTCTCAGCCATCGTCAGTTGCCCCAGCAGATTTTGGCACCTTCAGCCGAGGTGATGCTCTCGAGGCCGTCGACCGGCTTGTCGGTCACGAGGGCGACACCGGTGTTGAAGAAGTCCAGGCCATCGCTGGTCTTGGGCTTCTCACCACCGCGGGCGATGGTGGCGATGGCCTCCATGCCCATGGTCGCCATCTTCAGCGGGTACTGCTGGGCGGTAGCGCCGATGACACCGTCGGTCACGGACTTCACGCCGGCGCAACCACCGTCGACCGAGACGATGATCGCCTTCTTGCCGGCGGCCTGGAGCGCCGCATTCGCGCCGACCGCAGCCGGCTCGTTGATGGTGTAGACGACATTGATGCCGTCATTCTTGGACAGGCAGTTCTCCATCGCCGTCCGGCCGCCGTCCTCGGCGCCATTGCTCGGCTCGTTGCAGATGATCTCGTAGTCGCCGCCCTTGCCGCCGGTGTACTTGCCGGTGGCCTCCTCGTCGCCGTTCTTCTTGCCGTCCTTGACGTCGATGCCCATGCCCTCGAGGAAGCCCTGGTCACGGTTGTAGTCGACGGAGACGATCTTGTCGTTGAAGAGGTCGAGCAGCGCGATGGTGGCCTTCTGGCCGTCGAGCTGGGCCGACGCCCACTTGCCGATGAGCTGGCCGGCGAGGCGGTTGTCGGTCGCGAAGGTGATGTCGACGGTGTCGGCCGGGTCCGGCGGGGTGTCGAGGGCGATGACATAGAGACCGGCATCGCGTGCCGACTTGATGGCGGCGTTGACTCCGTCGCTCATCGGGGTGATCAAGATGCCCTTGTCGCCGCGTGCCACGGCGTCCTCGATCGCGGTGATCTGGCCCGCGTCGTCGCCTTCCTGCTTGCCGGAGGCGACGGTCAAGGAGACGTTGTTCTTCTCGGCGTCGGCCTTGGCGCCGTTCTGCATAGCGACGAAGAAGGGGTTGGTCGAATCCTTGGTGATCAGCGTGACGCCGACCTTCTCACCCGATGCGGCGCTGGCCGTCGAACCGCCGGAGGAGGCGGAACCGCCAGCCGAGGCCGACGTGGTGGAGTCACCGCTGCTGCCTCCGCAGGCGGCCATCGTCAGCGCGAGCCCGGCCACACCGGTGGCGGCGACGAGCCGGCGAGCGGCCGAGGATGTACGAACGATCTTCATTGAGTTGTACCTCTCTGGTCAGGCGCCGAAGCGCACACCGTAGGCTCCATTGCCCACGTGACAACGTTGTCAGAACGTTTTCTACTAGAGCCTTGCTTCTTGCGTCAACTCTCGGGTATGAATCGTTATATGGCTTCGACATCGTTGTCAGTCGGGCATCCCCCGCCGAACTCGCCGCGCGCCGGCGCCCCCGATGGTGGGCGTTCGCGGGCGACGATGCGCGATGTCGCGGCGCTCGCCGGGGTGAGCGTGAAGACGGTGTCGCGCGTCGTGAACGAGGAGTCGGGCGTCAAGGCCGATGTGCGGGCCCGGGTGCTCGCGGCCGCCACCCGACTGGACTATCGACACAATCTCGCAGCTAGCAACCTGCGGCGCAGCCGAGCGCGGACCGGGGTGGTCGGGGTCCTCGTGCAGGACCTGGGCAATAGTTTCTCGGCCTCGCTGGTCCGCGCCCTCGAGGACGCCTGGCGCGATCGTGGCCTGATGGTGCTGGCGGCCAGCCTGGACGAGGCCGCCGAACGCGAGCAACAGATTGTCGAGAATCTCATCACCCGCCGCGTGGACGGGCTGGTCATCGTGCCGGCCAGCCCCCGCCATGACTACCTCGCGCCTGAGATCCGGGCGGGCCTGCCCGTGGTCTTCGCCGACCGGCTGCCCCGCGGCATCGACACCGATTCGGTCACCACGGACAACCGCCGGGGGGCCTTCCTCGCGATCAACCACCTCGTGCACGTTGGACACCGGAGAATCGCCGTGCTCACCGACGCGCCGTCGATCGCGACCGCCGAGGAGCGCATCAGCGGGGTCCAGGATGCCCTCGCCGCGCATGGTCGGGAGGGGACCCTCGATCTATTGCACACCGGCATACGGTCCGAAGCGGACGCCGAGGCTGCGGTCCGCGCCCTGATGGCCGAGCCGTCTCCACCCACGGCGATCTTCGCCGCCCGGAATGTCCTCGCGCAGGGCTCGGTGCGGGCACTGGCGGAGATGGGCTTGCGTCACTCAGTGGCCCTCGTGGGCTTCGACGACTTCCCGCTGGCGCAACTGCTGGATCCGCCGCTGACCGTCGTCCGACAGGACGTGGCGCGGCTGGCGCGACTGGTCGGGACCCGGTTGCTGGAGCGGCTGGACGGCGACACCTCGGCCCCAATCCATGAGATCATCAAGCCCACCCTGATCGCCCGCGGGTCCGGCGAGATCCCGCCCAGCTGACCTCGGCGCCGGGAGCCGCTGGCGGCTGCGCCTTAGGCGGGGCCGAGGAAGCTGACGCCCGGAAGATTGCGCACGACCGCGAAGACCGTCATCACGGCGACCAGTCCGAGAGCGAGCCGGGGATCGGCCAGCAGCGGCCGCAGGCGTGGGCCCCGGCCGGCCACTCGGGCAGCGAGGAGCAATGCGCTGATCCCCAGGAGGGTCATAACCAGCGGGTTGTGTCCCCAGGCGGCCGCCAGGTCCCCGTGCAGCAGGGCGTCGGTCATCCGTAGCCCGCCGCACAGGGGGCACGCATACCCGGTCAGGGCACGGAAGGGACAGACGATCATCGATGGCGGACCTCACCTCGGAGCGCCCCGCGACGCCGCGTCGCGGGGCGCCCGAATCAACGAGCGGGAACGACGACGGTCTTAGCGGCCTGGTCGTGGTAGCCGCGCAGGCGGCCGGTCGGGTCGGCCCAGAAGGGCGAGAGGTAGACGACGAGCGAGAGGATCGAGCAGATGAAACTCGCCACCGTCGGCAGGCCCCAGCGGATCAGCGACGGCCCCCAGCCGGGGAGCGCGCCGCTGTCGACCTGCACGACCTTGATGCCCATCAACTGCTTGCCGAGCGTGGCGCCACGCAGGGCGATCAGGACGACCTCGTAGGCCAGGCTCAGCACCGCAAAGAGCGCCATCATGCTCAGCCACGCGCCGAACGCGAAGCTGCTCGCCGTGTCGCTACCGCTGAACATCGATGCGCCACCAAGCCCGACGGCGCCGAGGATGCTGAAGACGATGCCGAGCAGCACGGCGTCGATGATCCGCGCCAGCAGGCGGGTGACCATGGTCGGCGGCGTGCCTCCACCGGGAAGGGCGACGGCGCCCGGCGCGCCGTAGGCGCTCCCCGGGGCCATGGGCGGCGCGCCGTAGGGCTGCCCACTGGGCGGGTAGGCCGGTGGCGGGAAGGCGGCGCCGCTGTCGCTGGGCGTGCCGTATGCCGGCGGGGCCGAGTAGCCGCTCGACCCACCGCTCGGAGGGGTCGAGTAGCCCGACGAGCCGCCGCTGGGCGGCGGCGGGAAGCCGCTCGACCCGCCGCTGGGCGGCGGCGGGGGCGCGGCCGCGGCCTGGGGGTAGGCCGGCATACCAGAATCGGACGACGAGGCCGGCGGGTAGGGGGTAGCCGGACCGGGCTCCTGCGGAAAGACCGGGTCGACGTTCGCGCCGTAGTCGGGCGCGGTCGGATCGGTATTGCTCATACGTCCCCTCGATTCGATTGGGCAGCCAGGACGGCGGCCACGCTCGGCAGCGTAGTGGCGGGGCGGGCAAGCGGCGAGAGAATTGCGCAAAACGCGCAAAGCGGCGACTCCCGGGGTGGGGAGTCGCCGCTTCTGTGCAGCTGGCGTCAGCGGCGTGGGCCGCTGACCGCGTTGTAATAGGCGGTGGACTCTTTCTGATACAGGAAGAAGATCGCGGCAGCGCCGATAGCCAGGCTCACCAGGCCGAGGATGCGCGACAGGGCCGACTGGGCGGAGCCGAAGCTGAGCACTGTCATCAGCAGCGAGATGGCGAAGAAGACGGTCGCCAGGATGCGTGCCCATGAGCGGCCCTTGCCGTTGGCCGCAGCCATCCAGAACCACAAGCCCGCGCCGATCAGGCCCATGACGACCCCGATGGCGAGGCCGACGGTGATGGCGGCGTCGATCGTGGACTGGGTGACCGACGGGTCGGCATCGCGCATCTGCTTGGCGACGCTCTCCTTCAGCGAGCCCTGCATGAAGAACACGCTCAGCAGGCTCAGGATGGACAGCGCACCGCCGGCCTGCATCAGCCGGACAGCGAGATCCATCGGCTTGGGGCGGGTGACCGGCCCTGACGGGGTCGGCGAGTAGCTCGGCATGGCGTCGCCATACTGCGGAGCGGCGGGCATGTGGCCGCCGAAGGGACCGGCATTGCCATACGCGGGAGGCGGAGGCGGCGGGGTCTGCCGCGGCGCCTCGGCATTGGTGGGGTCGTTGTTCGACATGAGTGTCCTTGGTCGGTGATCGTGGCCCACACTGCGGCCACCGGTCACCCCGATCCTACGAGGCAGCGCCGACAACCCGGCCCAAGCGCCTCAGCGAGGGCGTCGCGTCCGGGAGATCTCGTAGAGCGCGACGCCCGCCGCCATACCGGCATTGAGCGACTCGACCGCGCTGCTCATCGGGATCGAGACGATCTGATCGCAGGTCTCACGGACCAGGCGGGAGAGGCCCTTGCCCTCGGATCCGACGACGACGACCAGGGACTCGGAGGCCAGTGCCAGGTCGGGCAACTCGACATCGCCCTCCATGTCCAGGCCGATGACGAAGAAGCCGGCCTTGCGGTAGTCCAGCAGTGCGCGCGTCAGATTGGTCGCCTGCGCCACCGGGATGCGCGCGGCCGCGCCGGCGCTGGTCTTCCACGCCGAAGCCGTCATCCCCACCGACCGGCGCGCCGGCAGCAGCACTCCGTGCCCGCCGAACGCCGCGACCGAGCGGATGATCGCGCCGAGATTGCGCGGGTCGGTGATGCCGTCGAGGGCGACGATCAGCGGGATGCCCGGGCGCTCGGCATCGAGCAGGTCGTCCGGATGGGCATAGGAATAGGGCGCGACCTGGATGGCCAACCCCTGATGGACGGCGCCGTCGGTGATCCGGTCGAGCTCCGCCCGAGGTGTCTCCAGCATGGGGATGCCGCGCTGGGTCGCCAGGGTGATGGCTTCGCGGACCCGGTCGTCGCTGTCGATCCGGCTCGCGACATACATCGTCGTGGCCGGAATGTCGGCGCGCAGTGCCTCGAGGACCGAGTTGCGACCGGCGACGATCTCGCTGCTCGCCTTGGCCCTGCGCGGTGCGGCGCTTCGGCCCGGAGCCCGGCGACCCGCGGCGGGCCGACCCGGGGCCCCACCCTTGGTTGCCGACTGATAGGCCTTGTGATTGGGGCGATCGGCGGCTTTGGGCGTCGGCCCCTTGCCTTCGAGCGACTTGCGGCGCTGGCCACCGGAGCCGACGGTCGGGCCTTTCTTGGAGCCTGGCCGGCGGGTCGCGCCGGGTCGGCCGCTATTGCCCGGCATCAACGATCACCCTGCTTGACGAGGCTCCATCGGGCGCCGGACGGCGTGTCATCGATCTGAATTCCGGCCGTATGCAGCGCGTCCCGGATGGCGTCCGCGCTCGCATAGTCCCGAGCCGCCCTCGCCGACGCGCGGGCGGCGAGTTGCGACTGAATGAGCAGGTCAAGCGCCTCGGTCTGCGCGCTCTCGCCATCGGCGGACCCGACCCAGTTGGGCGCCAGCGGGTTGACGCCCAGGACGTCGGTCATCGCGATCACCAGATCGGCGATCTCGGCCGCCTCGGTCGGCTCGTCCTCATCGAGCAGAGTGTTGCCCTTGCGGACGTGCTCGTGGATCACGGCCAACGCGCCGGATACGCCCAGGTCATCGTCCATCGCCTCGACGAATTCGGCCGGCAAGACTTCCTCGCCGGTGGGTTCGCGCGTCGTCACCCTCGGCAGCGCGCGGCGCAGGAAGCCCTCGAGGCGTTCGACGGTGGCCTCTGCCTCGGCGAGCGACCCCTCGTGATACTCGATCGTGGAGCGGTAGTGCGCGGCCGTCAGGTAGTACCGGACCGCGAGCGGGCTGGCAATCTTGGTGACCTCGCTGATCAGCAGGGAGTTGCCGAGCGATTTGCTCATCTTCTCCCCGCCCGTGGTCACCCAGGCGTTGTGCAACCAGTAGTTGGCGAAGCCCAGGCCCGCCGCCTTGGACTGGGCGATCTCGTTCTCGTGGTGCGGGAAGCGCAGATCGACGCCGCCACCATGGATGTCGAAGGTGTCGCCGAGATACTTGCGCGCCATCGCCGAGCACTCCAGGTGCCATCCCGGGCGACCCCGGCCGTATGGCGTGGGCCAGCTTGCGCTGGCCGGCTCGGCGGGCTTGGCGCCCTTCCAGAGCGCGAAGTCGCGCGGATCGTGCTTCCCGCGCGGGTCGGCGTCCTCGGCGGCGGCCATGTCGTCGATCCTCTGGCGCGTCAGTTCGCCGTATGCCGGCCACGACCGCACATCGAAGTAGACGTCACCGCTACCGTCGGGCGCGGCATACGCGTGGCCCTTCTCGATCAAGGTGTCCATCAACTCGACCATTTCGGGGATATGGCCTGTGGCGCGCGGCTCGTAGCTCGCCGGCAGCACACCCAGCTGGTCCAACGCCTCGCCCGTGGCCCGTTCGTTGCGATAGGACAGGGCGAACCAGTCCTCGCCCGCCTGCGCGGACTTGGCGAGGATCTTGTCGTCGATGTCGGTGACATTGCGGATGAGCGCGACGTCATAGCCGTGGCCGCGGGACAGCCAGCGCCGCAGCACGTCGAAGGCGACGGCGAAGCGGACGTGGCCGATGTGCGCAGGCGCCTGGGTGGTGAGCCCGCAGATGTAGATGCCGACCTTGCCGGGGGTGACGGGCACGAAGTCGCGCAACTCCTTGGTGGCGGAGTCGAATAGTCGAAGGCTCACCAGGCCAAGGGTACCGGCGACGGGTCGCCCGCCGGTCCGTGCGAGGTCGCTGGACGATTGTCATGCTTTCGAGATGCGCGCGTAACGCATCCGTGCCACCATGCCATTCGCCGAGAATTTTCCTCTCGGCCACCTCGAGCTGATGGGGATGGCATATGAGCGAACGCAGTCACGCGTCAAGCCTTGACGCGGAGCAAGTCGGCTACAAACAGTCCCTTGGCCGGCGCCACGTCCAGATGATCGCCATCGGCGGCGCCATCGGCACGGGCCTCTTCCTCGGCTCGGCCTCGCGCTTGCACAGCACGGGCCCGGCCCTTCTCTTCAGCTATGCCTTTGTCGGCGTCATAGCCTACTTCCTGATGCGGGCGCTCGGCGAACTGGTGCTGCACCGCGCCACCTCCGGGGCCTTCGTCTCCTATATGCGCGAGTTCTACGGCGAGCTGTGGGCCTACATCACTGGCTGGATGTACTGGCTCAACTGGGCGCTGACCGGCATCGCCGAACTCTCCGCGGTCGGCCTCTATATCCAGCACTGGTGGCCGACCTTCGCGACCTGGAAGACGGTGCTCATCTCCTTGGCCGTGGTCGTGGTCATCAACCTGCTCTCGGCGCGCGCCTTCGGCGAGTTCGAGTTCTGGGCCTCGGTGGCCAAGGTCGGGGCCATCCTGATCTTCCTGGCGGTCGGCCTGGTCGTCGTTGTGGGCCGCATGGACATTGCCGGTCACAAGGCCGGCTTCCAAAACCTCTGGGCCAACCCGGGAGGCTTTTGGCCGCACACCGACGGCTTCGCGTGGTACGGCCCGATCATGGTCATGTCCGGCGTCGTCTTCGCGTATGCCGCGATCGAGATGGTGGGCGTGGCCGCGGGCGAGATGGAGAATGCCGAGCGCGAGGTGCCTAAGGCGGTCAATGCCGTGATCATGCGGATCGCCGTCTTCTACTGTGGCTCGATCCTGCTGCTGGTCTCGATGCTCCCGACCAGTGAATACAAGAAGGGCATCAGCCCCTTCGTCACCGTCTTCGGCCGCATGGGCCTGGATTGGATGGGCAATGTCATCCAGGCCGTCCTCATCGTCGCCGCGATGTCCTCGCTCAACTCGGGGCTCTATTCCACCGGGCGGGTGTTACGCAGCCTTGGCATCGCCAAGCAGGCTCCCGCCTTCACGTTGAAGATGAGCAAGTCCGGGGTGCCCTGGGCGGGCATCGTGATGACCTCGGTCGTCTATCTCTTCGGCGCCATCCTCAACGCGCTTACCCCGTCCGCCTTCGAGATCGCCCTCGAAGCGGCCGCCCTCGGCGTGCTCTTCACGTGGGGGACGATCTTCGTTTGCCAGTTGCGGCTTCGAAAACTGGTGAACAACGGCGTAATCCCGCCCAGCCCATTCCAGGCCCCCGGCTATCCCTGGACCAGCTATCTCGGCCTGGCCTTCTTGGTCTATGTCGTCATCGCGATGGCGATCAGCGGGTGGCAGTCGAATGCCTACTTCTGGCACAAGACCAACTTCATCGTCGTCGTCATCGGCATCCCCTTGATCGCCGTGCTGCTGGGGATCGGCTGGATGGTCGTGCGGCCCAAGGTGGTCGCCAACACCGGCAACCGGCTCGGACCCGTGTGGTCCGAGAACGGGCCGACCTACCCCGATACCCGCCAAGCCGTCCCGGCGCGGAACGCCTGACCGAGAGGAGAACCGCCATGACAACCATGACGACGGCAGCGGGCCGCGGTGTCGCGCGGCGGCGCGTCACCATCCTCCTTGCTGCCGGTGTCCTTCTCGGGACTGCTGCGGCTTGCTCGTCCTCCTCTGCCAAGACGAGTTCGACCACGCCGGCGCCGAGCGGGACAGCAACGATCAAGATCGGGATCGCGACCGACGAGCCAGGCGTCTCGCTCAAGAGCGGCGGCACCTATTCGGGTTTCGACATCGAGACGGCAAAGTATGTCGCCGGGAAGCTCGGATTGAATCCGGAGTGGGTGCCCGTCGCTCAGGCCGACCGGGTCAGCGCCCTCGAGAGCGGCGAGGTGCAGCTGGTCGTCGCGACCTTCTCGATCACCGACGAACGCAAGCAGAAGGTCGACTTCGCCGGCCCCTACTTCGTCGCCCATCAGGACCTGCTCATCCGGCGCAATGACGAGTCGATCACCCGCCCCGAGCAACTCGATGGCCGGATTCTATGCTCGGTCACCGGGACGACGTCGGCGGCCTACATTCAGCAGCACTACGACAAGGCCACGATCACGCTACGGGAGGTGCCGAGCTTCTCCGAATGCGTGCGCGACCTGGCAAATGGTGATGTCGACGCCGTCACGACGGACGATCTGATCCTCGCCGGGTTCGCGGCGACCCCCGAATACAAGGGCATCCTGAAAGTCGTCGGCCGGGGCTTCACCGACGAGACCTACGGGATCGGCGTCAAGAAGGGCGACACCGCCTTGGTCGGTAAGGTCAACGCGGCATTGAAGGACTACATCTCCTCCGGAGCGTGGAAGAAGGCCCTCGATGCCACGGTCGCGCCATCGGGCTACACGATCCCCGCGCCGCCGACCGTCGCGAGCTGAGCCGGACCGGGGCCGGACCCCGCTGGCCCGGCCCCGGCGCAGACCCCGCGGGAGCGGGAGGACACGGCATACGGCGGCATGGCAGGGTGAGTGATGTGGAGTCCACCGACGACCTGAACACCGTTCTCGCCAGCTACCTGCCCTTCCGGTCGGTCGATGCCGATGTCCGCCAACGGCTCGCGGCGGAGGCGACGATCGAGTCGTATGCCGCCGGCCACCTCGTCCTTGATGCCTTCGCCGATCCGTCGTCGTGCGTCTATGTCGTGCTCGACGGTCGGGTCGGGATGTGGAATGACGCCACCCGCCTCGATCAGGAGCCCGACGAGCTTCTCGGGCGCGGCGGCGTCTTCGGCTTCTCGGCGATGCTCACCGAGCGCTCGGTCGGCCCGCGCGTGGTTGCCGTCACCGACGCGCGCGTGGCTCGAATCCCCGGCGAGGAGGCGACCGCGGCATTTGTCACTCGGGACGGCGCGCGCTTCCTGGCCCGGAGCCTGGCCCGCAGCCTGCGCGATCCGGCCGTAGCCCTGCCGGCGAACAGCCGGGTCAGTGATCTGATCACCGCAGCCCCGCTCGTCGTTGACCCGGCAACCCCCGCGGACGAGGTCGCGCGCGCGATGACGCGCGATCGGCATACGTGCGCGGTGATCGAGACGTCACCGGGCACGTATGCCGCGATCACCGACGCGTCGCTCCGTCGCCGCATCCTCGCCGAGGGCCTGCCGCCCACCGCACCGGCACGGGACGTTGTCGCCTCGGTCACGCCACAGGCCGATGCGGCCGAGGCGCCGGCGGAGACGCTGCTCGCGTTGCTCGAAGCCGACGCGGACGCGGCCGTCGTCACCGACGAGAGCGGGCGGCTCGTCGGCGTAGTCACGCTTGGCGACTTCAGCCTCACCCCGACGGCGTCGGATCTCGCGATCCACCAACGACTTCGGCATGCGCCGACACCCGGTGACCTTGTCGATTGCGCTGAGCAATTTCCCGATCTCCTGCGCCGGCTGCTGGAGCACGGCCTTGCCTCCGGGCGGGTTATCGGGGTCTACTCCACGCTGCTCGACGGGCTCGTCCGGCGAGCGCTGGAGTTGGAGTTCGCGGGGCACCCAGACCTGCCCATGTCGGCCTTCACCTGGCTGGCTCTCGGGAGCAATGGCCGGCGCGAGGCCGTGCTGTCCTCCGACATCGACTCGGCCGTCGCCTTCGCCGACGGCACCCCCGAGGACGTCATGGCGTGCTATCGGACGGCCCTGGCCGGGGTCGACCTCATCCTCCAGTCGGCGGGCATGGCGACGGACACGCACGGGGTGAGCGGGCGGCATACGCTCCTGTCCCGCACGCATGCCCAATGGCGGGCCGCGGCGCGGGAGTGGCTCGCCGACCCGGTCGCCGGCAATGGCGCCATCATGACCTCGCTGCTTGTGGACGCGCGGCCGATCTTCGGCGCCGACGAGACCGCCGCGGCGGACCTCGTGGTCGGCGACCTGCGCGAGCACCCGCTGACCATGCGGCTCCTGCTCACCGACGCGCTCGCACGGCGGGCCCGGCTGCGCTCCTTGCTGATTCGCGAGCCGTGGCGGCGCTCGTGGACCTATGACATCAAGGAGCACGCGCTTCTCCCCCTAGTCAATCTCGCTCGATGGGCCGCGCTGGTCGCCGGCTCCAGTGCCCTCTCGACGCGCGAACGACTGCTGGACGCCGGCGGATCGACCGTGCTCAGCCAGGAGCAGTCGACGTCGTTGGCCGAGGTCTTCGAGGTCCTTCAGCGACTGCGGCTGCGCTACCAGCTGATGCAGTCGCGCGAGGGGGTCACGCCCTCGGACGATCTCGTCTTCGACGCCATGTCGCCGATCGACCGCAGCATCGTCGCTCAGGCGGTCCGCGAGATCGCGCAGGCGCAGAAGCGATTCGCGACCGTCGCGGCCTATACCGACACCGCCGAGTGGGCGCCGGGCGAGCCTCGGTGACGCCCGACCTAACACTGCGGTATGCCGTGATCGGCGACGTCGGCGGGCATCACCAGGCGCTCCGGGCAGAACTGACGCGGCTGGGCGCGGACCCGGATTCGGGCACGATCCCGGCGGACCTGCGCATCGTCCAAGTCGGCGACCTGGTGCACCGCGGGCCCGACTCGCGAGCCGTCGTCGCGCTGGTCGACCGGTTCCTCACGGCGGCCGCCCCGGGCTGGGTGCAGCTGGTCGGCAACCACGAGGCGCAATACCTCCGGGCCCCGACCTTTAAGTGGCACCAACGGCTCGACGGCGAGACGATCGCGATCCTGCGCCGCTGGTGGGGGGACGGTCTGATGACCGTGGCGACGGTCGTGCCGGCCGGGGACGCGGACTTGCTGGTCACGCACGCGGGTCTGACCGAGGGCTTCTGGCGGGCGGATCTCGGGCAGCCCGCGAGCGCCGTGCGGGCCGCGGAAATGCTCAACATGATGGGGGCGCTCGGGCGGACTTCCATCTTCCGGGGCGGTGCCATGCTCGGCGGCTCGCGGTCTGCCTCCGCGGGCCCGATGTGGGCGTCGGCCTCGATGGAGTTGCTGCCCAGCTGGCTCGGGCGGCGAATGCCGTTCGGCCAGATCCACGGCCACTCCTCGGCCTACGACTGGCAGCGCGAGTGCTTCCGTGCGGCGGAGGCGATCGCGGCTCGCACGCGTCTGGATCATGACTGCGGCCATGAGATCACCAGCTTCGACGGCGGCGAGATCGTCGGCATCGATCCCGGACATGGGGCACATGTCCCTCATCCGTGGCAGGCCTGGGTGACCTCCGCCGCCTGATGTCGGCTGACGGGCCGACCGGGAGCGACGGCCCCGTCCGGATCGACGCGCCGCTCGCTGGTGGGGCCTCGGCGTGGACGGGGTGTCGGACCTCTCGTTTAGCCTGGCCGGTAGGTGGGTCGTTGGCGATGGACGGCCAGAACGGGAGACGCAGATGAGCAGATTCGAGGACCGAACGGCGACAGCTTTGCTGGTGGTCGACATGCAGCGCGATGTCGTCGCCGGCGGACACGACCGCGACGCCGTGGTCGAGACGATCGCGGGTCTTGTCGATCGGGCGCGTGCGGGCGGGTCGCCAGTGGTGTGGGTGCAGCACTCCGACGAGGGAATGCCCATCGATTCTGACGGGTGGCAGTTGGTCCCCGAGTTGGTGCCAGCGCAGGATGAAGCCGTGGTGCGCAAGGAGTTCGGCGATTCCTTCGAGGCGACCGAATTGTCCGACGTGCTCGCGGATTTGGGTGTGGGCACGGTCGTGGTGACGGGCGCGCAGACGGACGCCTGCATTCGGTCGACGCTGCACGGCGCGCTCGGCCGCGGCTTCGACACCGTGCTGGTGGCCGATGGGCACACGACCGAGGACCTGCGCCGCTGGGGCGCGCCCATCGGGCCGGCCGAGGCCATCGCCTACACCAATCTGTATTGGGAGTTCTCCCGCGTCCCCGATGCGCGCGGGAGCGTCGCCCTGGCCGCCGACGTCGACTTCGCCTAACCGGCCCGTATGCCGGCGCACTCGCCGGGGACGCGCAGGCGCTAGGGCGGCGCACTCGCCGGGAACGCACGTGCGCGGCCCCGCACGTGGTGACCGGCCAGCTCGCGGCCAGGCCGACCAGCCGAAGGAACGCGCGTGCGCGGCCCCGCAGGTGGTGGCCGGCCAGTTCGCGGCCAGGCCGACCAGCCGAAGGAACGCACGTGCGCGGCCCCGCACGTAGTAACCGGCCAGCTCGCGGCCAGGCCGACGGCAGAGCTCAGCGCACGATCGTCACGGTGACGCGGCGGTTGCGGGCCCGGCCCGACTCGATGTCGTTGTCGGCGACCGGGTCGGCCTCGCCGTGGCCGGTCACGTCCATGCCGACGCTCGGCCCGAGCCGGTCGCTCAGGGCAGCGGCGACGGCGCTCGCCCGTCGGCGCGAGAGGCCGAGGTTGTAGGCGGCGTCGCCGGTGTCGTCGGTGTAGCCGTCGACCCGGATCGAGCGAGCCTTCGCCGCACCCAACTGGGCGGCAACATCGGCGATCAGCGCGTCGGCCTTCGGGCTCAGGTCCGCCCGGTCGAAGCGGAAGACCACGTCCGCGTCGATCCGGAACCGCCGGCCGTCGGTGACGATCAGCGTGCCGTCGAGGTTGGCCAGGCTGAACTCGATCCGGGCGACCTCGAAGCCAAGATCGCTGACCTCGGCGATCTCCGGCGTCGCCGCAGCGGGGAAAGTTTGCCGCGCACCCGACCCCACCGGGTCGGCGACCGGCGCGGCGCGCACCGGAACAGCCGATGACCCGGCGGGCATCGTCGATGCATCCGCGACGTTCAGGACGAGCACCTCGCCGAGCCCGCCGACGACCACAGCAACCAAGGCCAGGGCCACACGACGAGTCGTGCTGCCCGCGCAGGTGACCCCGCACACTCCCCAGATCGTGCGCAGCCGCGCCCGCATCACCGGGTCACCGGCACGTCGCGGAAGCTGCCGACACGGGGGATCACGACGTCGACGGTCGTCACATCGGCCGGCGGGGCCTTGTACTGCGCCTCGAGCACCGCCTCGCCGCCCGGCTCGAGATTCGCCAAGCCCAGCCCGCTGCTGCACGCGCAGCGCGCGTCCTTGTCACGGCCGGTCAGGTAGCGGCGCGCATTCACCCGGTCCAGGACGTAGACGCCGTCGGCCTGCCCGTCGGACCGGGCTAGGCCCTCCACATAGTCGATAGCCACGCCGGTGGCCTTGACCGTGGAGTCGAAGTAGTAGCCGGCATAGAAGTAGTCACCGATCCGCCACGGTTGCTGACCGGCATTGCGCACGGTCCAGGTGACCGTCATGACGGCGCCGTCGGCGACGACCGAGTTGAGCGTGACATCCACGGTGGCGTTGTCGATCGCCGAGCCACGACGGGTCCCGATCGCGGGCAGAGCCGCGGGGGCCGGCGGGCTCGTGCTTCCCAGTGCGCTCGGGCTCGCCCCCGGTAAGGGTGCCGCAGCAGCCGGCACCGGCGCCGCGGCCGAGTTTCCGGTCGGCGCGGCGACGGCGCCGGTGGTGGCGCCTGCGCCATCCGTTCCGCCGGTGCACCCGGCCGACACCGCGACGAGTGCGGTCGAAGCGGCGAGCACGCCGAGCAGGCGGGGCACGGGCATACGGGCAATCGGGACATTCGTCGAGCGGTGATGGCGCATCCGGGCCTCCCGGGCTTGAGGGCGGGCGCCCCCTGCGGGCCCGCCACTGGCCACAAGCTAGGGGCGGATCGCGATTCGCGCATCCGGAAGTCCCGACTTATCCACAGCCCGGGCGATCCCTCCTTGCCCACCCAGGTCCGCCGTCCGGACGGCAAGCGATCATCTCCTCACCGCGCGGTTTCGCCACGAGAGGGCCAGAGTGAGAAGCGTCCCGGCGACCGGCCGGGCGGCTTCCCGAGGGAGGATCCACGCGCAAGACCCTTGCCGTCATCGGCACCGGCGCCACGGTATTGGCGATGAGTGCCCTGACAACGGCCACCGCGGTGGGGGACGACGGCAACCACGGTCGGACCGGACCGCTGCCCGGCGGCTACAAGAACCTCGTCGTGATCTACGAGGAGAACCACAGCTTCGACAACCTCCTGGCCGGCTGGGGCACCGTCGGCAAGGACCGGGTTGGCGAGGGCGCGGTGAGCCAAGTCGCGCAGGACGGCAGGGCATACGGCTGTCTATTGCAGAACGATGTCAACCTGACCAGCCCGGCGCCCCTCGCGGCGACCTGCACCGATGCCGCGCACGGCGTGCCGGCGAGCGCCTTCACCAATGCGCCCTTCCTCATCGACAGCATCATCCCTGCGACAGCCACGACCTGCCCGGCGGAGGGGGCTTTCTACCCCAATGGTGTGCTGAACGGCCAGGGCCTGCCCGGCGGCTGCACCGAGGATCTCGTCCACCGCTTCTATCAGGAGCAGTACCAGATCAACGGCGGTCGCCAGAATCGCTATGTCACCGGGTCGGATGCGGTCGGGCTGACGATGGGTCGCTATGACACCACGCAACTGCCGATCTATCGATACCTGCACAGCAAGGGCGCACCCAACTACGTCATCGCCGACCGCTTTTTTCAGGCGGCCTTCGGCGGGTCCTTCCTCAACCATCAGTTCCTGATCTCGGCCCGGGCTCCGCTCGACACCTCGGCCGGCGGCCTGGGCGCGAAGTTCTCTGTGCTGGACGCGAACGGCATGGTCAAGAAGTACCCCCCTCTACACGCCGACCCGGACGGACGTCGTCGACGGACAACTGACCCGCGCGTGCGCCGACCCGCTGCGCAACGACCCGGTGGCCGCCTGCGGGGCGTATGCCGTCAACACCGTCCAGCCGTCCTCTCCCCCTGCCGCCGCGAGTGGCGCGAAGATCCCGCTCATCGATGACGCGGCCTTCCCCAACATCGGCGATCGCTTGTCGGCCAAGGGAATCCCGTGGGCGTGGTTCAGCGGCGGATGGGACAACGCCGAAGCCGGCCACCCCGGGCCGACCTTCCAATACCACCACCAGCCGTTCAACTACTTCGCCGCCTACGCTCCGGGGCAGCCGGGCCGGGCGCGCCTGCAGGACGAGACGACGTTCTTCTCCGCGGCGGCGGCGGGCACCCTGCCGGCCGTTAGTTTCGTCAAGCCCTATGGGACCGAGAACGAGCACCCCGGGTATGCCAGCGAACACACCGGCAGCGACCATCTGGTCGATCTGCTCCAGGCCGTCATGTCGGGCCCGCAGGCCAAGGACACGCTCGTGGTCGTGACCTATGACGAGTTCGGCGGCCAGGACGACCATGTCGCGGTGCCAACGGTCGACGCCTGGGGCCCGGGCACCCGGATCCCGGCCATACTGATTTCCGCCCGGATGCAGCACTCCGGTGTGGACAGCACGCAGTACGACACCACCTCGATCCTCGCGACGATCGAGCAGGCGTGGGGGCTGTCCCCGCTGTCCTCACGCGATGCCGGCGTCAATCCGCTGACCAACGCCATTCGCGCTGGCACGAGCGGCGGGCAAGGCGGCAACGGCTGACGCCGTGGTGGTATGCCGTGACGGCACATTGTCGGCGGCTGTCGGCGGCTGTCGGCGGCCGTGCCTACACCGCTTCCGCACCACTACCTGGGTCCGCCACGCCTGCACCCGTCCGCAACCGGTGCAGGCGTGGCGAATCGGTGTCGGGGTGATGAGCGCGTGTCGAGGCGTCCGGTCCAGCCGGCGACACCCGGCTCGAGTCGGCGCCGGGGACGGATGGCTTCGTCCCCAGCGCCGCCGGCCGCCCTGCGTCGTGACGCCGGGCGGACATGCGCGGCCTCGGGGAGCACGGGGCCGCACACGATGCGTGCTGGGTCAGGCCTGTCCGAGGCCCGCGGCCTCCGCGCCGATCGTGGTCGCGTCACCGTGGCCGGTGAGGACAATCGTCTCGGGAGGGAGGGTCAGCAACTGCTCGCGGATCGAAAAGACGATCGTCGGGTAGTCGCTGAACGAGCGGCCGGTCGCCCCCGGCCCGCCATTGAAGAGGGTGTCGCCGCTGAAGACGACGCCGAGCGCCTCGGCATACAGGCAGACCGCGCCGGGCGCGTGCCCGGGCGTATGACGCACCTGGAGTTCGAGGTCACCCACCGGAATCCGTTGCCCGTCTTCGAGATCCGCGTCGGGCGCGGTGTCGGGGAAGGTCAGCTCCCACAGCACGCGGTCGCCCGGGTGCAGGTGGATCGGCGCGCCGGTGGCCCGGGCGACGCCTGGGGCGCCGTCGATGTGGTCGTTGTGCGCGTGCGTGCAGAGGATGTGGGTCAACTCGCGCTCACCGATTGCGGCGAGGATGGCATCCGGGTCGTGGGCGCAGTCGATGACGACGCAACGGGTGTCGTCGCCGACGATCCACACGTTGTTGTCGACCTCCCACTCCCCGCCATCGAGGGTGAAGGTGCCGGAGGTGACCAGTCGCTCGACCCTCACGCCGGCGGGCGTCGGGCCGGCGACGATGTCGGTGCTCACAGTTCGACCACCGAGCGCAGGACCTCGCCCTTGTGCATCTTCTCGAAGGCCGCCTCGATGTCTTCCAACTCGATCCGCTCGGAGACAAACTGCTCGAGCGGGAAGCGGCCCTGCTCATACAGCGCCACGAGGGTCGGGAAGTCTCGGGTGGGGAGGCAATCGCCATACCAACTGCTCTTGAGCGAGCCGCCGCGGCCGAAGATCTCGATCAGCGGGAGTTCGAGCTTCAGATCCGGGGTGGGCACGCCGACGAGGACGACGGTGCCAGCGAGGTCGCGGGCGAAGAAGGCCTGCTGGTAGGTCTCGGGCCGGCCGACGGCCTCGACGACGACGTCCGCTCCATACGAGCCGGTCAGCTCGCGGATCTTCTCGACCGCGTCGACCTCGCGGGAGTTGACGGTATGGGTGGCGCCGAACTGCCTGGCCCACTCCAGCTTCCGGTCGTCGACGTCGACGGCGATGATCGTCGTCGCCCCGACGACCTTGGCGCCGGCGATGGCGGCGTTGCCGACGCCACCGCACCCGATGACGGCGATCGAGTCGCCGAGCTTGACACCGCCGGTGTTGACGGCCGCGCCGAAGCCCGCCATCACGCCGCAGCCGAGCAACCCGACTACGGCCGGATCGGAGGTCGCGACCTTGGTGCACTGGCCGGCGGCCACCAGGGTTTTCTCGGCGAAGGCGCCGATGCCGAGGGCCGGGCTGAGCTCGGTGCCGTCGGTCAGCGTCATCTTCTGGCGGGCGTTGTGGGTGTTGAAGCAGTACTGCGGCTTGCCCTTGTGGCAGGCCCGGCACTCACCGCAGACTGCGCGCCAGTTGAGGATCACGAAGTCGCCGGGAGCCACCTCGGTGACGCCGTCACCGACGGCCTCGACGATGCCCGCCGCCTCATGCCCGAGCAGGAACGGGAAGTCGTCGTTGATGCCGCCTTCGCGGTAGTGCAGGTCGGTGTGGCACACCCCGCAGGCTTGGACCTGGACGACAGCCTCGCCCGGCCCGGGATCGGGGATGACGATGTCGACGACCTCGACGCGCGCGCCTTTCGCGCGGGCGATGACGCCCTTGACGGTCTGCGACATTGGAGTCTCCTTGCTAGCCGGTCCGCCTGCCCGGCCGGCCGGGGTGGCGGCGTCCGGGCAGGCGAGTTCGAGTTCTGGGGGTCAGCTTGGCCCGGCATGGCGAGCAGGGCAAGGATCGCCCAGCAATCGGATGCCGAATCCGTTGCCGGACAAAGGCTTCCGTTCTTTCCTGTGCGGAAAGTCGACGCGTATGATGGGCTCTGTGCCGCACCCCGTCTTTGATCCGTTGATCCATGAGCCCACCCGGCTGCAACTGTGCGGTTTGCTCGTGGCGGCCGCGGAGCGAGAGTTCGCCAACCTGCGTGACGAACTCGGGATCGCCGACTCGTCGCTCAGCAAGCACCTGACCGCCTTGCGGACGGCCGGCTATGTCACCGTCGAACGCCGCTTCGGGGCCGGGCACGGCCGCGCGTATGCCGTGCTCACCGACACCGGACGGCATGCCTTCTGCGGGCATATCGCCGAGTTGCAGCGGCTGGCCCGGGTCGCCTCGCCGCGCGTGCTCCGGGCACGCGGTTAGATCGGCTCATGACGATCATCGCGGCGGCCGACGGCTCGGCCCTGGGCAACCCCGGGCCGGCCGGATGGGGCTGGTTCATCGACGACGCCACGTGGGCGAGCGGCGGGTGGCCGCGGGCCACCAACAACATCGGTGAGCTGATGGCCGTGCTCGACCTGCTGCGGCAGACCGCCGGGGCCGACGACGAGCTGGTGATCTGGTGCGATTCGACCTATGTCATCAACTCGATTACCAAGTGGATGCCGGGGTGGAAGCGCAAGGGCTGGGTCAAGGCCGACGGCAAACCCGTCCTGAACCTGGAGTTGATGCAGGATCTCGACGCGGCCATGGCCGGACGGCGGGTGCAGTTCAAGTGGGTCAAGGGACACACCGGCCACGAGCTGAACGAGGCGGCCGACCGGCTGGCCACGGCCGCTGCCCTGGCCTATCAGCAGGGCCGGATGCCACCGGCCGGCCCGGGTTTCCGATCTGACCGCGACGCGCGCGCGTCGGGCTTTGTCGCGACGGGTGTGACCGTCGGGCCCGACCGGGCGGTGAGGAGCGCCGAGGAGGAGGTCATCGAGTTGGAACGCGCCCTGCTCAGCGACGCGGTCCGGTCGAGCGCATCGGCTCTCGATGCCCTGCTGCATCCGCAGTGGAGCGAGATCGGCTCGTCGGGCCGGCACTGGACTCGCGAGGAGGTCCTCCGCATCGGTCCCCTCGACGGGCCAGTCGCGCTCGACCTCATCAGTGCCGAACGCCTTAGTGACGATCTCGTTCTGTTGCTCTGGCGCAGCACGGACGACTCCGGCTCGCACCTGCGCAGCTCCCTTTGGCAGCGCACCCCCGCCGGCTGGCAGCAGCGCTTCCACCAAGGCACCCCCGAGCCGGCGCTTCCTCAGTCGAGTGAGCGCGACACGCTCATGTTCGACCTCTGATGTGGGCGTGTCGCGGTCTCTCGACTGGGCCGGGCGATGGCGCAGATCGTGGCCAGCCCCGCCGGGAAGACCAGGGCCAGAAAGATCATCCCCATGGAACGGTTGTCGATTTGACCCTCACGCGACGTCAGCCCGCACAGTGGTGACGTGACCGAGACGACGCAGCAGCTGACCGTCGGCCAGGTGGCCGAGCGGTTCGGCGTGACGGTGCGCACCCTGCACCATTACGACGAGATCGGCGTGCTCACCCCGAGTCAGCGGACCTGGTCCGGCTACCGGCTGTACACCGAGGCGGACCTGGAGCGGCTTGCGACGATCGTCCTCTACCGGCGGCTCGAGATCGGCCTGGAGGAGATCGCCGCATTGCTCGACGGCGGACCCGATGTCGCCGAGCACCTGCGTCGCCAGCGCGCGACGGTCATCACCCGAATCGACGAGCTGCGCGCGCTCGTCACCGCACTCGATCACGCACTGGAGGCAGCGATGGGCAACCGACCCGCGACCACCGAAGAACTGAAGGCGATGTTCGGCGACGGCTTCGACGAGGCGTATGCCGCCGAGGCGCAGGAGCGCTGGGGCGACACGCCCGCCTGGAGCCAGTCGCAGGCTCGTACCGCGGCATACGGCACGGCGGACTGGGCGGCCGTCAAGGCGGAGATGGACGCGGTGAACTCAGCCTTCGTGGCCGCGCTGACCGCCGGCGAGCCCGCAGTCGGCGTGGCGGCGATGGACGCGGCCGAGGCGCACCGGCGGCACTTCGACGAGCGCTTCTACGACGTCTCGTATGCCATGCACCGCGGGCTCGCCGACATGTACGTCGCCGACCCCCGGTTCACCGCGACCTATGAGGAACTGGCGCCAGGCCTGGCGGCCTACGTCCGCGACGCGATCTACGCCAACGCCGACCGGCACGCGTAGACACCACGACGAGCCTCAATCGGCGGGCCGAGCAGCGGCAGACCCGTCCTGGGGTATGCCGTCCGCGACGACCCAATCCTCGTGCCCGAGAATCGGTGCATGGCGCTCACGACCTGCACCTTCACCGTGTCAGGCTTGCAGCACCAGGGCGGTCGCGACGGCGGCGATCCCGTCACCCCGGCCGGTCAGGCCGAGCCCGTCAGTGGTCGTGCCGCTGACGGAGACCGGGGCGCCGACCGCCTCGGCCATGACGGCCTGGGCCTCCTCGCGGCGGCTGCCGACCTTGGGGCGATTGCCGATGATCTGCACCGCGACATTGCCGATCTCGTAGCCCGCAGCCCGGACCAGTCGGGCGGCTTCGGCGAGGAGCGTCGCTCCGGAGGCGCCGGCATGCTCGGGGCGGGAGGTGCCGAAGTGCGCACCGAGGTCACCGATGCCGGCGGCCGAGAACAAGGCATCGCACGCGGCGTGGCACGCGACATCGGCGTCGGAATGACCGTCGAGGCCGCGCTCGCCCGGCCAGTGCAGGCCCGCGATCCATAGGTCGCGACCGGCGTGCGGGTCCGCGAAGGCGTGGACGTCGACCCCGACCCCGACCCGCGGTACCCCAGACATGGCGCTATTGTGCCGCCTTGGCAAATGGCTGGTTCAGTGCGGAGGTGGCGTCGGCAATGTGATGCCTACCAGCGCGGCGGGCGGCACGTGGCGGCGCCCAGCCGCCAAGACCGGGCTGCGGTCAGGGGCCGTCGCGCAGGACGCGGAAAACCTGCTCGGGAGTCCGGCCGGCGGTGTCGATCACCCGGGCTTCGGGCCAGGCGACGAAGAGTCGCTCGGTGACGTCGCGCCAGTCCGGGAGTACATACCCGGGAATGTCCGCGAGGCGGCCCTCGATCCGGCGACGATGTTCGGTGGCATCGGAGCAGACCAGGCGGATCTCGCAGATCCCGGCGCCCGCCTGCTCCGCGATCTGGCGCAGTGCCACCCGAGTCTGTGGGAGTGGGTTGACCAGGTCTGCGACCACCGAACGGCCCAGGCGCAGCTGGTCGGCGGCCACGGCATACGCGATGGCGTAGCCGGTGGTGCCGGGGTGCTCGAGATCCAGGTCGGTGGTCAAGGCCTGTTCGATCGAGTCGACCCGCACGAGCGTCGCGTCCTCGAAGGCGGCGAGGCGGCGGCTGAGCGTGGTCTTCCCCGTGCCGGGCAGGCCGCCGATCACCCACAGGGTCGGCGTGCGGAGCAGGCGCTCGGCACGTTCGAGATCGTCGGGTGTGGTCACCTTGAAGGCCAGCGGGTCGCCATCGACGACCCGGACGGGTCTGCCGTTTTCCTCCGCCAACCCCGCGTCGTCGGTCGCGGCCAAACCGCTCGCATGTGCCGACGTGATCGCGGCCCGGCTGAAGCCCTGCGGGGTCTGGATCGCGCGAACACGGGACCGCTCCGGAGTCGCGATCACCGTGCCCTCGGCGTCGACGACCTTCATGGTGTCGACGACCGCGAGGCCTGGGACGACCGCCTCATGCCCGGCGGCGACGGCGGCGATCACGCGGTCATACACCGATGTGGGTGTCAGGCAGCGGGCGGCGTCATGGATCAGCACGATGTCGATGTCCGGCCCGAGAGCGGCCAGACCGGCCCGCACCGAGTCGGTGCGCTCGGCGCCGCCCGGCACGACGCGTACCCGCCCGCCGGGCTCCCCCAAGACAGGCGCTGGCGGATCCGGCACCCCCGCCGGGTGAAGCGGGCGGGGCGAGGGAGCAGGCGAGCCCTCCCATCCCGGGACGTCGGCAGACAACTCAGCGACATAGGCGGCGGGCGCGACGACGACGACCTGGCGCACGAAGCGGACGGCGAGCGCACCGCATACGGCGTGCTCGAGGATGCGGCGGCCGCCGACGCGAACGAGGGCCTTGGGTTGGGCGGCGCCCAACCGCGTCCCGGAGCCGGCGGCAACGACGACGACGCCGACCCTGGGGTCAGGGTCGGCGCCGGTCAGGACAGGGAAACTGCTCAGGACGCGAGAACCTCATCGAGGATCGACTCGGCCTTGACCTCATCGGTCTTCTCGGCCAGGGCGAGTTCGGAGACGAGGATCTGACGGGCCTTGGCCAGCATGCGCTTCTCGCCGGCGGACAGGCCACGCTCCTTGTCGCGGCGCCACAGGTCACGCACGACCTCGGCGACCTTGATGACATCGCCGGAGGCGAGCTTCTCCAGATTGGCCTTGTAGCGGCGCGACCAGTTCGTCGGCTCCTCGGTGTAGGGCGCGCGCAGCACGTCGAAGACGCGCTCCAGGCCCTCGGCGCCGACGACATCGCGGACACCCACGAGGTCGCAGTTCTCGGCCGGGACTTCGATCGTCAGGTCACCCTGGGCGACCTTCAGTTTCAAGTAGAGCTTTTCTTCGCCCCGTATGACGCGTGTCTTAATCTCCTCGATGAGTGCAGCCCCGTGATGGGGATAGACGACCGTCTCGCCGACCTTGAAAACCATATGTATTTGGCCCCTTTCGCGACGTTCAGTTTATCACGGCGGCGTGTCCGCTTGACGGGTCGCGGGATTCGCGGGAACCCTTCGGCCCCGCACCGGAAATCCGGCAGGCCGCGGCCTGCCTCGTCCCCACCACACCGACCCGCTAGGCTGGCCGTCGTGACCGCCGCACGCACCCCACGCACCCGAGCCGTCGCCGCCCTGGCCGCCCTCGCGGCGAGCACCAGTCTGCTCGGCGGCTGCCAGCTGATCTCCCCTCGCCAGACCGACAAGATGTATGACGCGGGCGATGGCGTCTCGGTCGACGTCGGCGAGATCCAGGTGCGCAACCTGGTCGTCGTGGGCACCAAGGCCGGCGGCGCCGGAACGGTCAGCGCGGCCGTCGGCAACCCGACGGGCGAGGCTGTCACCTTGACCTTCTCCACCGCCGAGGCCAATGCCACCGCGCAGATTCCGGCGCACTCGACCGTCGACTTGTCCAAATCCGACACCAAAGTCGTGCTCAGCAAGGTTGACCAAGCCCCCGGCGACATGACCCAACTGTCGGTCTCCTCGGTGGCCAGCGGGCAGTCCCCCGTGCTCGTGCCGGTGGTGCCGGGCACCGGCTACTACGAGGGCCTCGCCCCGACCACGCCGTAGGGCCGTCGGGGTTGGGGTGGGTCAGGCCTCGAATTTGTAGCCCAGGCCCCGGACGGTCAGGATATGCACCGGATCCTTCGGGGTGTGCTCGACCTTTTGGCGCAGGCGCTTGATGTGCACGTCCAGGGTCTTGGTGTCGCCGACATAGTCGCTGCCCCAGATCCGGTCGATCAACTGTCCTCGGGTCAGGACCCGGCCCTCATTGCGCACCAGGAATTCGAGCAGTTCGAACTCCTTCAACGGCAATGCCACCTGGTCGCCGCGAATGGTGACGACGTGGCGTTCGATGTCGATCGCGACCGGGCCGGCGGCCACCGACGCGGGCACCAATTCCTCGGGCTCCGAGCCGCGGCGCAGGACCGCCTTGATCCGCGCCAGCAGTTCGCGGGAGGAATACGGCTTCGTGACATAGTCGTCGGCGCCCAACTCGAGGCCGACGACCTTGTCGATCTCGGTGTCCTTGGCGGTGAGCATGATGATCGGGACATTCGACTTGGCGCGCAACGAGCGGCAGACGTCGATGCCGCTCATCCCGGGGAGCATCAGGTCGAGCAGCACCAGATCGGCTCCGACCTTCTCGAAGGTTGCGACGCCGTCGGTGCCGGTCTCGGCGACGGAGACCTGATAGCCCTCCTTGCGCAGCAAGTAGGTCAGCGGCTCGGAGTAGGACGGCTCGTCCTCGACGAGGAGGATGTGGTGCCGAGTCATGCGGCGTTCCCTTCGACCGGATGCGAGATGGTGATTCGTGCTTCGGGCAGCGGCAGCCGGATGGTGAACGTCGAGCCCTGGCCCTCTCGGCTCCAGACGCTGACTCCACCCCCGTGGTTGGCGCAGATGTGTTTGACGATCGCCAGCCCCAGCCCGGTGCCGCCGGTGGCGCGGGAGCGGGCGGCGTCGCCGCGATAGAAGCGTTCGAAGATCCGTTCCTGTTCGGCGGGCGGTATGCCGCGCCCATGGTCGGTGACGGTGATCGTCACCGCGTCGGCCCCGATCGCCGCGCCGATGCCGACCTCTGTTCCTGCGGGTGAATAGGAGATCGCGTTGCCGATGAGATTGCGCACAGCAGTGACCAGGAGCGAGAGGTCACCGTCCACGACCGTCGCGGGGTCGACCCGCTCGACGATGCGGATGTCCTTGGCCTGCGCTTCGACCTGGGAGATCTCGATCGCCTCCCGGACGACATCGGCGATGCGCACGCGCCGCGCCTCGGTCAGCCCGTCCGCCGACTGCAATCGTGAGAGGTCGACGATCTCCTTGATGAGCTTGCCCAGCCGGGCCGACTCCAGTTGGATCCGCGAGGCGAAGCGCTCAACGGCCTCGGGGTCGTCGCGGGCATCGGCAATGGCCTCGGCAAGCAGCGACAGCCCGCCGACCGGTGTCTTGAGTTCGTGCGAGACATTGACGACGAAGTCGCGTCGCACCTCTTCCACGCGGTGCGCAGAGGTCCGGTCGTCGACGAGGACGAGCACATGAGCGTCGAGCAGGGGCGCCATGCGCACGTGCAGCCAGTTCGGCGCGCGGTGCGCGGTGGCCGGGATCTCGACTTCGACCTCGCGGATCTCACCGTCGCGCAGCACCTGCCGAACCAAGGTGAGCAGCGTGGGTTCGATCAGCCGGTCGCCGCGGATCAGGCCGAGGGCGGCGGCCTCGGGCGAGTTGTTGACGACGCGCTCGCCCCGGTCGAGCACCAAGGCGCTGGACCCGAGCACGGCCAGGACGGCTGATGCGCCGTCGGGGATCGCCGGAGCAGCCGGCGGGTGCGCCATCCGGCGCTGCGAGCGCTCGGACACGCGGACGCTGAACACCGACATCGAGCCCAGCAAGACTCCCGCCAGGCCACCGATCAAGGCAGCATTGGTCGGGTCCACGAGCACCAAGGTTACGTGCTGCAAATGCCGTGACTTTCCGGCCGTGGGAAGCTTCCCCACGGCCGCCCGGGGTGTTCACCTCCGGGTCGTCGCCCGTTCACTCGTGGCTGCCACGCTCGACCGGACGGCATACGTCTGCCCTGGAACTGTTGGAGAAGATCATGCGCACCGCCTTCACCGAAGACCTCGAGCGAATCACCGAGCAGCTTGTCGAGATGACCCGGCTGGCCGGCTCCGCCATCGCCCGCGCGACGACCGCGCTGCTCGATGCCGATGTGACGCTCGCCGACACCGTCATCGCCGCCGACCACGATATCGACCGGCTGCGCGAGGACCTCGACGTTCTCGCGGTCGACCTGCTCGCCCGCCAGAACCCGGTGGCCACCGACCTGCGCACGGTCGTCACGGCGATGCGGATGAGCGCGGACCTGGAGCGGATGGGCGACCTGGCTCGCCACGTCGCCAAGGTGGCCCGCCTGCGCTACCCGGACTCGGCCGTCCCGGCCGATGTCCGAGCGACCGTCGTCCAGATGGGGCAGACCGCCGAGCGGATCGTGGCCAAGGCCGGCTCGGTGATCGCCTCGAAGGACCTCGCCGAGGCGGCGAGCCTGGAGCGCGACGACGACGCGATGGACGCGCTGCACCGGGAGCTCTTCGGCAAGCTCGTGGACGGGCGCTGGGAGCACGGCACCCAGGCCGCCGTCGATGTCACGCTCGTCGGCCGGTACTACGAGCGCTTCGCCGACCATGCCGTCTCGGTGGCACGCCGGGTGACCTTCCTGGTGACCGGCGACTGGGACGCGACCATCGACCGCGAGGACGAGGAGGACGCCCAAGTGGCGTCGCACACCGGGGCCTGAGCCCGCGGCATACGGGCGGTGACAGCTTTCCCGCCCGATGCCCTAAACCCCTTGAGCGCGCGGGAAACTTCTTCAGCTCTCAAGGGGTCTTCCTATGCGTACGTCCTTGCGCTCAACCTTTTGCGCCCTCGCGACCTCTAGATAGGCGGGCCGGGCACTCGGCATAGGCGAAGGAGGAGCGATGGAAACCGCTGCGGAGGAGGAGTTTCGCGACTTCGTCCAAGCACGGTGGCAGCCCCTGGTGCGCACCGCGATCTTGCTGGCGGGTGATCAGGGACGCGCTGAGGACCTGGTGCAGCAGACGCTGGTGATCGTCCATCGCAAGTGGCGGCACATCGATCCCGGTGCCCGGTCGGCGTATGCCCGCGCGGTCCTGGTCAACGAGTCCGCATCGTGGTTCCGGTGCCGGCGCCACACCGAGGTCCCGCTCGACTGCGCCGGTCAGGGCGCGTGGACGCCACGCCGGATCGGTCCCTGCTCTTTGCGGACCTCACGGCGCCGTCCCTTCGTGCGGACGGATCGTTACGAGGAACCTACGCCCTGACGGATGCGGCGTCCGGCCCGCTTGGTCTGCACTCCGGGTCGTGACCGCGTGACCCGATCAGAACGTCGACGTCGGGCGGTAGGCGCTGACTTGGACGGCGTCCTCGCTGAAGCCGACGCTGCGATACACCCGGCCAGCGGGATTGACGCTCTCGGTGACGATCACCCAGCGCGTCGTGCCGCCCTCGCCCGCCCATCGGGCGGCACGGCCGAGCAGGTGACCGGCGAGCCCCTGGCGACGGTGGTCGGGGTGGGTGCCGACGGCCTGATAGCGGCCGAGGTCGTCACAGCGCACGATGCCGAGGTAGGACGCCAACTCGCCCGCGGGATCGAAAGCGCCGAACCACTGGGCCAGGCCGCGGTCGACCAGTTCGCGGCGCAGTGCTTGCTGGGCGGTGAGATAGTCGCGGTGCTCGGCCTCGGGGAACCTTGCGTCCCAGCGGTTTTCGGCGATATTGAGGGCAAGCAGAGCGGCCCAGTCGCGGTCATCGGCAAAGGGGCGGGCGGCATACGGCTCGGGCAGCGGACGCTGCTCGGGGAGAGTCGCCGTCGTCAGGACGTCGTCGGTGCCCACGTCGAGCCCAAGGCGGGCATACGGCTCGACGAGCGGGAGACGGGGCAGACCGAGGGCGAGGTGGGTGGCGCCGGGGAACTCGCGCGCGAAAATCTCGGCCCAGCGTCGAGCGTCGTCCGCCGCGCCCGGGTCGGTCACGAGCAGGAAGTTGCCCCAGTGGAAGAGCGGGTTGCGCGGCGTGCGGATGACCAGATGGTCGCCGCCGTCGGTGATCTGCGAGCCGGTATGCCGCAGGATCGCCAGGTCCGTCCGCCAGCCGGCCGAGAGTGTCACTAGGCCCGGACGGTTTCGCATGGCAACCCTTCGTTCGCACGGGGAGTCTGCCCTCGCGAACGAGGCAGGAAAGCGCCGAGCCTTCGCGTCGCTCGGCACGTGGGGTTGACCGGCATCAGGCTCACTCCGTTCGCGAGGCCGGTTCGGGCGGGAAAGCTGGCGACCCGTGGCGGCTACTTCTTGCCCTGGTTGGCGACGGCGGCGGCGGCCTCGGCGGCGGCCTCGGGGTCGAGGTAGCGGCCCGGGCCGGTGGGCATGAAGTCCTCGTCGAGTTCATAGACCAAGGGCATGCCGGTGGGGATGTTGAGGCCCGCGATGTCGTCATCGGAGATGCCGTCCAGGTGCTTGACCAGGGCGCGCAGCGAGTTGCCGTGGGCGGTGACTAGGACGACCTTGCCGTCGCGCAGATCGGCTTGGATCTCGTTCTCCCAGTAGGGCATCATCCGGGGGATGACATCCTTGAGGCACTCGGTCAGTGGCACGTCGACGCCGGCATAGCGCGGGTCGCCAGACTGGTCGAACTCGCTGCCTTTCTCGATCGGCGGGGGCGGGGTGTCGAAGCTGCGCCGCCAGAGCATGAACTGCTCGTCGCCGTACTTCTCGCGGGTCGCCGCCTTGTCCAGGCCCTGCAGCGCGCCATAGTGGCGCTCGTTGAGGCGCCAGTTGCGCCGCACGGGGATCCAGTGCCGGTTGCACGCGTCGAGTGCGATATTGGCGGTGGTGATGGCTCGCCGCAGCACCGAGGTGTGCACGACGTCCGGCAGCAGGCCGGCCTCGTCGAGCATCACGCCGCCTCGCGCCGCCTCGGCTCGGCCCTTCTCAGTCAGGTCGACATCGACCCACCCGGTGAAGAGATTCTTTTGGTTCCAGTCGGATTCGCCATGCCGCAGAAGGATCAGCGTGTACGTCATGCAGCCAGCCTAGTGGGGGTCGTCCGGTAGCGGTTGGGGGGCATAAGCGGGGTCGTTCTCGCTGCCCGCGAGCACGGGGCGGAAGGCTTCGAGATTGGCCAGCGACTCCCCACGCGCGACGCGCCAGGCCCATTCTTTCTTCATCGAGGTGAGAAAACCGAGGACGAGCAACTCGTTGAAGGATGCGTCCGACGCCTCGAGGACGACACCGAGCAGGTGGTCGAGATAGTCCGCATCGATCAGGCGAGCCGGATAGCGGCCGGTGACATAGACATCCCCGGCGCGATCGATGGCATACGCGAGCCCGGGCAGGCGCAGGTTGCGGCGCAGCAGGTGCTTATAGACCTCGGCGTGATTCTCGTCCGGATTGCGGATGACGAAGGCCGACAGCAGCAGCGTGTCGCCGGCGATGGTGAGCGCGGTGACGGTCTTGAGCTTGCGTTCGCCGGGCAGGGTCGCGACGAACTGCCCGGGCTCGAGGCCCGGCTCCCACTCGATGCCGAGATCGTCGAGGGTGGCCGGGATGACCTGCGCCAGTGCCATGCCGTCCGCGCTCACGGCTGCACCGCGGTCGGTGCCCCGGCGGGGGTCTGCTGGGCGTCGAAGGGGACGGGTGCGTGCTCGACCATGGCTCGTTCATACACCGCAATCAGCCGATCCACCGTTGTCTCCCAGCCGAAATTTTGCGCGTGCTGCGCGCCGCGCCGCCCGAGCTCGGCCCGGCGGGCTGGGTCGGCGAGCAGGTCGGCGAGCACGCCAGCCCAGACGCCCGGGTCGTGGCCACGGACCAGCACGCCACCGGGACCAACCGCATCGGGCAGTCCGCCGACGTCCGCCGCCACCACCGGGGTGCCGCAGGCGCAGGCTTCGATGGCGACCAGGCCGAAGGACTCGCTGTAGGACGGGACGACGACCACGTCGGCGGCGCGATACCACTGAGCGAGCAGTGCTCGGCTGGTCGGCGGAGTGAAGACCACGCGCTCGCCCAGGCCGAGCCCGTCGGCGAGGTCGCGCAGCGCCTCGGGGTGACCAGCGCCATTGCCACTGGCGCCGCCGAGGATGACGACCCTGAGCCGTCCGGCGAGGTCGGGGTCGGCGCGCACCAATCGGGCCGCAGCCTTCACCACGACGTCGGGCGCCTTCAGCGGCTGGATCCGGCCGACAAAGAGCAGGAGCACGTCGTCGGCCGCGAGACCGACAGTCTCGCGGGCGGCGGCCCGGTCGCCGGGGGCGAAAACCTCGAGGTCAACACCCGGGGTGACGATCTCGATTTTGGCCGGGTCGGCGGCATACAGCTCGATGAGTTCGCGGGCCTCCTGAGCGGTGTTCGCGACCAGTGCGTCCGCCGCCTCGACGACCTGGACCTCGCCGATCTCGCGACCCGGGGGCTCCGGGCTGTCGCCCTCGCCGAGGTGGGCGTTCTTGACCCGCGCCATCGTGTGCATCGTATGGACGAGGGGCACATGCCAGCGATCGGCGGCCAGCCAGCCCACCTGGCCCGAGAGCCAGTAGTGAGAGTGGATGACGTCGAAGTGGCCTTCGGGCCGGCGCGCGCCCTCGCGCATCACACCAGCGGCGAAGGCGCACAGCTGACCGGGGAGGTCGAGTTTCTGCAGCCCCTCGAAGGGGCCGGCGACGATATGCCGGATGTTGAGCCCAGGCTCAGGGACCGCGAGCGGCTCCTGCGCGGATGCCGTTGTGCGCGTGAAGATTTCGACCTCGATGCCGCGGCGGGCCAGGCGTCGGGCCGTCTCGAGGACATAGACGTTGAGGCCGCCGGCGTCACCGGTGCCGGGTTGAGCGAGCGGTGAGGTGTGGAGGCTGATCATGGCCACACGGCATACGGGCACGGTCATGAGGCGCTCCGATCGGGAGGGGCGGCGCGGCGCATGAGCAGCAGGCTGCTGCGTTCGGACCACACGTGGACGTCGATGCGCCCGGTCTCGCGCAGGTCGAGCGCTCGCACGACGTCGGTGGGGCGCACGGTCAGGTCGGCGCCGCGTTGGGAGGTGAAGGTCGTGCGCTCGCCGAGCGGGCCGAGCCACCACGCGCGGCGGCGGAGGTTGCGCCCGTCCAGGCCGGGGGTGTAGCCGGTGACTTCGTAGTCCGAGGTGAGGTGCCAGACCAGGGCGGAGGCGCCGGGGACGCGCGCGGCGAGGCTGACGTCGGTGCCTTCGGAGGTGACGTCGATGGTCAGGGGCATCTCGTGCGTGGCGTCGTAGACGATGCCGGTGTAGCGGGCCCGATTGGCGGTCGTCGCGACGGCGTCGATGCGGACATTGCTGACGATGGTCTCGGGGTGCTCGACACGGCGCCCGCCACTGCCGGTGACCGTGCCGATCACCGCCGAGATGGGCGAGCCCTTGATGACCGTGAGAAGTAGGTCGCCGCTGGTGTCGGTGATGCGCAGGCCGGAGGCGTAAAGACTGACGCTGTGGCCGCCGGCCAAGGTGGCGATGCCGGTGGCGGAATCGGCGACCGTGAGCAGGCTGGGGTTGGTGACGTGGACGCCACTGTCCTTGCCGATCAGTCCCGGCACGAAGGTCTGGATGGCCAGGGCGAGCACGCCGAGGACCGCGAGGGTGAAGGCGATCATGCTCTTGCTCACCCCGCGCTCCGAGCGGCGCAGCCAGGACATCGGGTTCAGGGTATGTCCGCGGGCTCCGTGCCCTAACCTCTGCTAGCAGGTTAGGTGTCGTCCAGCAGGGTTGACCATGCTCGACGTCACCTAAACCCTGCTAGCAGAGGTTAGGGACTGGGGGCCATGAAGCCGGTCGGGGCCATCACCCGCGGGACGACGAACCCCAACCGGTTGCGGCGCTGCGACAGGTGGCTCGCGGGACCGCAGGGGTGGCGGTTGCGGGCGGCCTCGGCACCCCCGATCGTCGTCGACCTCGGGTATGGCGCCTCCCCCGTCACCGCGGTCGAGTTGCGCGACCGGCTGCGGGCGGTGCGCGCCGACGTCGAGGTGGTCGGCGTCGAGATCGACCCGGCGCGCGTGGCCGCCGCCGCACCGCTGGCGGGGCCGGGCCTGCGATTCGCCCGGGGCGGCTTCGAGATTCCGCTGCCGGGTGGGGCCCGGCCGACTCTGGTGCGCGCCTTCAATGTGCTGCGCCAGTATGCCGAGGCGGACGTCGCGCCCACCTGGGCGTTGGTCTGTGCCCGCCTCGCGCCAGGCGGCCTCTTCGTGGATGGCACCTGCGACGAAGTGGGACGCCGCGCGACCTGGGTGGCGCTGGAGGCCAGCGGTCCGACGTCGCTGACCTTGTCCTGGCGGCTGGCCGGCCTGACGCAGCCGTCCGAGATCGCCGAGCGCCTCCCCAAGGCCCTGATCCACCGCAACGTCCAGGGCGAGCCGATCCACGCCTTTCTCTCGGCGCTCGATGGCGCGTGGGCGCGACAGGCGGGGCACGCGGCATACGGCGTCCGCCAGCGGTTCGTCGCCACCGCCCGCGCCCTGAGCGACGAGGGCTGGCCTACGCGCAATCCGGACCGATGGCGGTTGGGTGAACTGACGATCGACTGGGCCGCCGTGGCGCCGGGGGGCGGGCAATGACCGGCTACCGGGCCGCCGTGGGGCCTAGGGCAGGGCAATGACCGGCTACCGGGCCGCCGTGGGGCCAAGGGGCGGGCAATGACTGGCGGCGGCGCAACCGTGGCGCCGAAGGGCGAGCGACAAGGCGACTGGGCGGCAATCGTGCTGGCCGGTGGGCGCGCCGCACGGATGGCGGGGACCGACAAGATCCGCGCCGATGTGGGCGGACAGTCGGTGCTCGGGCGTGTGCTGGCGGCGTGCGCGGGCGCGCGAATCGTGGTCGTCGGGCCGCCCGAACTGGCGGATGTCGTCGACGAGACCGGCCTCCTCGTTCGCGAGCACCCACCCTTCGACGGGCCGGTGGCCGGCTGTCGAGCGGGCCTAGCAGCACTCGACGCCGACGGCACGTGGCCGCCCGCCGGTGTCATGTCGCTGAGTCCGGGCGGGATAGTGCCGCGAGCAGCCCCGGACGGGTCGGGCGCGGCGGGAGCCGCCAAGCCAGGCGCAGCGGGAGCCGCCAAGCCAGGCGCAGCGGGAGCCGCTAAGTCGGGCGCAGCGGGAGCCGCCAAGTCGAGCGCGGCGGATCCAGGACTGGCCCAGGCCGGCGCGTCGGGCTTGAGCGCGACGCCGACGGCGGCGACATACCGACGCATCGCGGTGCTCGCCGGTGACCAGCCGCAGCTGACCGCCGACGCGCTGGGCGCGCTCCATAGAGGGCTGGATACCACTGGGGTCGATGCCGCCGTGCTCGCCGATGCGACCGGCCAGTGGCAGTACCTCTGCGCCCTGTGGGACGCCGAGTCTCTCCGCACCGCCTTGATGCGCGCCGGGTCATCCATGCGCTCTCTCTATGCGGCCGTCCGTGTGAGCACCGTCCCCGACACCTGGGGGGCGAGCCGCGATATCGACACTCCCGCGGATCTGCAGCGCGCGCGCGACGATCTCGGCCGCGGGGCGTAACGCACAATGGCCACCATGGCGTGGCTGCGCAAAGACCCTCCCGGGCCAGCATCGACGGGCGCTCCCCGCGACCGCGTCCGGGCAGCTCTCGCCGCGCCTCTCGCTCCGCTCGTCGAGCCGATGACCGCGGTCCGATCGGGCGAATGGGCGGCCCCGCTCGGCGACGGGCTCACGGCGCTCCTGACCCTGACCGCGCTCAAAGGCCGCTCCTACGACCTGACGTATGCCGTGTGCTGCGCCTGGGTGCCCGTCGCCACCGGCTCCGCCCGCTGGCCCCGGACGCTGAAACAGGCCCAGCGGCACCTGTGGGTGGACCACTTCACGATCGACGCACCCGAACGGCCCCGGATCATCACCATCGACGGCGATCGCGCCCTGCGCCGAACTGCCGAACGCACCGCGCGCCACGTGCTCGCCAACGCCCCCGCCTGGTGGGCGACAGTCGCGACCCCCACGGGTGTCCTCGCCGAGGCCCAACGCCAGGCGGGATCGGGTCGACGTGCACGATCCGCCGGTCCGCGTGGTCGCGGCTACACCCTTGCCCGCCTGGGCCGGCCCGAAAAGGCGCGGGCTGCGCTGGCCGAGGCCGTGCTGCCGCCGGACCGCGCGCAACACCTCGCCCGACTCGACGAGCTACTCGCCCAGCAATGACCGCCGGCCGCACGTTCCCCCTAGGTCGTGCGTCGAAGCGGGCGCGCGCAGAGCGCGGGACCCTCGCTCCTTCGGCCCACGCAAAGCGTGAGACCCAGCTCCCCTACTGCGCGGGGACCCCTGTTCGTCCGTGGTTTCGCCCGACGGCCCAGCAGGTGAGTCGAAGCGGGCGCGCTACTGCGCGCCCGGCACAACCAACTCAGACGTAACCGGCCGGCTCAGTCGCCCAGGCGCCCGGCACCGGCATACACATTGAGGCCGTCGTCACGCGCGAAGGCGATGAGGGTCATACCGAGCGATTCGGCGGCCGCGACCGCGAGCGAGGACGGCGCCGAGACGGCGATCACGACCGGGATGCCGGCCATCGCCGCCTTCTGAACGATCTCGTAGGACGCCCGCGAACTGACCGCGAGCACCCCGCCGAGCGGCGGCTCGCGACCCGCGCGGACGACCGCCCCGATCGCCTTGTCGACGGCGTTGTGCCGGCCGATGTCCTCGGCGTGGGCGCGCAGGTCGCCGCCGGCCTCGAAGACCGCGGCCGCGTGGGCACCGCCCGTGCTCCGGAAAACTCCTTGTCCCGCACCGAGTTTCGCGACGTATGCCGGCACATCAGCAGCCGCGAGCGTCACCGGAAGCCCGGCCAGGGACTGCGGAAGCTTGGCCGTGAGGGCCTCGATGCTCGCGCTCCCGCAGACACCGCAGGCGCTCGTCGTCGGGGCGATTCGTCCGGCTGCCAGCAGCCGTGCCCGGTCCGCCCGTGCCAGGTCGACCTCGAGGACGTTGTAGGTGTTCTGAGCCGTGCCGTCGGGCCCATCGCTGACCGAACCGGCGCAATAGCGTGCCCCGGCGATATCGGATGCGGAGCGGATGACTCCCTCGGCCACCAGGTAGCCGTGGATCAGGTCGATGTCGGCCCCCGGCGTGCGCATGGTCACGGTGAGAACTTCGCCGTCGACGCGGATCTCCAGGGGCTCCTCGACCACGACGGTGTCCGGCCGCGAGGCCGGCGGTGCCGACGCGGCATACCGGAGCTTGACGACAGGGACGCGGGTGGTCACCCGGCCCATGGCAACCCCGCGACCGTCATCGGGTGATCACCAGGGGCCGTAGGGACCGATCGAGCCGCGGCGACCGGTGACCTGGTCGAGCGCCGGGCGCACGTCCGCAAGATAGACCGCACCGGCCACGACGGCCAGCAGGCCGAAGATCGACAGCGGGCTGAAAATCACCACGAAGCCCACCGCAGCCGCCACGGCGAGCACGATCGACCAGAACTGCTTGGTGCGCTTGCTGGCGGCGACGAAGGCGTCGGGGCGCCGACGCAGACAGTCGACAAGCGCATAGACCTCGACCCCGAAGGCTCCCACCCCGAGGATCAGCAGCACCCACGTCTGAACGGCGAAAAACATGAGCACAGCCTAAACGCGCGGCCTGTGCGCCGGCTGTGCCTGCGCGAAAACCCACGCCGACCTGGAGCGATCCCGCGCCCCAGGCACCGCATGGACACGGGCGGCCACTGGCAACATTCTCGCGGCTCCCCCGGGCTCCCAGCGCCGGCCAGCGACGGCACGTGGCCCAGATCACGCATACGTCAGTTTGCATTTTGCTAACTGCAGCAAGCACAATAGATGACATGAACCGCAACCCGCTCGGCGACCTGGGCCAAGGCCTCGGTGACTACCTGCGTGAGCAGCGTCAAGCCGCGCGGCTGTCGGTCCGCCAGCTCTCGGAGCTCGCCGGCGTCTCCAACCCCTACCTTTCGCAAATCGAACGGGGCCTGAAGAAGCCGAGCGCCGAGATCCTCAACCAGCTGGCCAAGGGTCTGCAGGTGTCGGCGGAGTCGCTGTATGTGAAGGCGGGTCTGCTCGACCAGCAGGACGCCGACGCGCCGGCCGGACCGGACACCCGGTCGGTCATCAAGGCCGACGTGCGGTTGACCAGTCGCCAGAAGTCCACCCTGCTGGACATCTACGACAGCTTCGTCGGCCACCCGGCCGCGGCCCCGGCCGAGCAGCCGACGAAGCCCGCCCCGATCCGCAAGACCACCACGACCACAACTGCCGACCCCGCGCCGGCGGCCGGAACCAACTGACCGGCTGACGCCGGCATACGTCGAAGAAGGAGAGCCACCATGGCCACCACCAAGAAGAGCACCAGCAAGAAGTTCGACCTGCAGCGTGTTGCCGCCGAGGCGACCACCCCGGTCTACGCCTACATCGGCGCGACCGACCTGGCGATCGAGAAGGTCCGCGAGGCGGGCATGAAGGCCGGCGAGTCCGCCAAGACCCGCCCCGACGTGACCGCGCTGCTCGCCGACGTCCAGGAGGCCGCGGCCAAGTTCGTCGCCCAGGCCCAGGAAGCCGTCACCGAGGCGCCGACCCGCGCTCGCGAGCTGGCCGAGAGCCTGCAGGAGTCCTACGAGGACCTCGCCACCCGCGGCGAGAAGCTCGTCGACCGCATCCGCAACCAGAAGGCCACCAAGGACCTCGTCGACCAGGCCAAGTCCACCGTCGCGATGACCGAGGGTGTCGTCACCACCGCCAAGAAGGCCGTCGCCGATGTCGAGGCGTCCGCCAAGGCCACCCTGACGACCGGCCGCAAGGAGGCCGTCAAGCTCGCCGAGTCCATGACCGCGGACGCCGTCGAGACCGCCGCGGAGGCCAAGGAAGCTGCGAAGCGCACCGGCACGGCCGCCAAGCGGACCACCACGACCACCAAGAACCGCGCCGCCACCACCAAGTCCGCCACCAAGTCGGCCAGCACCAGCGCGCGCAAGACCGCGACCGCAACCCGCAAGGCCGCCGCGGCCGCTGCCGAGAAGGTCGGCGACTGATCTGACGATGACTTCGCGTGAGCGAAGCTGATCGGCCCTGACGCGATGGGGCCCGGAGGAGTTCTCCCCGGGCCCCATTTGCATGCCCTAATGTCGGTGGGCGTGAGTGCCCTGCCCCCCGTCCTGACCGAAGCTCCCGTCCTGGCGCGCGTCGTGCGCGGCGGTTTCACCGAGTCGGTGCACCGCGCGTCCGTATGCGTGCTCGCTCCCGACGGGAGCGTCGAGCTCGCTCTCGGCGACATCACCAGCCCGATCTTTCCGCGCTCGAGCAACAAGCCGATGCAGGCCCTCGCGATGGTCCGAGCGGGCCTGGATCTGCCCGATCATCTGCTGGCTCTCGGGTGCGCGAGCCACTCCGGGCTCCCCTACCACCTCCAGGGCGTGGACGAGATCCTCGCCGGGGTCGGCCTGACCCGGGCCGACCTGCAGAACAGCCCCGACTATCCGGTCGATCCGGTCGAGCACGACCGCGTGATCGCGGCCGGGCTGGCAAAGAGTTCGGCGATGCAGAACTGCTCGGGCAAGCACGCGGCCATGCTCGCCACCTGCCACGCGAACGGCTGGCCGACGGCGACCTATCTCCAGATGTCCCACCCCCTCCAGAGTGCGATCGCCGCGACGATGGCGCACCTCTGCGCCGAACCAGTGGCTGCCATCGCGGTCGACGGGTGCGGGGCGCCGGTGATGGCGGTCAGCCTGACCGGGCTGGCACGCGCCTTCGGCGCCCTCGCGGCCGCCGATGCGACAACGCCGGAGGGCCGGGTCGCGCACGCGATGCGGGCCTTCCCGCAGTATGTCGGCGGTGAGGGCCGCGACGTCACCGCCTTGATGCTCGGTACTCCCGGTGCGATCGCCAAGGATGGCGCCGAAGCCGTGTATGCCGTTGGCCTGGCCGACGGACGTGGCATCGCCTTGAAGGTCGCCGACGGTGGGCAACGGGCGCGCCCGGTGATCTTGGCGGAACTCCTGGCGCGCCTGGGCGTCGAGACGAACGCGGATGCCGAACTGCGGGACGCCCCGGTGCTCGGCCACGGCGTGCCCGTGGGCGCGGTCGAGGCCGTCCCCTGGTGAGCGCGTCGCGACCGCCTCAGCCTTTCCGCCCGATGCCCAACCCCTCGTTCGCACGGGAAGACTTCTCGTGCGAACGAGGGGTTTGTGGCATCGGGGGGAAGAGCTGTGATCAACCTGGACCGGGGGCGGGGACGGATGGGAGCCGGGGCGTGAGGGCGGTCGTCCAGCGGGTCAGATCGGCGTCGGGGGCGGGGGCGTGAGGGCGGTCGTCCAGCGGGTCACTTCGGCGTCGGTGGTGGTGGCCGGTGAATCGGTTGCGCAGTTCGAAGCGCCCGGCCTGCTGGTGCTCGCCGGCGTCACCCACGGCGACGGGCCGGCCGAGGTGGCCTGGCTGGCGCGCAAGATCGCCGAGTTGCGGATCATGGCGGGCGAGCGTTCGGCCGCCGAGCTCGGCGCGCCCGTCATCGTCGTCAGCCAGTTCACCCTGTATGCCGACACCCGCAAAGGCCGGCGGCCGTCGTGGAACGCCGCGGCCCCCGGGCCGGTGGCGGAGCCGTTGGTGGCGGCACTCGCGGAGGCGCTCACCGCATACGGGCTCGAGGTGCAGACCGGCGTGTTCGGCGCGGACATGGCCGTGCACCTCGTCAACGACGGGCCGGTGACGATCCTGGTGGATACCGCTACCCGCTGACCGTGGCACTCAGGCACCGGGGCAACAAGGCTGAACCGGCCTTTCGACAGGGCTCAACCGGCCCCTCGACGGGGCTCAACCGGCCCCTCGACGGGGCTCAACCGGCCTTTCGACGGGGCTGAACCGGCCTTTCGACGGGGATTGGCGAGGGGTGGAAGTCAGCGGCGCTTGATGCCCAGGAACTCCCGGGCGTCGGCCGTCGACATCGGGGGGCGCTGGAGTTCGGTGGCCAGGCGGGCCGCCCGCTCGACCAGCTCGGCGTTCGAGGCGACCTGACGGCCACGGGCATAGACGATGTTGTCCTCCATGCCGACCCGCAGGTGCCCGCCGGCGGCGAGTGCGGTGGCCAGCACGGGCAGGTGGGCACGGCCGATGCCGGTGGCGGACCAGCTCGTGACCGCCGGCGGCAAGATCGCGACTCCCGCCAGCACCGCGGCCGGCGTCCCGGGCATCCCCCCGGGCACGCCGGTCACGAAGTCGACGTGCACCTTGCCCCCGTAGGGCAAACCGTGCGCGTCGATCAGCCGGGCCAGGGAGGCGACGTGGCCGAGGTCGAAGAGTTCGAACTCCGGCACAATCTCGCGCTCCTGCGCCTGGACATAGAGGTCGCTCATGAAACCCCAGGGGTTCAAGAAGACGTCGTCGCCGAAGTTCGTCGTCCCGCACGTCAGCGAGCACGAGTCGGGTTCGGCATCCAGCACTGTCAGCCGCGTCTCGAGCGGGTCGTGCACAGATCCGCCGGTCGAGAGCTGGACGATCAGGTCGGTCTCGGCCCGGATCGCCTCCACGGAAGCCTTGAGCAGCCCGGGATCGAGGGTCGGCCGATGATCGGCATCGCGGATGTGCAGGTGGATCATCGCCGCCCCGGCAGCCTCGCACGAGCGCGCCGTGTCGACCAGCTCTGCCAGCGTGGTCGGCAGTTGCGGCACATCGGCCTTGGCGTGTTCGGCGCCGGTGGGCGCCACGGTGATCAGCGTGCTCATACGCCCATCATGCCGCGCACCGCGCGGGCCGCTGCAGCCGCAGGCAGCTCGAACGTATGCTCGCCCGCTTCCGGCCCACCCGCTGCTCTTCGCAACCCCTCAGGGCGCGACGACGACCGTCTGCGCCGCGCTCACCGAGTCGCTCGCGAGCACCGCATCGACCGGGGTATTGCGCTTGACCAGCGCCAACGCGATCGGCCCGTCCTCGTAGTGCCGCGCCACGCTCGTCAGGTGGCCGACCTGGCGCCCGTCCAGTGTCAGGGCTGCTCCGCGCGCCGGGAGCGTATGCCCAGACCCGTCCAGGTGCAGGAAGACCAGCCGTCGCGGCGGCCGGCCGAGGTTGTGGACGCGGGCGATTGTCTCTTGCCCGCGGTAGCACCCCTTGTGCAGGTGGACGGCCGTGCGCAGCCAATCGACCTCGTGCGCGATGGTGCGGTGATCGGTCTCGTAGCCGACGCGCGGCCGCCACGCCGCCACCCGGAGCGACTCGGACGCCCACCGACCGGCGAGCGGCCGCTCCCCCACCGCAGCCACGAGGTCGCCTCGCGGCACGATCAACTCTCGCCACGCGCGCCCGTGCGCGGGATGCTCCACCGGCCCGTATGCCGCGGTGTCACCGACCAGGTCGGGCCACGGATCGCGCCACGCGGCCACCCCGGCCGGATCCCCGGGCGCGTATTCGCGACCGATGGGCTCGCCGAGCACGGCATACGCCTCGGTGACCAGCGCCACCTCGACGCGCAGCAGGAAACGCATCCGCTCCAGCCACTCCACGAGAGCGGCACCCGTGCCGGGCTCGACGGTGATCCACGTGGTGGTGCCGTCATCGACCAGGTGCAGATCGTGCTCGACATGCCCCTTGGGCGAGAGAACCAGCGACTCGCGCGATGCCCACGGCGCGAGACCCTGCACATCCTGGGTGGTCATCGAGTGCAGCCACCTCAGGCGGTCCGGCCCGGTCACGGTCACGACATCGCGATCCGAGAGGTCGACCACGCCGAGGCCCTCGGTCAGCAGCCGCTGCTCGCGCATCGGATCGCCATAATGCGCGGCAACCCCGGCTTCGGTGCCGTCGCCCGCGACGGCACCGGGGCGCTGGAGGAGGGGGGAAGCGAGCGTCATACGGACATTGTCCCAGGCCGCGACGGGCGAACGAGCGACGATCCCCGCACGTACACTGAGCCGGTGCACGAGGACTTCACCGACGTCGATGAGGCTCCGCGGCCGGTTGACCGGCCCCGCCGACGCGGCCGGCGCGTGCTGGCCATCCTGCTGGGGCTGGCCTTCCTCGCCGTGGCCGGCATGGGCGGCTTCGCCCTCTTCCTCAACAGCAGGATCGGCGACATCAAGACCGACACCAGCCTGCTGCCCAAGCTCGACGACACCGGCGACACCCCGACCGACTCCAGCGGCGAGCCGCTCGTGACCGACGCCGGCGAGAACTACCTCGTGGTGGGCTCCGACGCGCGGCCCGGGGACACCTTCAGTCGCAGCGATGTCATGGTGCTCGCGCACGTCACCGAGAAGAAGGACAAGGTCTATCTCATCCATTTCCCGCGTGACCTCTATGTGAGCATCCCCGGCCACGGCAAGGACAAACTCAACGCGGCGTTCGCCTTCGGCGGCGGCGCGCTGCTCGCCCAGACCATGCAGGATCTGATCGGCGTCAAGATCGACCACGCCGCCAAGATCGACTTCCAGGGCTTCATGGCCATGACCGATGCCGTCGGCGGGGTCTCGGTCTATGCCGAGGAGGCCAGCGACGAGGGCACCTTCCAGGTGCACGTCGGCTACAACGACCTCAACGGCGCCCAGGCCCTCGCCTTCGTCCGGGAGCGCCACCAGCTCAAAGAGGGCGACATCGGTCGCGGGCGCCGCCAAATGGCCTTCATCAAGGCCCTCATGGTCAAGACGCTCACTCCGGGCGTGCTCCTGAACCCGGTGAAACTGACCAAGTTCATGAATGCCGTCACCGACAATGTCGTGGTCGACGAGACCTTGACGCCGAAGTTCATGCGGTCCGAGGCCCTGTCGCTGCGCAATCTGCGGGGCAACGACATCGTCTTCATCACCGCGCCCTTCAGCGGCTTCGGCACCGCGCCCAATGGCGGGGCGATCGACATCGTCGACGTCAAGGGTATGGAGCGGCTGCGGGTCGCCCTCCAGAACGACACCCTGGCCGGCTATCTCAAGGGCAAGTGATCAGACGCGCTTGAGCTCCGCGGAGACGTGGCTGGTCATCGGCGTGCCCACCGCGGCCATGTCCATCACCCACATCAAGTTGGAGTTGACCAGCCCGTAGAGCCGGGTGGCCGCGTTGTACTCCTTGGCCCGCGAACTGCGCAGCACCCCATCGGTTTGCAGGGTGATCCGCGCCGGCTCGACTGGCCCGTAGTAGAGCTCGAGAATGCCGGTCGGGTGGGCGAGCAGCAGCTCGGCCTCGTCGCCCGCCATCCGCCAAAAGCCACTCTCGGTCGCCGCTTGCCGCTCGATGGTCCCGTCCTCGTTGAGCAGCCACGAGCGCGAGTTCCAGCGCAGGAAAGGGCGCCCGTCGTGCTCGACGACGATCTCCTGACCGAAATTGCGCGACTCCATCGTCGGGTAACCGACGACACCCGCCCCCTCCCACCGGCCGAGCAGCCAGGCGAGTGGGGCGATGTCCGGGTGGATGCTGGCGTCGAGATCGAACATTCGCCGATCGTAGCCTTGCCCCTATGACCGCACGTCTCGTCGTCAAGCTCACCGCCGGGGCCGAAGCCCCCGAGCGCGCGAACCAGGCCCTCACCGTCGCCGCGACCGCACTGGCGAGCGGGGTCGAGGTCAGCCTGTGGCTGACCGGGGAGGCAGCTTGGCTGGCCGTCCCCGGCCGGGCGGCCGAGCTCGCCCTCCCGCACGCCGCGCCCGCCGCCGACCTCGTCGACGCCATCCTCGCCGCGGGCACCGTGACCGTATGCGGCCAGTGCGCCGCCCGCCGCGACCTGACCGACGCGGACCTCCTCGCGGGTGTCACCATCCGCGGAGCCGCCGCCTTCGTCGAGGAGATCCTGGCGCCTGAGGTCCAAGCCTTGGTCTATTAGACCGTCGAGTGGCCGGTTCAGCCTCGTCGAGTGGCCGGTTCAGCCTCGTCGAGTGGCCGGTTCAGCCTCGTCGAGTGGCCGGTTCAGCCTCGTCTTCGAGTGCACACTCCCACCGTCGAGTGCACACTGGTGGACTCGCTCCCCAAGCGGGCGCAACCGGGCGATCAGCCCAACAACAGGCGGGCCATCGCATAAGTGACCAGGCCGGCTGCGAGCAGGCCGGCGGAGGCGGTGACGGCGGCCATACCGGCTCGGCGACCACCGGGCAGATCGCGCACCGCCATCCGCGTCGCGGTCGCGACGAGCGAGGCGAGTGCACCGACGATGGCCGCGGCCCACAGCGGCGCGGCCGCGGCGAACAGCCGATCAGCACCGAGGCCGGCCAGCGCCCCGAGCGCCGTGTTGATCAGCAGGGCTGCTCCCGGGAAGCGCTCGGCCAGGTCGTCGCCGGCCACGCCGAGGGCCACACCGGCCATGGCCAAGGCGATCGGCAGGTCCACGGCGCGGACCACCGGCAGGGCGGTCAACGCCATCCCCGAGACGACCAGGGCAACCGCCGCGAGATCACCGATCAGCCCCTCGCTGACCCGTTGTCGCCCGTCACCGCGCAACAACTGCCCGAAGAACGCGATGATCACACCGATCGCGAGCACCACGGGGAAGTGCCGCAACGGCGCTCCGCCCGAGTTGTAGCGCACCGCGAGCACCGACGCAGCAGCGGTCGCCAGGATCGCAACGCGCGTCGTCAGCGGACTCAGCGTCCCGGTGACGTGCGGCCAGCCCCAGGCGAGCAGAAGCGCCGCGAGCACGACGGCCAGCACGACATAGGTCTCACCCGCCGCCTCGCACAGCACCAGCAGCATGGCCCCGAGGATCGTCGCCGAACCGGCCAGCGTGGAGCGGAAACTGGCGCCCTGGGCGACCGCGGCATGCGACACGCGCAAATACTGCCACTCCCTTGCACGCTCGCGGCACCGCCGCCGGGCAGCAGAGCGCGCTCAGCCGCCGGCGAAGGGCGGCAGCACCTCCACGACCGCGCCCGCCGGGACGGCCACATCGGAACGGACCGGGAGGCCGTCGAGGAGGATCGCGCAGACGGGCAACACCGCCGCGAGTGCCGTATGCCGTTCCCCCGCCCCCGCCACCAGCTCACCGATCGTCCCGGGCGCGACCCATTCCTCGGCGACGCCCGCGGCGGCGCGCGCCCCCGCCCAGTAACGAATCAAGACCCCCTGACCAGCGGATTCACCCCGAGGCGGGGTTGGCGGGGAGAGTCGCGCGGAGGGGTCCGGGACTCGGGCAAGGGCAGGAGGATCGGCCATCACGGCCTATCCTGCCTGTTATGGCCAGGCTTTTGCTGTTGACCAACGCGCTCGCTCCGAGCGCCGAAGTCCTGCCTGCGCTGGCGCTCCTCAGCCACAATGTCCGCATTCTCCCGGCCGAGGCGACCGCCCTGGTCAATGCCCCCAACGCCGACGCCGTCCTCGTCGATGCGCGCCGCGAACTGGCCCACGGCCGCTCCTTGTGCCGCATTCTGCGCACCACGGGGACCTCGGTCCCGGTCATCGTCATCCTCACCGAGGGCGGGCTGGCGGGCCTGACCGCGGAGTGGGGCGTGGACGATGTCCTGCTCGACACCGCCGGCCCGGCCGAGGTCGAGGCGCGCCTGCGTCTGGCCGCCGGCCGCTTGGTCGCCGACGACCCCGACGAGGACCTGCCGATCACGGCGGGCGCCTTGACCATCGACGAGGCCTGCTACGCCGCGCGTATCGGCGAGCGGACGCTCGATCTGACCTACAAGGAGTTCGAGCTGCTGAAATACCTCGCCCAGCACCCCGGACGGGTCTTCACCCGCGCCCAGTTGCTGCAGGAGGTCTGGGGGTACGACTACTTCGGCGGCACTCGCACCGTCGACGTCCACGTCCGACGGCTGCGGGCCAAGCTCGGCGGCGACTACGAGTTGCTCATCGGCACGGTGCGCAATGTCGGCTACCGCTTCGTCACCGAACCCTCGCCGAACGCCGAGTCCGCGCTGGCATGATCCCGACGCCGGTCACCACCTTGACCCAGGCGCAAGCGGCGGATGTGCGCGCCCTCGCCGCCGCAGCGGCCCGCCACGACGGCGTCCCACCGCTCTCGGAGGCCTACCTGCTGCGCCTCGACCAGCCGAACGCCGCCACCCACCTGCTCGACCGCGGCGCCTCGGGTGGGCTCGCGGCATACGGGCAGGTGGCGGCGGACGGCGCGGCCGAGTTGGTCGTCCACCCCGACGCCCGCGGGGCGGCACGCGGCGGCGGACTGCTCGCGGCCGCCGCCGAACACGGCGCCCGAGCCGTATGGGCGCACGGGGACCTCCCCGCCGCCCGAGCCCTCGCGGAGCGCTCGGGCCTGCCCCGAAAGCGCTTGCTGCTCAAGCTGCTTCGCGAGTTGACGCCCGCCGACGCGAGCGCGCCGGATGCGCTCCCGGACGGCTTCGTTTTCGACCATTTCCGGTCCGGCGACGAGGCGGACTGGTTGCGCGTCAACGCCGCGGCCTTCGCGGCGCATCCCGAGCAGGGCCGCGTCACCCGTGCCGACCTCGACCGCCTCACCGAGCAGCCCTGGTTCGACCCCAAAGGTCTGATCCTGTTGCGCGCCAAGGCAACCGGAGATCTGGTCGGCTTCCACTGGATCAAGATCGACCCGGCGGAGATCGTCGCCCTGCCCGCGGGAGGGCGCGCCCCGGCGGGTGAGGTCTATGTCGTCGGGCTGGCGCCCGAGGTCCACGGGCGCGGGCTGGCCGGTCCGCTGACCCGAGCCGGGCTGCGACATCTCGCCGCACGCGGACTGCCGGCCGTCGTGCTCTATGTCGAGAGCGACAACCTCCCGGCCCTGGCGACCTATCGCAAAGCCGGCTTCACCGATCTGGAAAGGCACGCCTCCTACGCTGTGGGCACGGTAGAGCGCACCTGACAAGATGGGTGCTATGACCACCGCCGAAATCCCCACCACGGATGTCGGTCCCCTCGCCACCGACGTCAGTGAGTTCGACCCCAACGGAGACACCTCGATCGCCGCCACCGGTGCCTCCCGGGTGCCGCTGCGAGCCGCCAACGGTCGCTTCATTCGCGAAGGCGTGATGGCCGCGCCGGCCGCCGACGGCCTGATCGACGACCGCTTCCTGGACCGGGAGATCTCCTGGCTGCAGTTCAACGAGCGCGTCCTGCACCTGGCCGCCGACCCCGATGTGCCGCTGCTCGAGCGCGCGCGCTTCCTGGCGATCTTCACCTCGAATCTCGACGAGTTCTTCATGGTGCGCGTCGCCGGCCTCAAGCGCCGGATCGCCACCGGCATCGCCGTACGCTCGGCCTCAGGGCTAGAGCCGCGCGAGGTGTTGGAGAAGATCTCCAATGTCAGCGCCGAACTGCTCGGCGCCCAGGCGCGGATCTTCCACGACGAGGTGCGCCCGGCGCTCGCCGACGAGGGCATCACGATCGTGCGGTGGGACCAACTCAGCAGCGCCGAGCAGGATGCGCTCGGCGACTACTTCCTCGACCAGATCTTCCCGGTGCTGACGCCGCTGGCGGTCGACCCGGCGCACCCCTTCCCCTATATCTCCGGTCTCTCACTCAACCTGGCCGTCGTGCTCGTCAACCCCAAGACCGGCAAGGAGCACTTCGCCCGGGTCAAGGTGCCCGAGATGTTGCCCCGCCTGGTCAAGCTCGAGGTGGCCGACGAGCCGACCGTCGACGAACTTTTCGCGACCCGCTTCGTCCCGATCGAGGACCTGATCGCGGCCCACCTGGAACAATTGTTCTCGGGCATGGAGGTCGTCGCGAGCTTCACCTTCCGGGTCACCCGCAATGAGGACCTGGAGGTCGAGGAGGACGACGCCGAGAATCTCCTGAAGGCCCTGGAGCGCGAACTCACCCGGCGCCGGTTCGGACCGCCCGTGCGGCTCGAAGTCGATGACGAGATGGACGATCACGTCCTCGACCTGCTGGTCCGTGAGCTCGGCGTGCACAGCAGCGAGGTCTACAAACTCCCCGAGCCACTCGACCTGCGCGCCCTCAACTTCGTCGCCGACATCGACCGCTCCGACCTGCACTACGAGCGCTTTGTCCCGCGCACCAACGCCGATCTCGCACCGACTGAATCGGCCAAGGCCCGCGACCTCTTCGCCAGCATCCGCAAGCAAGACGTCCTGCTCCACCACCCGTATGACAGCTTCTCCACCTCCGTGCAGGCCTTCATCGGGCAGGCGGCGGCCGACCCCCACGTGCTGGCCATCAAGCAGACGCTCTATCGCACCAGTGGCGACAGCCCGATCATCGACGCCCTGATCGACGCCGCCGAGGCCGGCAAGCAGGTGCTCGCCGTCGTCGAGATCAAGGCCCGGTTCGATGAAGAGAACAACATCTCCTGGGCCCGCAAGCTCGAGCACGCCGGCGTGCATGTCGTCTACGGCATCGTCGGTCTGAAGACCCACTGCAAGCTCTCGCTGGTCATCCGGCAGGAGGCCGAGGGGCTGCGCCGCTACTGCCACATCGGCACCGGCAACTACAACCCCAAGACGGCCCGCCTGTATGAGGACCTGGGCCTGCTGACCTGCGACCCGGTCGTCGGCCAGGACATGACCCGGCTGTTCAACCAGCTCTCCGGCCTGGCGCCGCGCAGCCGGTTCAAGCGGCTCCTCGTCGCTCCTCGCACGGTCCGCACGGGTCTGCTCGCTCGCATCGACGCCGAGATCGAACACGCCCGCTCCGGCGCCGGCGGCAGCATCGGTCTGAAGGTCAACTCGATCGTCGACGAACAGCTGATCGACGCGCTCTACCGGGCGTCGCTGGCCGGCGTCAAAGTCGATGTCTGGGTGCGTGGCATCTGCGCGATCCGCCCGGGTGTGCCCGGCCTGTCCGAGAACATCCGGGTGCACTCGGTGCTCGGTCGCTTCCTCGAGCACTCGCGCGTCTTCACCTTCGGCGCCGGCGGCAACCCGGTCGTCTACATCGGGAGCGCGGATCTGATGCACCGCAACCTCGATCGTCGAGTCGAAGCCTTGGTCGAGCTCAGCCCGGCCCACACCCAGGAGGTCCGCGCCCTCTTCGAGCGCGGGATGTCGGACACGATCGCGCACTGGGCACTCGGTCCCGACGGTCGCTGGGTTCGCCGCCACCGCAAGCCGGACGGCACCCCGGCCGACGACCTGCAGGCCTATCTGATCGAGTACTACGCCAAGAAGCGGCGCAAGGCCCGCCGATGACCGCCGACGCGTGCAGCGAGTGGGCATGCCGCCACTGAAGGCCGTCCCGGCCGCCGGCACCTTGCCGTGGCGCATCACCGACGGTGAGTTGCAGGTTGCTCTGGTCCACCGACCCCGCTACGACGACTGGTCCTGGGCCAAGGGCAAGCTCGACCCGGGCGAGGAATGGGCGGCCGCCGCGGCGCGCGAGACCTTCGAGGAGACCGCGCTGCGTGTGCGCCTGGGCCGGCCCCTGCCGGAGGCGGCCTATCAGATCTTCGACCGGGACGGCTCCTTCGCGACCAAGCAGGTGCGCTACTGGGCGGCCGTCGTCACCGGCGGCACCGGACGGCTGGCCAACGAGATCGACGAGGTTGTCTGGCTCAGTCCCAATGACGCCCACAAGCGCCTGGACTACTCCCGCGACCAGGACCAACTGCTCGCCCTCGTCGGCATGCACCGGCGCAGCGAACTCGCCACCTGGCCGTTGATCATCGTCCGGCACGCCATCGCCCTGCCCCGGTCCCGCTGGAGCCGGCAGGATTGGCTCCGGCCGCTTGACCCGCGCGGGCAAGCGCGCGCCGGAGCGCTCGCGCCGCTGCTCGCGGCATACGGACCGATGTCGTTGATCAGCTCGTCCTCGACCCGCTGTCAGCAGACCCTCGCGCCGTATGGCCGCGCTTCCCGCACCGCGCTGTCGCTGAAGGCGTCGCTCTCGGAGGAGTCCTTCGAGAAGAAGCCGCAGAAGGCGATCCGGGTGATCGAGAAGGCCTTCGACAAGGCTGAACCGGTCGCCATCTGCACGCACCGGCCGCTGCTGCCCGCGATCCTGCGCGATCTGGCCGAGCGTCCGGCGGATCCCGAGGTCAAGCAGCTGCTGGAGCAGGCGGCCGAGCACGGCATGGAGAAGGGCGAGATCATCGTCTGCCATGTCGCCGGCGCGGGCCCGGACGCGCGGATCGTGGCCGCGGAGAGCCACCTGCCCTGAGCGGTCGGTTCACGACGAACCGCGGAGCCGCTCACGCCTTGGGCATGGGCGATACCGCGGCTTCCGGCGGCCCGGCTCGATCAGCCGAAGCGGCCGGAGATGTAGTCCTCGGTGGCCTTGACGCTCGGGTTGTTGAAGATCTGGCTCGTCGAGTCGAGTTCGATGAGCTTGCCCGGCTTGCCCGTCGCTGCCAGGTTGAAGAAGGCGGTCTGGTCGGAGACGCGCGCCGCCTGCTGCATGTTGTGGGTGACGATGACGATCGTGAACTTCTGCTTCAACTCGTTGATCAGGTCCTCGATGGCGAGGGTGGAGATCGGGTCGAGGGCCGAGCACGGCTCGTCCATGAGCAGCACCTGAGGCTCGACGGCGATCGCGCGGGCAATGCACAGCCGCTGCTGCTGACCACCGGAGAGACCGGCACCGGGCTTGTCCAGCCGATCCTTGACCTCGTTCCAGAGGTTCGCGCCGCGCAACGACTTCTCCACGACCTCGTTCAGCCGCTTTTTGTCCTTGACCCCGTTGAGCTTCAGACCGGCAGCGACGTTGTCGCGGATGGTCATCGTGGGGAACGGGTTCGGGCGTTGGAACACCATGCCCACGGAGCGCCGGACGGCCACCGGGTCGACGTCACCGGCATACAAGTCCTGGCCGTCCAGAAGCACCTTGCCTTCGACGCGACCGCCGGGGATGACCTCGTGCATCCGGTTCAGCGTGCGCAGCACGGTCGACTTGCCGCAGCCGGAGGGCCCGATGAAGGCGGTGACGGCGCGGGGCGGGATGGACATCGACACGCCTTCGACGGCCTTGAAGTTGCCGTAGAAGATGTTGAGGTCGGTGACATCGATTCGCTTGGCCACGGTGGTGGTCTCTTTCCGGTGGGTCGGGCTGCTGCCGGGGGTGTCTAGACCTTGCTGCGGCTGCTGATGAAGCGGCCGAGCAGGTTGAGGATCAGGATGAGGACGATCAGGGTCAGCGAGGCGGCCCAGATCCGGTCGACCGCCGGCTGAAGCGCCTGGTCGCGGTCCTGGTTGATCATCGTCGGCAAGGTCGCCATGTTCCCGCTGAACAGATCCGAGGCGATGGCCTTGGTGTAGGGCCCGAGGATCAGCAGGGGGGCTGTCTCACCCATGATGCGAGCCAGGCCGAGCAGGATGCCGGTGACGATGCCGGAGAAGGCCGTGGGCAGGACGATCGAGAAGATCGTCTTCCACTTCGGGACCCCAAGAGCATAGGAGGCCTCACGCAGCTCGTTCGGGACGAGCTTGAGCATCTCCTCGGTCGAGCGGACGATCGTGGGGATCATCAGCAGCGTGAGCGCGAGGCAGACGAAGATCGCGGCTCGCTGCATACCAAAGGTCGTCATGAAGACGGAGTAGATGAACAGACCGGCGACGATGGACGGCACACCGGTGAGGATGTCCACCATGAAGCTGACCACCCGGGCGAGCTTGCCGCGGCCGTATTCGACGAGGTAAACAGCGGTCAGGACCCCGATCGGGACCGAGATCGCGGCGGTGACGGCACCCTGCAAGAGGGTGCCCTGGATGGCGTGCGTGGCGCCGCCGCCCACCCGGCGGGCGGTGATGCCCTGCTGGGAGTTGGTCCACCAACTCGCGTTGAGGAGAAGGTGTCCACCCTTGACGGCGACAGTCCACAGGATCCACGCGAGCGGGGCGACGGCGATCGCGAAGGACAGCGACATCACCACGGTGGCGATGGAGTTCTTGGCCGCTCGGCTGCCCGACTTGCCGCTCAGGTCGAGCGGGCGCGCGTCGGAGAGCGTGGCGGCATCGGTGACGGTGGTCATTCGGTGAACGCCTTCCTGCGCTCGATCACGACGCGCGCGATCGCGTTGACGACGAAGGTCAGGATGAAGAGCACCAGACCGGCCGCGATATAGGCGCCCGTCTTCTGCGGGCTGTCGAACTCACCGGCGCCCAGGGCGATCTTGGAGGCGAAGGTCTCGCCGCCGCCGAACAGCGACCAGGACCAGTCGGCGCCACCGGGCAGCGAGGAGATGAGCATCATGACCGCGACTGTCTCGCCAAGCGCGCGGCCCAGGCCGAGCATGGACGCCGAGATCACGCCGGGCTTACCGAAGGGCAGGACCGCGGTGCGGATCATCTCCCACTTGGTCGCCCCGAGGGCCAGCGCGCCCTCCTTGTGGGTGCCCGGGGTCTGCGCGAAGACTTCGCGCGAGAGCGCCGTGACGATCGGCAGGATCATGATCGAGAGCACCAGACCCGCCAGGAAGACGGTCGTGACCGAGCCCACCGAGGTGGTGGAGAAGATCGGGATGAAGCCGAGGTTGTTGCGCAGGAAGTCCTGCAGGCCGGAGGTCATCGGACCGAGCACGCGCAGGCCCCACAGGCCGAAGACGATCGACGGGACCGCGGCAAGCAAATCGACGGTGGCGGCCGCCGGGCGCGCCAGCCAGCGCGGCGCATACTGCGTGAGGAAGAGGGCGACGGCCACGCCGAGGGGCACAGCGATGCTCAACGCCATGAGCGAGGAGAGCACGGTCACCCAGAGCAGGCGGGCAATGCCGAAACGCGGATGGTCGCCGGAGACGGCCCACTCGGTGGAGGTGAAGAAGTTCGCTTCGTTCTTGGCGAGGGCGGGGAGGGCCTGCGAGAGCAGGAAGACCCCGATCAGGGTGACGAGGGCGACGACGATCAAGCCGGACCCGACAGCCGCGCCGCCGAAGAGCCGGTCGCCCAGCCGCCCGGCGCCTGCGCCGTCGCCGACGACCGGCGGCTCGCCGTCAGCGGGCAACTCGTCGGCGATGGAGACGCCGGTGATGCTCTGCATCCTTTTCGATCCGTTCCGTTGGACGGGATGGACGTATGCCGTTCGGCCCGGTGGCCGGCGCGACCTCCTGCAGTCGCACCGGCCACTCGGGCGTCACGAGGTCAGGACAGCGCCTCGACGGCGGCCGCGACCTTGGTCTGCACGTCCGCGGGAAGCGGGGCGTAGCCGAGCTCCTCGAGCGAGGACTGCGTCTCGGGGGTAGCGAAGAAGCTCAGGAAGGACTTGATCATGGCCTGCTTGGACGCATCGGCGTTCTTGGAGCAGACGATCTCGTAGGTGACCAGGCCGATCGGGTAGGCGCCGGCCTCCTTGGTCGCGTAGTCGAGCTTCAGGCGCAGGTCGTTGCCGGTGCCGTCGGCCTTGGCCGCCGCGATGAACTTGCCGACTGCCTCGGCGGTCAGCTCGACCGGGCCCGAGCCGTTGTCGATCTGGGCCATGGCCAAGCCGTTGTCCTTGGCGTAGGACCACTCGACGTAGGTGACGCCACCTTCGGTGGTCTTGACCGCGTCGGAGACGCCCGAGGACTTCTCCTTGCCTTCACCCTTGCCGGTCCAGACCTTGCCCGGGTCGGCCTTCCACGAGTCGCCACCGGCGGCCTTGAGGTACTTGGTGAAGTTGTCGGTGGTGCCGGACTCGTCCGAGCGGAAGAAGGGCTTGATCTCGGTGTCGGGGAGCTTGGCGTCCTTGTTCAGGGCCGCAATCTTCTCATCGCTCCACTTGGTGATCTCGCCCTGGAAGATGCCCGAGATGACCTCGGGGGTCAAGACCAGCGTGTCGACGCCGGGCAGGTTGTAGGCCACGGAGATCGGGCCGACGACCATGGGCAGGTTCCAGGCGTCGGAGTTGCAGCGCTTCTTGGCCGCGTCGACCTCGATGACGCCGTCCTTCTCCTCGGTCTTGAGGGCCGAGTCGGAGCCGGCGAAGTCGACCTGGCCGGCGTTGAACTGCTTGATGCCGGTGCCCGACCCGCTGGGGTTGTAGTTGATGGTGACGTCGGCGCACTTCTCGTTGTAGGCGGCGACGACCTCTTCGAATGCGTTTTTCTGGGCCGAGGAGCCTTCGGCGTTCAGGGTGCCACTGGGGCAGTCGGTGCTCGCCCCGGTGGTCTCGCTGCCGGCGCTCGTCGCGCCGCTGGAGGCGGTGGTGGCGCCGCCGCTGGTCGTCTCCGACGTGGTGTTGTTGTCGGAACCGCAGCCGGCCAGGGCCAGCGTGCCGGCGATGGCGACGGCCGCGACGCGGCTTCGGGTGGTGATCTGCACGGGGGTGAACCTCTCGCGTGATGCCAGTTCGTTTCTCGTGACCGGGGGTTCCCGATCACGCTGCCGACGGTAGGAAGCCTTGGTGGCGGCCCGGTCCTGGCCGGGTGAACGCGAGTTGAACAGCGAGGGAAAGACTGGAATCGCCGCAGTCTTGCGATCCGGCGCGCTGCTGGTGTGGGGGACGCGCGAACGGCGGCGCAGCACCGACTAACGGATCAGTGCACCCAACAGAGCCGAGCAGGCGGCGGCGAGCAGGCCGGCGCCGGGGAAGGTGAGCACCCAGGCAATCCCGATATCCCACACCACTCCCCATCGAACCGCCCGGAATCTGCGGGTCGCGCCCGACCCGAGGATGGCCGAGGTGATCGCCTGGGTGGTGGAGATCGGCGCCCGCAGGGCGGTCGCGGCATACAGGATGGCTGCGGCTGTCGCCTCGGCGGCGAAGCCGTGCGGCGGATCGAGGTCGATGATGCGGCGGCCGAGCGTGCGCATGATCCGCCAGCCACCGGCATACGTCCCCACCGACATCGCCAAGGCGGAGGTGAGGATCACCCAGACCGGCAGCGGTCCGTCGGCGGCCGGAAGGCGACCGCCGACGGTCAGGGCGAGCATGACCATGCCCGCGGTCTTGGCGGCGTCCTGCATCCCGTGGCCGAAGGCGACGGCCGAGGCCGAGACCGTCTGCGCCAGCCGGAACCCACGAGCGATACGCACGGGCTCCCGGTTGCGGAAGATCCACAAGATCGCCGCCATCACCAGATAGCCGCCGACCAGGCCGACGATCGGCGAGACCAGCATGGGGATGACGACCTTGTCCACGATCTCGGCCCAGCGCACCTGCACGCCGGCGGCGAGCGCGGCACCGCCGAGGCCACCGATCAGGGCGTGACTCGAGGAGGACGGCAGGCCCCGCGCCCAGGTCAGCAGATTCCAGCCGATGGCTCCCAGCAGCGCGGAAGCACAGACCGAGAGCCCCACGGCACCGGTGGGAGCGGCGATGATGTCATTGCCGACCGTCTGCGCTACCCGGGCGCCGAAGAATGCGCCGAGAAGGTTGGCACACGCGGCCAAGGCGACCGCAACCCGCGGGGTCAGGGCCCGAGTCGAGACGGACGTGGCGATGGCGTTCGCGGTGTCGTGGAATCCGTTGGTGTACGCGAAACCAAGAGCCAAAAGAACGACGGAGGCGACCGGGAGCCAATCCACCGCCGTCAGGCGCCCTTCAACGCCATGCTCTCGACGACATGGGCGACGCGCTCGAAGCCATCGATGGCCCGCTTGAGCTCGTCGATGACGCCCTTGACCTTCAGAACGCGGATGACATTGTCGGCGTTCTCGTCCATCACCTTGGCCAGCAGCCGACGGTGGTTGCGATCGCCTTCGTTCTCGAGCCGATTGATCTCGATGAGGTAGTCGCCGAGACTGCTCAACTCGCGGAGGCTGGGCATCGCGGCGGCCGTCAGATCGGCCATCCGGCCCAGGAGATCGACCTGGCGGGCAACGCCCTTGGGCAAGGCCTCGAGTTGATAGATGTCGATGAGGTCGACCGCCGCCTCCATGAAATCCATGCAGTCGTCGAGCGCATCGGCCAGGGCGTGGATGTCGGCGCGGTCGAAGGGCGTGATGAAGGAGCCGTTGACCCGGTGCAGGATGGCGTGGGTGGCTTCGTCCGCCTGGAGTTCGAGCTCGCGCATGGTAGCCACGACGTCGCCACGATCTTGCGGAGTGCTGGCGAGCAGGGCCGTGAGCGCGCGCGAGCCGCCAACCAGCAACTCCGCGCTGGCGGTAAAGAGGTCGTAGAACGTGTCGTTCTGCGGCGTCAGGCGAAATGCCACGGTCGGGCGCTCCAACGAGGGGTAACGAGCAGGAGAACTGGTCTGCTCAATCCTAGGGGCGCGGTTCAAGGCCTCAGGTGGATCGTCCGCCGGCGAGGCCCAACGGAAGGGCTGCGTGTGTCCGCATCCCGGACGACTGTCTTGGAATGCAGAACACCTGAACGTTTTCGCGCGGATCGCAGACTGCTTTCCCTAGTCTTCTTCTCCATGACGACCGACTCTTCCGACGCGGGTGGGGTTGACGAGGCCAGGACGGCCGAGTCGGGGTGGTTGAAGGGGCTCAGTGCCGCGGTCTCCGCGGGTGGTGGCCCCCTCGACGACACGGCGATCGACGAGGCCCTGGGCATCACTCGGGCGTCGGTCACGCCCAGCGCCCAGGCCGACACGGACCCCGCCAGCTAACGCCTCCACAGCGCGAGGTGCGGACGCGGGTTTCATGGGCCCCGCGTTCGGTCGGTGACGCTGTCGCCCGTTTCGTGGCCAAGGATCTCGGGCCGGAAGACATACCCGCCGTTCACGCGCTCGATCCGCAGCAGCGTGCCCGGCGGAACCTCGGCGCGGACGTCGACCGGCAGCGGGACGAAGCCGTCGGCAGTGACCACGGCATACTCCCGGCCGCTGCGGCCTTCGCCGCCGATCCGGCCATCGCGGATGGTGACGGTTCGCGGCAGACGAGCCGCCACCTCGGGATCGTGGGTGACGACAACGACCGTGGTGCCCTGCTCGCGGTTGACGCGCATCAAGGCATCGAGGATCCGCTCACGCGCTTCATGATCGAGGGCACTGGTCGGCTCGTCGGCCAGGAGGACGCCGGGCGCCGGTGCCAGCGCGACAGCGAGCGCGGCCACCTGAAGTTGCCCGAATGAGAGCCGGTCGAGCCGGGCGTCGGCGAAGCCAGCCCCGCCGACCAAGTCGAGCACTCCATCGACGGGGAGCAACTCGCTGCCGAGGCTCAGCGCCTGCCGACGCGCGAAATCGATATTGCCCCGGACGGTCAGATAGGGCACGAGGTTGCGGCGCGCGCCCTGCAGCATCAACGAGATCCGGGAGGCCTGGAAGCGGTCAAGATCGCTCGCATCCAAGGTCGTGATCTCCTGATCGCCGATGAAGATCTTCCCGGCGCTCGGACGCAACAAGCCGCCCACCAGGGCGAGCAGAGTCGACTTGCCCGAACCCGACGGGCCGAGCAAGCCGAGCACCTCGCCCGCCGCGACGCGCAGGTCCACGCCGGATAGTGCGGCGACGTCGTGGCCCTCCGAACGATAGATGTGAACCAGGCCGACGGTCGTGACGGCCAGCGGGACGGTCATGCCGAGTCCCGCAATCGCGACACATCCGACCGCGTAGCGACCGGCCGTCCGGCCAGCGCACCGACGAGGAGAAGAACGGCCAGGCCGGCGGCCGCGGCGGCCAGAGCGGGCAGCCAGGCCGTGTGCAGGTCGATCAGGTAGGTCGGCGGCGGCGAGGTGAACATGGGCATCATCGCGACCGCCGGCGGAGCGGCCCAGAGCCCGGCGGCCGCGCCGGCGCCGGCCGAGACCAGGATCACGGGCAGCGTCTCCAGTTGCGCCAGGACGGCGAGGCTGCGCGGGCGGGTGCCGGCCAGGCGCAGACCCGCATAGTCGCGGGTGCGGGCCCGCCACGAGGTGACGGCAAGCACGATGACGCCGACCGCTGCGACCAGCACGGCGAACCCGCCCACCGCGAACGCCAGGCCGAGACTCCAGGCCGCCGCGCTCCGCCCGTATGCCTGCGCGACCGGCCCCGGGTGCCGGGTCTCGGTGACGTGCACGCCGGCATCGGCGAGCCGGGCCGTGACGGGTGCCAGGATCGCTGGGTCGATGGAATCGGCATATACCAAGACCGTGGCTGCTCCGCGGCCACGCCAGCCTTGTGCCAGCAGATTGTCGAGGTTGACCACACTCGCCTTGTCGGGTCCGCCCGGCACGAACGGCACGTCGCCGCGAGCGACCTGCATCATGGTTTCGCCATCGAGGTAGCTTCCGGCATAGGTGGCGCCGGCGGCGCTGGGCCGGTCGGCCGGCGTGGTCAGGGTCGGGACGACGGCGGGCATCGAGGCATGCGGCAAGAAGGCCTGATCGACGCCGCCATTCGAGAAACGGAGCGTCAACCCACCCGAGCGGGCTTCGCCTGCGAGGTCGGTGCCATCCACCGTCGTCGGTGTCCAGGATCGTGAGTCGCCCATATCGATGCCGCGCCCGTCGACGTGGACCTCGGTCAAGGACACCTCACCGGTGACCGGGGTGGAGCCTTGGGGCGCCAAGACCCCGAGCCCGGCGATCCGGCACGTGTCCTGGCACGGGATCGTGGCGCTCCGTGGTGCATCCGCCCCGCGTCGCGGCAATGCGCCGATCGGGATGGCTTGCAGCCGGCCGTCTGCGCCGACGACGTTGATGGCCACCTCCAGTGCGTCCGGCACCTTGAGCAGATCGGGGGTGGCCGAGGTGAACTCGGGGGCGGTCAGGCGGTAGGTGATCCGCGTGCCGGTCAGTCTCAGCGGGGGAGTTTCGGGCGCGGTCAGACGGTCCCAGGCCCACCCGCCGGGGTCCGCTCCAGGCCACAGGGCCAGGCGCCGGAAGGCGTCGGGGACGACGCCGATCGTCGCTCCCTGGTCGGCGTTGACCGGGTCGATGATGGCAACCGGTGTCACATGAGCGCCTGCCGGGTCGGCCGTGCGAACCGCCGCGACGACCGTTGCCAGATCCTCGGTGTCGAGGTGCAGGACAGTCGGGGCGCCGACTTCCACCTCTGCTCGGCCGAGCCGATTGCGGGCGCCGACGGCCAGGGCGTCGGCACTGACGACCACCAAGCACATCGCGACCGTCACCACGGGGATCAGCCAGCGCGTGCTGCCCCGCCGCCCGGCCGCCAGGAGCGCCGCGCCGGACGCCGCCCGGCCGGATCGCAGCAGGGCCCGGCCGATCACGGTGAAGCCGGCCGGGAGCACGCGCGCCAGGACGACGGCGACCGCCACGGCGAGCAATGTGGGTGCGACCTGACCCACCGGGCCTCCCACTGATCCAGTGACCAACGCCAGGAAGGCCGCGCCGGCCGCGGCGACGAGCGCGGCTTCCAACACACCGAGACCGGCCGAGGTCCGGCGCGGCGGCACGCTGCGAACCAGTGACGAGACTGGCTCACGGCAGACGCGCGCGGCGGCGAGCACGGCCAGGGCGACCATCGCCGCCACCGCGATACCCAGCCCAACCCAGGCCGACTGGGGGATCTCCAAGGGCGGTGGACCGGTGAGAACCCGGTGCCGGGCGAGGCTGCACAGGCCCAGGGCCAAGGCCGCACCGAGGGGCGCGCCGACGACGACGGGCGGCAGGGTCTCGATCAGCAGGAGCCGGCGGCCGCCGCGGGCACCGCGACCGCGCAGGCGCGCGAGCGCAACCTCTCCGCGGCGCTGGTCGGCTGCGGCTACGAGGACGAGCCAGAGCACGCAACCGAGCAGCAGACCCAGCTGGGCCATCAGAAGCGGGATCGTCAGTCCGGCCTGGTCCGCGCCGGTCGCGACTTCGCGGGCAATGGAAGGGAGTTCGCTCCCGGCCGTGACGGTGGCGGCTGCCAGGGTGCCGGCCCGATCGACTCCCATCGGGAACTTCACGAGGTCGTCGACGCTCCGACCCAGAGCAGCGATCTGGTCGGCACCGACGCGATCTGAGCGCAGGGCCAGGTCAGCGCTGTGATGCACCTCTGTCCAGGGCAGCTGAAGGTCGGCCTCCGGACCGTCGGCCGGCTCGGTCAACGTCGCCTCGGGAGTGAGCATGGCGTCGAAGCCGAGCAGCTGATCCGACCGACCGGTCAGCACCTCGCCGAACCAGTAGGGCGCTGGAGCCTGCTCATAGATGCCCGTGATCCGCATCCGCGCGCGAGGGCTGGCCTCCGGCCGGCTGACCGACCCGTCGAACTCGCCGAGCGCGACCGACGCACCCACGCCCTGCTTGTAGGCCTTCGCCTGCGCGGCCGAGATGGCTATCTCTCGAGCCCGCGCCGGGCAGCGCCCGCTCACGAAGCGCACGTGGTCGCACATGCCCGCCCGATAGACCAGCCGCCCCTCGGGCTCCCCGAGCAAGGGCATCCGTCTGACCGTGACGGACGATCCCGCGATCGGCGGCTCGAAATATTCTCGGATCGTATCCGGGACGAGGTCATCGAGCGCCGTCGACGACAGCGCCAGGTCGGGTTGGGAGGAGCTGCCCGATGACAGGCGCAGGCCGCGCTCAGAGCCTGTCGATTTCTCCAAGGTCGCCGCCACCATCGCCTGGTCGACGGCGCGGTTGTAGAGCGGGGCCATGACCGAGCAGGCCGTGACGAGGCCCGCGAGCAGGATGAGGACGAGCGCCTGGACCCAGCGATAGCGCAGTGCCGCGAGCATCGTCGGCCCTCCATCCCTGGTCGTCGCCATCCTTGACGCGCAACGTATCGCGCCGTGCCGACAACCCGTAGCCGTGGATGACGCGGGCCCCCGGGCAGGCGTCATCGCCGCGTCTCCGGGGTGTGCACACGTCGGCCCGGAGGGTGGGCGCAGGGCGCGGGTGGGGGTCACGGCATACGTCAAGAAGCGCTAGCGTGCGCGAATGCGCACCGACCCCGCCGGCACCCTGGCGGGCGCGCGGACCCCCATGGCAGTGGCCGGACGCGCGATCACGATGCGACTGGGCGAGCGGCTGGTGCTCGACGCGGTCGACCTGGACGTCGAGCCCGGAACCTTCGCGGCGCTGACCGGGCCATCGGGTGCGGGGAAGTCGACGTTGTTGTGGATTCTCGGGCGCGCGCTCGAACCGACCGGCGGCAGCGTGACCTATTCCGGTCGCCTTCTGCCCGACCGGGAGGCGGCAGCGCGGGCGGGGGTTGTCCTCGTGCCGCAGGGAAATGCCCTGGTGACGCCGCTGACCGCCCGCGAGAATCTCCTGGTCCCGCTGCTGATGCTGGGCATACCGGCCAAGGAAGCCCATGCGCGCGCGGATGCCGCCTTGACCCTCGTCGGGCTCGACGACTCCGGGACGCACCTCGTGGAGGAGTTGTCGGGCGGCCAGCAGCAGCGGGTGGCGGTCGCGCGCGGGCTCGCCGCGCGGCCGAGCATCCTGTTGGCCGACGAGCCGACGAGTGACCTCGATGCGACGACGCGCGAGATCATCGTGGGCTTGCTGCGCGCCGAAGCCGAGGCGGGCGCTGCCGTGCTCATGTCGACACACGATTCGTGGTGCGCGGACCAGGCCGACGTCGAGTACCACCTGGACGACGGGCACGTCGAGCGCCGGCGCTGACGCCCCGCCGGCGATCTCGCCCGGTTCAGGTCACCGAGCGCGCCACCAGAAATTCGTTGCCGTCCGGATCGGTCATGAAGGCCGTGCCGTCCGCCCGATCCGTATGCCGGGTGGTCCCGAGCGCGAGCAGCCGTGCGATCTCCCCATCCGCCTCGTCAGCCCCCACCGCCAACTCGAAGCGCTCCCGGGGCGAGGTGGCCAGCGGCGCGACCGGAGGACCACCCCAGGCGATCTTGGTGCCCCCAGCCGGGGCCTGGATCGCGGTCTCCTCGTCCTGATCCCATACCAACGGCCAGGTCAGGGCCGCCGCCCAGAACCGGCCGACGTCGCGGGTCCCATCGCAGGCGAGTTCGCCGAGGAGGCCGGTCCCCGCAAGGACGGCGTTGCCGGCCTCGATGATGCAGAACGCATTGCCCTCCGGGTCAGCGAGCACGATGTGGCCCTCCTCGGCGCGCTGACCGACATCGAGCGGCGTCGCCCCGAGGTCCCGGGCGCGCGCCACGATCTGCTGCTGGTCGTCCGGCGTGGTGCTGGTCAGGTGCAGATGCGCGCGGTCGACCGCTGCCCTGGGCGCCGGGTCCGCGACGAAACGGAGCCCGACCTGGGTCTCGAAGCCGGGCAGGAGCAGGCCCACGGGCTCGGCCATGACCTCGCGACCCAGCATCTCGCCCCAGAACCGGGCAAGGACCTCCGGGGCGCGCGCCGAGCGGGCCAGGGCAGTCAGGTGAACGGTCACCCGATCCACCCTAGGCGCGCGCGCTCGCCCAGCCGGTTTGCGCCGGCCAGCCGTCGCGCCCGGCACGCTCTCGCGGCGAGCGAAATCCGTCCGTGGGCCCCGCGGGATTCGAACCCGCAACCTACGGATTAAAAGTCCGCAGCTCTGCCGTTGAGCTAGAGGCCCCAGCGGGCAAGGGTAGCGGGTCGGCCAGGCCGTCCCTCCCACCGGCGGTCCGCTCCGGCCGCCCGCTATACCGCAGACCTGTGCGCGGACTGCCGGGTGCGGCACACTGCCGGGCTTCGACCGGGAACCCCCGACCCAGGACATCGCGTTGAGCGGTCATGACCACCGACCTCACCTGCCCAAAGTGCGGCGCGTCGATGCGTTCCTACGAGCGCAACCGCGTGCTCGTCGACCAATGCACGGGCTGCGGCGGGCTCTTCCTCGATCGTGGCGAGCTCGAGGCGTTGGTGGCCGCGGAGACGGCCTGGCACAACCCGGCCCAGCCCGGCCAGGCTGCACCCCAGGACCGAGGAGCGACCTACCCGGGCGGTGCCCCGCAGGCATACGACCAGCCGGCCGCGCCGGCTTACGGTGGCCAGGCGCAGGCATACGGTCAGCCGGCCGCGCAGGGCTACCCGCAGGCGCCTCACGCAACTTACTCGAAGGCCTATGGCCGGCCGGCGGCGCAGGCATACGGGCAGGCGCCTTACGCGAAGCACTCCAAGGCGCACTACGGCTATCGCAAGCGTCGCTCGTTCCTGAGCGAACTCTTCGACGACTGAGGGGCCGGCGGCAAAGTCGCCAGGTGGCCAGTCCGGTGAGCGACACTAGACCCCGTGACCACCCCACCCGGCCGTGACCGGCCACGGCGCCCGGCTCATTTTGGGCTGCGCGCGATGGAGGCGTATGGCGGCACGGCACCCGGGCCCGCCGAGGTGACCGAGGTCGCCCACCAGAGCGCCGCGGCCGTCGTCGGCGTCGGACGCGCAGCCCACGACCCGGTGGTCACCGAACGACTCGTCGCGATCGTCGACGAGTTGGGTTTGGACACCATCGCAAGCCTCTGGTCCGCCCGCCCCGCGCGCAGCCTGCCCGGGGCGCTGTGGCGGCTCTATGCGCTGCGCGAGTGGGTACGTCGCTCCCCCGTCACGGCGGCGCGCGAGTATGCCGCGGGGATGCGCGTTGCCGAGTTCAACCATGTCGTGGCCGGTGTAGCCGAACCCCCGGGACCGGACGAGCTGCGCGCGCTGGTGGACACCATTTTGACCGGGGTGTACGCGGGCGATCTCGCCGTTGCCCTCGAGCGTGCGGGTGCGTTCTGCCGAGTCGTCTCCGCCGGGCGCGCCCAACTGGCCCATGACACCGATGCCGTGGATCCCGACCGCGGGCGGGCCGAGACAGAGCAGGCCGCGTCGATGCTGACCACGGCCGCCGACCTCGAACGCGCGGCCGCCGCCTGGCGAGCCGGCACCCTGTCCTGAGGGCTCCCGTCTGCGGTGTCCCCCGTCGCTAACGTCTGCTAGCAGCACTGAGGTGACGTCAAGCAGGTTCTGCCGTGCTGGAGGAGCCCTAAACGCTGCTAGCAGACGTAAGGCACAGCGGGCGAAACGGGGGAGATTCGCACGTCGGGCCGGGAGCGCCTCACGGCGCGTGGCCGCTCGTAGCGGCTATTAGTTGGGACCCGGGGCTGCCGCGGCCCGACGCGCGAAAAACTGTAACGCATCCACCGGCGATCATCATTCCCGAGCACGTATGCCGTTGCCGCACCCCCGCCGTCGGCCCCCGTCCGCGCTGCTCACCGGCCCCGTCCGCGCTGCTCAGTCCCCCACTTCTCGACCCGCGCGTTTCCCGACGGGGCACCGATCCGAGTACCCTGGCCGGGCCACCGACATTTGCTGGCCGACGCCGCACAGCAGCGCCAGCGCGCGCAGCACCAGCTGCGGCTCAACAAAAACCAGCGAGAGTGCCCCGAGCCTGACGGCCCGGTCCGCCCGACGAGTGAGGTACGAGCCCGATGAAAACCACCATGCGCACTGCAGCGGTCCTGACCACCGGGTTGGCCGCCGTCGCCGCGACCACCGTCCCTGCCCTCGCGGCCGCAGGGGCCAAGGCCACCATCCTCGCTCCCACCGACGGCAGCACCGTCACGGGCACGTCGGTCATCGTTCGCGGTGGCTACAGCGCCGAGGCCTCGGTCCGTGAAGTGCGCGTCGCGCTGTGCAAGCTCAACGCCAGTGACCTCTGCACGGCCTACTTGAGCAATGTCGACGGGACCTTCGTCACGTCCTACAAGAGCCTGGCAGCAACCTTGTCGCCCAACAGCCAGATCGCTGGCTCCTACACGATCACCGGCAGCAATCTGGATCCGGGCCGCTACCGGGCGGCAGCCTTCGTTGTCACCTCCGACAACCCCAAGAGCGCCCCGACGACCTCGACCTTCACCCTTCAAAAGGACACGACGCCCCCGCCCACCAATGCGTTTATCACCATCGCCTTCGGCCGCAGCAACTGGTCGGTCGCCGCGGGCGGCGACTGCGCCATCGTTCCCGCCGGCGCCCGCACCCTGGAGCAGAACCTTCAGGACCTCCAGAGCCGGGGCCTGAAGGCCCAAGGCGGCGTCATCCTCAACCGGACCGACCCGACCATCCGCACGTGCTACCAGCAACAGGTGCTGCAGCCGACCTGGACGGACCTGACCCGGATGCGCGAGTCCTACGGATTCACCGCGGTCTCCCAGGGCATGAACTACGCCGACATGACCAAGATGACGACCGATGCCCAGCGCTTTACCGAGAGCGGCGCCACCGTGCCGATCCTCAACAGCAAGGGCTTCACCCGCGCGTGGGGGATGTTCAACTATCCCAACAACAAGATGGACGCCGACGCCAATCGCGTGGTCACCAAGAGTTTCGCCTTCGGGCGCGTCTATGGCACCACGGTCAACACCCGGGCCGCGGTGCTGACCTATCCCTATCTCGTCAAGACCGTCTCGGTCATGGGCGGGCGCTGCAACAACAAGAATCTCGCCTGCTACACGATGTCGGTCAAGAACAACCAGCGCACCGCGCCCCCGTCCCGCCTGGCGCGCATCCTCAACCCCAAGGCCAACGAATGGGGCGTCGTGCAGTTCTACCGCGTCGTCGAAGGCTCCTATGGCGTCATGGGCGGCAAGGACGTCGCCTGGGACTGCACGAGCACCGACTGGCGCAACCGCTGGACCAGTCACCCCGAGATCTACTGCCGCAACAGCTTCCTCGAGGCGATCGACGGCCGCTCCGCGAGCGCGACAAACGCCGACGCCGCACAGGTTGCCGTCGCCTGGGGCCGCACCCCGGGCTGACGCCCATTGGCGTATGCCGTTCGCCTCGCCCCCCGCGCCGTGTCCCTAAAGCCCTGGTAACACAGGTTAGGGGTCCTCCAGCAGGGTCTACCGTGCTGGAGGACCCCTAACCTGTGTTAGGGCAGGGTTTAGGGAATGGGGTCAGAGCAGCTGCGAGATCGCGTGGATCACCACGCCGGCGAGGGCGCCGACAATGGTGCCGTTGATCCGGATGAACTGCAGGTCCCGTCCGACGAAGAGTTCGATCCGCTGGGACGCCTCGTCGGCATCCCACCGGTCGACGGTGTGCGAGATGACCGTGGCGAGCTCATCCCCATACGTGGTCACGAAGAAGGCCACGACATCGCCGAGGTGACCTTCGAGACGCTCGCGGGTTTCGGTGTCGGTGCGCAGCATCGACCCGATCTCCTGCAGCCAGGCGTCGCCGCGCGCCGACAGCGAGCTCTGCCGGTCGGCGAGGGCGGCCAGCAGCGACGTGCGGACCGACGCCCACAGCGACAAAACGGTCTCCCCGACCTGCGGGTGCGACAGGACGCGCTCCTTCAGCGCCTCGGCGCGTGCCTGCACGTCGGGGTCGTCGTGGAGGTCGTCGGCGAGCTTGATCAGAAGCGTGTCGAGCGCCGAGCGGGCCCGGTGCTCCGGGTCGGCGCGCATGTCGCGGACCCAGGCGAGCGCCTGCTGGTAGGTCCAGTTGATGACCCGCTCGTCGACCCACGGCGGGGTCCACCAGGGCGCCCGTTCGTTCATCAGCGTGGCGAAGACGGTGGGATTGGCGGCGAGCCAGTCGTGGATCTCGGTCAGGCCGAGATCGACCAGCCCGTGGTGCGCGCGGTCCTCGATGATCCCCTTGAGGAAGGTCCCGGCGATCGGACTGACCGGCTCTTGCGTCAGCCGGGGCATGAGCACGCCCACGACGAAGTCGCGCACATCGTCATCGCGCATCCGCCCGAGCGCCGCCGTCGCAATGCGCGCGCCTTCGGTCAGGGCGCGCTGACGGTGCGCCGGATCCTCCAGCCAGCGCCCGAGCCGCAGGCCCACCTGGGCCGCGGCGAGCCGTTCGCGAGCGATCTCCTCGGTGAGGAAGTTGTCGCCGACGAACTCCTCGAGGCTGCGTCCCAGCTCGTCCTTGCGCTTCTTGACCAGCGCCGTATGCGGGATCGGCAGGCCCAGCGGGTGCTTGAACAGGGCGGTGACGGCAAACCAGTCGGCGAGCGCGCCGACCATCGCCGCCTCCGAGGCCGTATGAACGTAGCCGAGCCAGCCGCTCGCGTGCCCGTTCGTGACCACGAAGACGACGAAGGCCAGCCCCAGCAGCGAGGTCGCGACGATCCGCATCCGCCGCAGACCGGCCCGGCGCGCCTGATCGGCCGGCGAGGGCTCCATGAAGCTCACACGACTCATCCTTCCCGATGTCCGCACGGGCACGCCGCTCTGGCGCACGTCCGGCATCCGTCGAACTCCCGGCCCGCCCGTGGGATTCCCGGGCGGGCCTCGGTCCGTGCCGGTTCCGGGTGAATCCGTAGGCCCGCTCGCCGCGCCGGTCGGTGCGCCCCTACGCTGCGAGTTGTGAGCGAGTTGCGGACGTATGCCGATGCCTGGGTCACGGCGACCGCCAGCCTTCAGCAGCTGGTCGCGTCGCTGTCCCCCGCGGACTTCGAGCGGCCGACGGACTGCCCGGGGTGGAGCGTGCTGGACGTGCTGGCGCACCTCGCGGCCCTGGAGCGCGAGCTGGCAACCGGCGAGCAACCCGCCAACGTCCAGCCGATCGAGGGCCGGGGCCCGGCGGCCTGGTGGACCGAGGCCGGCGTCACCGAGCGACGCGGCCGGCAGCCCGCCGAGGTGCTCGCTGAGTACCGCGAGATGGTCGCGCGACGCGCCGCCGACCTCGCCGAGCGCCTCCCGGACGACCCAGGGGGCAAGCCCGAGCGCACGCCCGGGGCAGTGGCCTGGGACAACCGGACGTTGCTGCGCAACCGGGTGCTCGACACGTGGGTGCACGAACAGGACATCCGCCGCGCGACCGACCATCCCGGCGGGCTCACGGGCGCGCCGGCCGAGATCGTCGAGGGCATCTTCTCGGCGGCCTGGCCGTTCGTGCTGGCCAAGCGGGCGGCGGCCCCGGCGGGGACCCGGATCGGTGTCGTGCTCGATGGGCGGCGCAGTGACTATGTCGTCAGCGCCGATGGCCGCGGGCGGCAACTGGACCCGGCAGAGGCGGATGTGCCGGACGATCCCGAGGGGATCGACGACGCGGATGCCGTCATCTCGCTCAACCGGGAGGCACTGACCATCCTCGGCGCCGGGCGGCGGACGCCCGACGATCTCCCGGACACCGCCCTGCTCAGCCTCACCGGTGATCTCGACCTGGCCGGCCGGGTGCTGGCAGGCCTCAACGTCACTCCCTGAAACCCCGGCAAGGGCGCACGTCCTGGGAGGATGCGAACCATGCGTTTCCTCCCCGGCCCGTCACCGGCATACGACCTGACGTATGACGATGTCTTCCTCGTCCCGAGTCACTCCGCTGTCGCGAGCCGCTTCGACGTCGACCTCGCCAGCATGGACGGCACCGGGACGACGATCCCGCTCGTCGTCGCCAATATGACGGCAATCGCCGGCCGCCGGATGGCCGAGACCGTCGCCCGCAGGGGCGGGTTGGTCGTTATCCCGCAGGACATCCCGATCCCCGTTGTCGCCGATGTCGTCACCTGGGTCAAATCGCGTCACCTGGTCTATGACAGCCCGATCATCCTGACGCCGGAGCAGACGATCGGTGAGGCCCTCGTCCTGCTCACCAAGCGCGCTCACGGCGCCGCGATCGTCGCCGTCGACAACCGCCCAGTGGGCCTGGTCACCGAGGCCGATCTGGCGCGAGTGGATCGATTCGCGCAGGTGGGCAGCGTGATGTCGAAGTCGCTGTCGACGTTGCCGGACGGGGTCAGTCCGACCGACGCCTTCGACGCGCTCGCCCGGGTCCGCCACCGGCTGGCCCCGGTGGTGCGACCCGATGGCACTCTCGTCGGTCTGCTCACCCGGCAGGGCGCGTTGCGGGCGACGATCTATCGGCCGAACGTCGACGCCGATGACCGGTTGCGGATCGCCGCGGCCGTGGGCATCAACGGCGACATCACCGGCAAGGCACGGGCCTTGGTCGAGGCCGGGGTCAACGTGCTCGTCATGGATACGGCGCACGGGCACCAACAGAAGATGCTCGACGCCCTCGCCGCGGTGCGCGCCCTCGACCTCGGTGTGCCCATCGCCGCCGGCAATGTCGTGACCGCCAACGGCACCCGTGACCTGATCGCCGCGGGCGCCGACATCGTCAAGGTCGGCGTCGGTCCCGGCGCGATGTGCACGACCCGGATGATGACCGCTGTCGGGCGGCCGCAGTTCTCCGCCGTCCTCGAATGCGCCTCCGCCGCAAGAGAAGTCGGCAAACACGTCTGGGCCGACGGCGGCGTGCGTCACCCTCGCGATGTGGCTCTGGCGCTGGCTGCCGGAGCGTCGAATGTGATGATCGGGTCGTGGTTCGCCGGCACCATGGAATCGCCCGGTGATCTCTTCACCGACGAGAAGGGCCGCACCTACAAGGAGTCTTTCGGCATGGCGTCCAGCCGAGCGGTCGCCAACCGCACCGCCGCCGAGACCTCCTTCGACCGCGCGCGCAAGGCGATCTACGAGGAGGGCATCAGTCACGCCCGCATGTACATCGACCCGGCCCGCCCGTCCGTGGAGGACCTGATCGACTCCATTACCGCGGGCGTCCGCTCCAGCTTCACGTATGCCGGCGTGGCCACCGTCCCCGCGTTCGCCGAGCAGGCGGTGGTCGGGGTGCAGTCGATGGCGGGCTTCGCGGAGGGGCGGCCACTGCATACGTCTTGGTGAGCGTCGCCGAGGGGCGGCCACTGCATAGGTTCTTGGTGAGCGTCGCCGAGGGCGGCCACTGCATACGTCTTGGTGAGCGTCGCCGAGGGGCGGCCACAGCATACGTCTTGGTGAGCGTCGCGGCCGGACGGGCCGTCCCGAGGGCCATCGGACAGCGCCTCCCCCCACACGGCCCGACTCCGGAGGTGCCGAGCGCCAGACCTCTCGGCCGGATCGCGTCCGCGGCTACCGGGTTTTCTCACCGCTACACCGGATCGCCCCGCCCGCACCCCTTCGGACGCGTGCACGGGTGACAAACCGGTGTCTGCGTGCGCTCGCACTAGCCCATCTATCGGTTGTTGCGCCGCCAGGGACTCGACCAGGTCGGGCAGGTCGGCGGAGGCACGCGGCATACGTCAGTCGTGGAGTTGGCGGCGGTCGTAGGCTCGCGCCCATGACGTATGACGTGGCCGCCGTCCGATCGCACTTCCCGGCCCTGGAGGAGGGCGCGGCGCACTTCGACGGGCCGGGCGGGACGCAGTCGCCACGGGTGGTCGGCGAGGCGGTCGCGCGGATGCTCGGCTCGGCAGTCGCCAATCGCGGCATCGTCACGCGCGCCGAGCGTCGCGCGGAAGACGCTGTGACGCAATGCCGTTCGGCGTTGGGCGACTTGCTCGGCACCGACCCGCAGGGCGTGGTTTTCGGCCGGAGCATGACCGACCTGACCTACGACGTCGCGCGGATGCTGGCCAAGACCTGGGCGCCAGGCGATGAGGTCGTCGTCACGCGCCTCGATCACGACGCCAACGTCCGTCCGTGGGTGCAGGCCGCCGAAGCCGTCGGCGCGCTGCCGCGCTTCGCCGACTTCGACCCCACGACCGGCGAACTGGTGCCGGACGATATCGCCGCGCACCTGTCCGACCGGACGCGGCTGGTTGCCGTGACCGCCGCATCCAATCTGATCGGCACAATGCCCGACATCGCCGCGATCACCCGCCTGGTCCACGAGCGCACTGACGCCTTGGTCTATGTGGACGGGGTTCATTACACCGCGCACCACACGGTCGACCGGATTGCCAGCGGCGCCGACTTCTGGGCCTGCTCGCCCTACAAATTCCTCGGTCCCCATTGCGGCGTCGTCGCCGCGGACCCGGCCCTCTTGACGACATTGCGGCCGGACAAGCTGCTCCCGGCGACCGACGCCGTCCCCGAGCGCTTCGAGTTGGGCACGCTGCCCTACGAACTCATGGCTGGCACGACCGCGGCCATCGACTTCCTCGCCGGTTTGAGCGGTGTGAGCGCGGGGAGCCGGCGCGACCGGCTGGTCGCGGCCTACGCGGAGTTGGACAAACACGAGCGGATGTTGCGCGACCGGCTCGAGCCGACCGTCCGCGATCTGCCTGGGGTGCAGGTGTATTCGAACGCGACGCACCGCACCCCCACCCTGCTGCTGACCGTTGCCGGCTGGGACAGCCAGGACGTGCGCGGCGAACTCGCCGCACGCTGGATCAATGCGCCCGCCGGCAACTTCTATGCCCTGGAGTGCTCGCGCCACCTCGGCCTCGGTGACGCTGGTGGGCTGCGGATCGGCCTGGCGCCCTACACCGATGAGAACGACATCGACCGCCTGCTGACCGCCCTGCGCGAGTTGCTGTTGACCTGACCGCACAGCAATCGTCACGACTACCGAGCGTCTCGCCTCGCGCCCGGTCTGGTCGCTGACGGGCGGACGCTGTCCCCGCACCGCATTCCGGTCGCCGAGAACCGAACCCTGATCTTCCGCCGCGGCGCTCGCCGTCATAAAGTCCTCGGAGGGTGGGTCACGGTGGGGTGGCCACAAAGGACAGGTGGGGGCACATGCGCAAGCTTCTGTCGTGACTCTGACACTCGGCGTGTCCCTCTCGGTCGCAGCGGCCGCCCACACCGCGCCCGCCGAGTTGGCCACGTCTTACAAACTGATCGACGGCGGCGGAGCCTTCACCTGCGCCGTCACGACCGGCGGGTCGGCGAAGTCCTGGGGACAGGGCTTCATGGGGCAGCTCGGCGACGGGGCGGGCGCGGACCGGTCGCAGCCGGTGACGGTGGCCGGTCTCTCAAGCGGGGTCGGCACCATCGCGGCCGGCGATAGCCACGCGTGTGCCGTCACGACCAGCGGTGCCGTCTATTGCTGGGGCTCGTATACCTCAGGTCAGCTCGGCAACGGCACAACCAGCACCAGATACGCTCCCGTGCTGGTCGCGGGACTCGGCGGCAAGGCCAAGTCGGTCACCGCTGGCTACCAACACACCTGCGCGGTGCTGACGACCGGCATCGCCCGGTGCTGGGGGTGGAACTTCTGGGGTCAGCTCGGCACCGGCTCCACCCAATCCACCCGCGTGCCCACCACGGCCAAGGGCTGACCGGCGTGACGGCCATCGCGACATCGTCGAACAGCACGTGCGCAATCTCGGGAGCCGGCAAACTCAGCTGCTGGGGCACAAATGACAAGGGCCAGCTCGGTGATGGCACAACGTCCATGCGCACGGCACCCAAAGCCGTTGTCGGCTTCGGATCGGGGACTCGCTCCGTGGCGCCGTCGGTGACCGTCACGTGTGCCGTCTCGGCAGCCGGAGGCGCGCAGTGCTGGGGCGTGGGCCAAAGTGGCGAACTCGGTGACGGCTCGGCGCTCAGCCAGCACGTCACGCCGAAGCCGGTGCTCGGGCTCGGGTCGGGCGTCTCGTCGATTACCACTGGGGCCGCACACGCCTGCGCTGCGCTCGCCTCGGGGGCAGCACGGTGCTGGGGCGAGAACGGTGCGGGCTGCCTGGGCGATGGCACCACAACGGATCGCTACCGACCGGTGGCGGTCAAGACGCTCACTGCGGGTATCGCTCGAATCAGCGCCGGTGGCGGGCAGAGCTCCGTGGTCCTGAGCGCGGGGCCGGCCAAATGCTGGGGCGACAATCGATGGGGTCAGCTCGGCGACGGCACCCGAACAAACCGGCTGATTCCCGTCGCCGTCCTTGGCTGACCTGCGTGGCCGCGCTGAGCGTGCACCGGGATGGATGGGTGAGACTGGGCGGGTGACCCGCAACCCGATCCTCATCACCGGCTGCTCGACCGGCATCGGACGCGCAAGCGCCGACCTGCTGCTCAAGGCCGGCTACACCGTGTATGCCACGGCTCGCCGCCCCGAGACCCTGGTCGAGCTCGCGGCGGCCGGCGCACGCACCCTCGCCCTCGATGTCACCAGCGAGGAGTCGATGCAGGTGGCTGTCGCGGCAATCGTCGCCGAGCACGGGCGCGTCGGGACGGTGATCAACAACGCCGGGTATGGCGAGTACGCCCCGGTCGAAGAGGCCGACCTGGACGCCGTGCGCCGGATGTTCGAGACCAATGTCTTCGGCCTGGCCCGTCTGACCCAGCTCGTGCTGCCCGGCATGCGGGCCGCCGGCGACGGCTTGATCGTCAACATCGGCTCGATGGGCGGGCGCATCGCCTTCCCGATCGGCGGCTACTACCACGCGACCAAGTACGCGGTCGAAGGCCTGACCGACGCCCTGCGCGCGGAGGTCCGCGACTTCGGGATCGACGTCGTGCTGATTGAGCCCGGCCCGATCCGCACCAGTTTCGAGGAGACCATCAACGCCTCGCAACCGACTGCAGGACAACAGGATTCCCCGTATGCCGATCTGGTCGCCAAGGTCCGTGAGGTCAACTCCGGCGCGTATGACAGCTGCCTGCTCTCGACCGGCCCGGAAGCCGTCGCCCGCGTGATCCTCAAGGCGGTCGAGGCCGAGCACCCGCGTTCGCGCTATCTCGTCACGGCCGCAGCCCGCGCGCTGGTGCATGCCCGCCGTCTCGGTGGGGACCGGGTCTGGGACGCGATCACCAAGCGCCAGTTCGCTTAAGGCACGGACCGATGGTCGCCCTCGTGACTCCGCTGACCGCCCCGATCGCGCCGGCCGACGCCCTGCGCCGGATCGGCTTCCTTCTCGAACGGACCCGCGCCGGCAGCTACCGCGTCGAGGCCTTCCGCAAGGCGGCCGCCACGATCGCGGCACTGCCGAAGGGGGAGCTGGCGGCACGGCATACGGCCGGGACCGTCGCCGATCTGCCCGGGATCGGCAAGGCGACCGCCGGCGTGATCACCGAGGCGCTGGACGGGGCCCTGCCCACCTACCTCGCCAGCCTGCAGGAGAGCGCGGGCGGGCCGCTGGTCGAGGGTGGCGAGGGCGTGTATGCCGCGCTCGCCGGCGATTGCCACAGCCACTCGAACTGGTCGGACGGCGGTAGCCCGATCGAGGAGATGGTGCTCAGTGCGGTCGAGACCGGGCACGACTGGCTGGTCCTGACCGATCACTCCCCCCAGCTGCGCGTGGCCAACGGCCTCTCGGTCGAGCGCCTGACCAAGCAGATCGCTATCGTCGACGCGATCACCGACTCGCTCGGCGGAGTATTCAGCCTTCTCAAGGGCATCGAGGTCGACATCCTCGACGACGGCTCGCTCGATCAGACCCCGCGCATGCTCGACAAGCTCGACCTGGTCGTCGCCAGCGTGCACTCGAAGCTGAAGATGAACCGCCTGCCGATGACCAAACGCATGGTCACGGCCGTGAGTAATCCGCGCGTGAACGTGCTCGGACACTGCACCGGCCGGCTGGTCACGGGCAGCCGGGGCACCCGCCCGCAGAGCGACTTCGACGCGCGGGCGGTCTTCGAGGCCTGCGCCGAACACCACACCGCCGTAGAGATCAACTCCCGTCCCGAGCGCTGCGATCCCCCGGACGAGTTGATCCGCATGGCCGCCGAGATCGGCTGCTTGTTCTCGATCGACTCCGACGCCCACGCCCCCGGTCAGCTGGACATGAAGGCGTATGGCTGCGAACGCGCCGAGCGCCTCGGCCTCGACCCCGACCGGATCATCACCACCTGGGACGTCGACCGCCTCAGCGCCTGGGCCCGAGGTGCGTGATCCTCATGGACCTGCGAGACCTCCGGCCACCTGTGGAGGACGGGCCGTGGCCGCCGATCACCCACTTCCCACCGATGACCCAGCGGCCCGTCGACGGCGCGCAGAGCTGGAGCGGCCTCAGCTATGCCCTGATCGACGGCTACCGGCCGCTGGTCATGGACGTCCATGTGCCCCTCGGCGTGGCCCACGCCCCGGTCGTCCTGTGGGTCCACGGCGGCGGGTGGGCCACCGGCGATAGACGCCACACCCCCTTGCAGTGGGGCCAGCAGCGGATGTTTGAGCGCCTGCTCGGCGCCGGGCTGGCCGTCGCCACGCCGGACTACCGCCTCACGGCCGAGGCCGCGCTCCCAGCACCCGTCCACGACCTGACGGCCGCCGTCCGCTACCTGCGCCACTACGCGACCCAACTTCGCCTCGACACCGACCGCATCGGCGTCTGGGGCGACTCGGCCGGTGCGCACCTGGTGACACTCGCCGGACTGGCCGGGAGCGCGGGCATACGGGACCCGTGGCTGCTGGGCGAGGCCGGCGTCGCCGGCGAGCGCACCGACGTCCGGGCCATCGTCTATTGGTATGGCGCGTCCGACCTGACGGTGCTCCCCGACCTGCAGGCCTTGCTCTGGCCGGATGCCGACCCGGACCACCGCGCCGAGCTCGCCCGCCGCTGCTCCCCCGTCACCTACCTGCGCCCCGACTCGCCGCCGCTGCTGGTCATGCACGGCGACCGCGACACAATGGCCCCACTTGATCAGGCCGTCCGTCTCAAACAGGCGGCCGATGCCGCCGGCGCGACGTGCGAGCTGGTCGTCGTCCCCGGTGCCGAGCACGTCTTCCTCGGCGCCGCGATCGAGCCCCAGTGGGATCACGCAATCGCCTTCCTGACCAGCCAGCTGACCTGAGCCGCCCACCGCAAACGGGCCCACCGGTCAATGAGTTTTGTGTTCGGCGCTGCGGACCTTTATGCTTCTCGACGTCCTCGACGGATTCGTGCCGGTCTCGCCTGGCGAACCGGGGATCCGACGAAGACCGGGTCCCCATCGTCTAGCGGCCCAGGACTCCGCCCTTTCACGGCGGCAGCACGGGTTCGAATCCCGTTGGGGATACGCGTGCCTTGCTTTATCCAAGGCCCCGTAGCGCAGTTGGTTAGCGCGCCGCCCTGTCACGGCGGAGGTCGCGGGTTCGAGCCCCGTCGGGGTCGCCGGTGGAACGGGCGGCGTCTGCACATCGCAGACGCCGCCCGTTCCCGTTTCCGCCCCGCGCGTCGACGGCACATCGGGCACCTTCGTACAATCCCAGGTGAACAACTGGTGAACGACCGGTGAATACCGAGAGGTCTGTCCGCGGATGAGCGACCACAGCGGCAAGCGCGCGTCCCGCCGCCTGCGCGACGCGTCCACGCCCGAAGGCGCCGGCCGCTCCCCGCGTATCGCCCGCGCGCTGGGCGCCGGCCGCGTCGTGCCCTATGGGCGCATCGCGGCCGAGTCATCCGCTCCCCTGCCCGCCACCGAGGAAGGCCTGCCGCGCCACCACGCGATCGACTACGACCTCAATCCCACCCGCACGCACTGGGCTCTCGTTGCCCTGCAGAAGGCCACCCCGGGCCTGCACTACCTGACCAAGCACTACCACCGCTCGTGGCTGCGACCGGACGTCATCGCGGGGCTGGCCGTCGCGGCCTACCTGATCCCGCAGGTCATGGCGTACGCCGCGATCGTCGGCGTGCCGCCGGTGATCGGGCTCTACACCGCGCTCGTCTCACTGGTCGTGTATGCCGCGATGGGCAGCTCGCGCGTGCTCTCGGTCGGGCCCGAGTCGACAATCGCTCTGCTGGCCGGAACCGCCGTCGCCCAGGTGAGCACCGACCCGTCCCGGGTTCTGGCGCTGACCGCGGCCCTGACGCTGCTCGTCGCCGGCTGGTGCTTCGTCGCCCGGGCGCTGCGGCTCGGTGTGATGGCCGATCTGCTCTCCCAACCGCTGCTGATCGGCTATCTCGCCGGTGCCGCCGTGCTGATGGTCGTCGGGCAGCTCGGCAAGCTCTCCGGCACCCATGTCAGCGGCAACGCGAGCATCGTCGAGCAAGTCCGCTCGTTCATCACCCAGGCCCAGGACGCCCACCTGACCACCGTGTATGTCGGCTTGGCCACCCTCGCCTTCATCTTCCTGATCCACTGGGTGCGGCCCAGTTGGCCGGCGGCGCTGATCGCCGTCATCGCGGCCACCGTGACCTCGGTCACCATGCACCTCGGCGACCGGGGCGTGACCGTCGTCGGGCACATCCCGCGCGGCCTGCCCGTCCCCCAGTTGCCGGCGGTCAGCCTCGGCGAGCTGCAGGCGTTGATGCTCCCCGCGCTCGGCGTCGCCGTCCTGGCCTACAGCGACAATATGCTCGCTGCCCGCGCCTTCCCCTCGCCCGAAGTCCCCGGCGAACGCCCCAGCGAACGAGCGGTGGACCCACAGGTCGAACTCGTCGCCCTCGGCGGCGTGCACCTGATGTCGGGCCTGGTCGGCGGCTTCCCCGTCTCGTCCTCGGGCTCACGCACCGCCTTGGCACTGGCCAGCCGGGCACGCAGCCAGGTCTACTCGCTGGTCGCCGCTGTCTGCGTGGTGTTGATCCTCTTCATCGCGGGACCACTCATGCAGCAGTTGCCGCAGGCCGCCCTCGGCGCGGTCGTCGTCTACGCCGCCACCAAACTCGTCAAGGTCGGCGAGGCCCGCCGCATGTGGCAGTTTCGCAAGCGCGAGGTCTTCCTCGCCGGCGTCACCCTCGTCGGGACGATCTGGCTCGGCCTGCTCGCCGGCGTCGGCGTCGCCATCGCGATCTCGCTGCTGGAGATGGCCCAGCGCTTGGCCCGCCCCCACGACGCCGTCCTCGGGCGGGTGCCCGGCCTGGCCGGCATGCACGACACGGCCGACTACCCGGATGCGGAGACGCTGCCCGGGCTGATCATCTATCGCTATGAGGCGCCGCTCTTCTTCGCCAATGCCGGGGACCTCCAGCGACGCGCTCAACGGGTGGTCGACAAGGAGTTCGCGGGCTATCCCGACGCCCCGCCGCGGTGGTTCCTGCTCAATGTCGAGGCCAACACCGAGGTCGATGTCACCGCCTGCGACGGCCTCAAGGAGCTGTATGCCGATCTGCGCGCCCAGGGCGTGCACCTGGGCCTGGTGCGGCTGAAGCAGGATCTCTACGAGCCGCTGCGCCGCGCAGGTGTCGTCGACCTGATCGGTGAGGACATGCTCTTCCCGACGCTCCCCGTGGCCGAGGAGGCGTATGTCGAGTGGGCGGCCGCCAATCCACCTCATCCGTCCCCGGTGGTTGCCGACGGCGAGCCGCAGGAGCAGGCGGGCGAACGGCATACGGTATAGTTCTGCGGGCCGGAGCGATCCGGCATTGTGTTTGCCCAAGCAGCAAACGCCTTCGGCTAGGTAGCTCAGTTGGTACGAGCATCCGACTGAAAATCGGAAGGTCGACGGTTCGACCCCGTCCCTAGCCACCACGACAAAACCGCGGGCCAGACGCTTCTGACCTGCGGTTTTGTCGTTTTCAGGGGGTTTTTTCGTGCCGGCCCGCCAGCCGGTGCGAAGCCAGACGAGCCGAACGAGAGTGGGCTGAGTGCGTGCTGGTGGAGCGGCCATCCGTCGACTGAACGATTGTTGCTGTAAACCGGCTATTGCTCCCACGCGAGAACGACCTCGCCGACGCGGACCTCATCCACGGAAGCGCTCACCATCCCCGCGCTCGCCGGAGCTCTCCGCCACCGTTGATGCATCTGGCGCGCGGCGAGGTCGAGGACCCGCGCAGGCGGCGCGCTGGCCCGGCTACCGAGCAGTAGGTGCGTCAGAGTGGGCGGTATTGCGCCCGCTTTGACTCACCTACCCGCTGGTAAGCAGGCACAGTGCGAGCCGTGAAAAGCGAAATCGTCGTCGTGACCGTCACCGCCGCCTCACCCGCGTATGCCGCCTGGGTCGCAAAAACCCTTCGAGCGGCGCCGCGGCTGACTGCGCGCTACTCGCCGAACGGGTTGATCAGCGCGACGAGCCCGGCGTCATCGAAATCGGCAGTATTGCGGGTAACCAGGCCGCATCCGTTGGCCAAGCAGATTGCCGCAATCATGGTGTCGGCCATGGGTTTTGGCGCTCCAGACCGTTCCTGGTGGGCTGCCAGCTCGCCGTACCGATCCGCGGCTCTGCGATCAAAGGGCAGGGTGTCGACCTCGAACTCGGCCAGCACCGCATCCACCGCGGCTGCCACCTGTTGCCGACGCGCCCCACGGGGCATCCGACCCACCCCAAAGCGAAGCTCGGCACGAGTAATCGTCGTCAAGGCGGTCACCTCACCATTCCTGCGCATCCACTCCTGGACGGCGATGTTCGGTGCCAGGCGGATCAACTCCGAGATGACATTGGTGTCCAGGACCAGAACCACCTGCTCACTCCAAGTCGATCAAGCGCTGCAGGTCGGATCGGGCCGGGATATCGAGTTCGACACCACCACAAGCCTCGACTGCCGAGCGAAGGCGCTCGAAGCGCGACCCCTCCCTGCCCACCGCTCGCGTGATAATCGCCCGCGCTTCTGCCTCCATGGAGACTCCGTGATCGCGCGCGCGCTCCTGAAGGCGCCGTTTAACGGCGTCATCGAGGTCGCGGACAAGCAACTGCGCCGTGTGTCCCACCTTCCCCTGGATGATAGCGACGATATCACTTCCGCTATCCCGCTAGTCGTACGGAGGGGCGAGGCGAGGGCGCCTCGTCAGCAGCGGCGCGAAGCCAGCAGCTCGGGAAGACTGGACCCAATCGCGTAACACCCGGCCGACCCGTTGCGTAGGAGGGGCATGAGACGAGAGCAACCCGGGGACCTGAGCACGCTCGGGACCGATCCGGAGGCGTTCGAGACGTTCTACCGCGCCCATGTGCGCGAGATCGAGCGCTTCGTCGCCCGCCGGGTCGGCGATCCCCATGTGGCAGCCGATCTGACGGCGGACGTCTTCGTGGAGGTACTCGCCCAGGCCGGCCAGTATCGCCCCGAGCGCGGGTCGGTGCTGGCATGGACCTACGGGATCGCACGGCATACGGTCATCGACCACCAGCGGCGGGCGATCCGCGATCTGCGACTGGTCGGGCGCGTCAGCGGGCGAGCCCTGCTCGATGCGGACTCCCTCGCCCGGGTCGAGGAGCGTCTGGACGCCGAGCGCGCCGCGCGCGAGCTGTATGCCGCGATGGCACGCATGCCGGACGCCGAGCGCGCCGTCGTCGAACTCATCGCCCTCGACGGGCTCACCCTGGCGGACGTCGCCGCGGTCCTGAACATCAAACCCGTCACCGCGCGCGTGCGGTTGCACCGCGCACGCCGCAAACTGACGCCCGGCACGGCGCCCGTGCTGGCCCAACTCCTGGAGGTGACCGCATGACCACGACCATCCGTGACGACGCCCCCCTCGACACGTTCGAGCAGGCCCTGCTGCGTGAGTTGCGCGGACTCATCGAGGCACCCGATGCCCTGGCCGGCGACCGGTCCGCGGCAGCGTCCCCGCCGCCAGGCCGGCCGGTGTGGCGCCACCCCGCAGCGCGGGTTGCCGCGGCAGCCGCGGCGGCGGTCGCCGTCGCCGGCGGCTATCTGCTCAGCCCTCTCGGGTCGACGCCGGCCTTCGCCGTGACAACAGGACCCGACGGCGAGGTAACGGTCACGGTGAGCCGGCTCGAGGGTGCAGATGCGTTGGAGCGTGCCCTGGCCGATGCCGGCATCCCGGCCGATGTCACCTTCCCGCCGCAGGGCAAGGAGTGCGCCGATGGCCGGTATGCCGATGCCCCACGTCCCTCGGGATCCTCCCCCGGGCGCGTGTTGATGTCCGCAACGTCGAGTTCGACAGGTGGGCAGTCGATCAGCGTCCCCAAGGACGCGGTCGGGTCGGGTCAGACCCTGGTGCTGGAGTCGATGTGGCCGGCCGATGGCACCTGGGCGATGCGCGTCGGCATCGCGAGCGGCCCGGTCGGCGACTGCGTCGAAGTTCCGTATGCCGCGCCGGCAGCCCAGGTCGACCTGTCCCGGCCGCCCGCCGGGCCGACCTCGGGAGCCACTTCGGTGTCCGGTCTCCCCAACCCGACCGGCTGACGCCCCGCGGCCGGGGCAGGCACGTCGAGAGTCGGCGACCCGCCGACGGCGCACGAGTGCGCACGGCGTGTCGCCACCACTCGAATCTGCCGGGGGGCCGCTCAGTCGGTGGCGTTGTCCGGGTTCTGCGCCCACAGGTCCGGCCCGAAGACCTCGTAGTGGATCCGCTCGGGAGCAACGCCCTTGGCAAGGAGCGCCTTCCGCGCCGCGTTCATAAACGGCAGCGGGCCGCACATGAACACCACCGGGTTGTCCGGGATGTCCACGCTCGACAAGTCCATCAAGCCCGCCTTGGCGGGGTGCAGGGTCGGGGCATCGTCGGCGCCGACTTCGTACCAGTTCTGCGCCCGCGCATCGCCCATCGCCAACACCTGGCGGCGCAGCGCCGGATAGAGGGTGTGCGTGTCGTGCGAATGGTCGGCGTGGAAGAGCCGCACCGTCCGGTCCGGCTGGCGACGCGACAGATCCTCCAAGATGGCGGCCACCGGAGTGATCCCGATGCCCGCGCTCACGAGCACAACCGGGTCGTCGGTGTCCTCCAGCACGACATCGCCGCACGGCTGCGACACATCCAAAACGGTGCCCGGTTTGGCGTTGTCCCCCAACCAGTTCGACACCTGTCCATCCGGCGCACCGTCCACCCCGCGGACGCGCTTGACCGTCACGCGGAGGGTGTCGCCGCGCGGACCCGAGGAGATCGTGTATTGCCGCGGCTGGCGCTCGCCGCCGGGCAGGTCGACGCCGAGCGCGACATACTGCCCGGTCCGGTGCGTGGGCGAGTCTCCCGAGACCGGCGCGAGGAGCAGCGAGAAGATCTCGTCGCTCTCCTCCTCACGCTCGACGACGCGATACTTGCGCCACGGGTTTGCCGGGTCGGTCCCACCGAGCGCATAGAGCTTGGCCTCCTCCGCAATCAAGGCGCACCCGAACAGCCAATAGACCTCGTCCCACGCGGCAGCAACCTCAGGGGTGACGGCATCGCCGAGCACGGTCCCGACCGCCTTCATCAGGTGGCGGCCGACGATGGTGTATTCCTGCGCCGAGATGCCGAGCGAAACGTGCTTGTGCGCAATGCGATTCAGCACGGGGGTGAAGTCCGGGGCTAGCGGGTCGATGAGATTCACGGCATACGCCACGACGGACGCGGCGAGCGCCTTGGGTTGCTCACCGATGGCCTGATTGGCCTTGTTGAAGACGCGCATCAACTCGGGGTGCGCGGCGAACATATCGGGATAGAACGCTCGAGTGATGTCCTCGGCGTGTTCGGCGACGACGCCGGCCGTGGCGGCGACGATGGCTTCGGAGGTGGGCGACAACTGCACTGCGGGATCCCCTTCCCTGGTGACGGGTCTGTCACCTCAAACGCTATCGGGCAGAAGCCTGTCCGTCATCCGGTGCGGGAGTGGAAGCCTGCCAGCGGGCCAGGACGTATTGCACGCCATACGGGTCGCCCGACCAAAGCAGGCTCGAATCCGCTGGGACATCACTGAACACGCCCGCGAGGACGGCAAATGCCGCCCGGCCGGTGAGCCAAAGCTCTTGGCACAGCCTCGGATCCAGCTCGGCGAGGGCCGCCGTATCGCCTTCCGCGAGCGCCCGCAGCACGTCGGCATCAACGGCGGCTGCCCGGTCGTCGAAGTGCCCGGGCGCCTTCTCGGTGCGTTTGGCGCTCCCGTCGGCGACGACCAGCAGGAGGATGCCGTCGCCCCATCCCCGTATGCCGCGCACGACCTCCGCGATCGCCGCCCCATCCGCGTCGATCGGCACCGCGACGGGCGTGACGTCGCCCGTCCAGCCCGCGCGGGCCAGCAGCTCGCGACCGATGCGGACGCCGAGCGGCTCACGGGTGTGACCGGCGGCGGGGTCGGCGGTGGTGACGATGGCGACCCGGTCGGCGTGCCGCTCGTGAAGTACTTCGGCGAGTGCGCGCACGCACCGCTCCCGGATCGCACCGAAGGGGTCCTGGAGCCCGACATAGTCCGGCAACTGCATTGGCGAGGACGGGACGACCAGCGCCACGACCGCGCATGGCACAACCGGCCGAGTCCGGTCATCCGGCCGAGCGGGGCCAACCCCTTGGGCGTCCGCAACCGGCCCGGTGGCCTTCGCTCCGGCCCCGCCGTCGGCCGCCGAACTCATTGCAGGCCCCTGGTCGTGATCGACGGAAGCCGTTGCCCCGCAATGGTGCTCACCATGTTGAGCACCTGGCGCGTCTCGGGCACCTCGTGCACGCGATAGATCTGCGCGCCGAGCCAGCCCGAGATCGCCGTGGTCGCAAGGGTGCCGATCAGCCGCTCGCCGACGGGCTTGTTCAGGGTTTCCCCCACGAAGTCCTTGTTGGACAGCGAGACGAGCACCGGCCACCCCGTGGCGACCAACCGGTCCAGCTGCCGGGTCGCGGCCAGGGAATGCCAGGTGTTCTTGCCGAAGTCGTGCGCCGGATCGATGATGATCCGCTCCACGTCGACGCCCATGGTCACGGCCCGATTTGCCTGCGTGAGAAGGGATTCGACGATGTCGGCGACCACGTCGTCATACTCGATCCGGAACGGCCGGGTGCGCGGAGTGACCCCGCCGGTGTGCGTGCAGACGAGCGCCGACCCGAACTCGGCGGCCACCTCAGGCAGCAGGGGGTCGTAGCCACCCCAGGCGTCGTTGATCAGGTCCGCGCCAACCGCACACACGGCGCGCGCGACCTCCGAGCGCCAGGTGTCGACACTGATCACCAGATCGGGGAACTCCCCGCGCACCCAGGCGACGAAGTCCACGACCCGCCGCTTCTCCTCGGTCGCGTCGATCTCGTGCCCCGGTGCAGCCTTGATCCCGCCGATGTCCACGATGTCTGCGCCCTGCTCGACGACCTGCACGACCCGGTCTTTGGCCGCGTCCGTCGCCCACGTCAATCCCTTGTCGTAGAACGAATCCGGCGTCCGGTTGACGATCGCCATCACTAGCCGTGCGTCCGCGTCATACGTATGCCGCCCCAACCGCAGCCGCGTCCCGGCGCCCTCAGATCGTGCGGCGGAAGCCACACGGTTGACGGGGGCGAGGGTTGCGTCCTTGCCCGCGTCCGCGCGAACGAGCGCGGCGACGCCGGAGCGCGGCACGTCGCGGGGCTGCTCCGAGCCGGCCAAAACCGACGGCGCCCGGGAGGCAGCGCCGGGCTCGATCGGCGGCCGCTCACCCACCACCGGGAAGCGCGAACGCGGCACGAATCCGCCGGCCACCAGGTCGAACTGCCGCAACTCCACCCGCGCCGGCTCCCGCGCCACCTCGCGGCTGCCGAGCCGCACCTCCGCAGCCGCCAGCACCTGCAGCGCCATGGGGCCGAGCGTGTCGTGCCGCCGGTTGCGGTGGGTGCGCCGGCCCAGGTCGACCTGCGCGATCGAGTGCGCCCCGAAGCCTTCGGCGACATCAATGAGAGCGGCGATCTCCACGCCGTATCCCATCGGCACCGATAGCCCGGCGAAGGTGCGCCGCCGGATCGCCCATTCCCCGGCGAGGGGTTGCACGATGTGCGCGAGATCGGGCCAGTGCAAGGCGAGCAGCGGGCGGGCGACAAGCTCGGTGACCCGGCCCCCCGGCTCCGCCTCGTGCCCGTCGGCACCGAGCATCGGGCGGTCATAGACAGCCTTGACCAGATGCACGCCCGGGTCGGTCAGCAGTGGCCCCACCAGGCCCGGAACGAAGTGCGCTCCCCACTCGACCAGGTCGGCATCCACGAAGACCAGCAGGTCACCCCGCGCGACCTGCGCGGCCTTCCACAGTGCCTCGCCCTTGCCCTCGGCCGGGCCAGACTCGGGCCGAATATCCTTGGCCGAGAAGACTTTTGCGCCTGCGGCTCGCGCGCGCTCGGCGGTCGCGTCGAGCGAGTCGCTGTCGATGACGACGATCTCGTCGACGAGGCCACCAGGGCCGCACCAGGCGCCGGCGATCCCGGTCACCACGGCCGCGACGCTGTCCTGCTCGTCGCGGGCGGGGATGACGACGGACACGCGGGTCGACGCTTTGGCGGCCACCAGGTCGTCGAGCGCCCAGTCGTCGGTTCGCCAGATGCGCGGCCGGGGGGTGGTCACGCGCGTCACTCTACGGGCGGCATACGGGTGTGCGGTTTCCGGTGCCCTGACCCACCGAGCTCATGTGGACCAGGGCGCGCGTCAGAGGAAGGCGGCGTCCCACGGGCGATAGGTGGCCAGGCCCGTCAGGAGGCGGCGGCCGAGCGGCTCGATCTGGCCGTCGATCACCCGGACAGTGGCCCACGTCCGGTAGCGCGTGGCGATCATCGCCAGCCGCCCGGCGTAGTAGTCCTCCCAGTCCGAGTCGAAGGCCCAATCTGCTTGGGGCACAAGCAGTTCCATCGGATAGCCGTATGCCCGCGCCTCGCGGAACGCCGGAACGTCCAGCAGCAGCAATGGCCGGAATCCTCGCGTGGCCTCCTGCAGGTCGGCGACGTCGGCCAGCAGGCCCGGAATCGCCTCGGCCGGTGTTGCCACGGCATCGATGAGCACGACGGGCAACCGCTCGGAGTGCTCGACCCCCTCGACGCCGCGCCCACCCTTGAGGAAGATCACGGGCACCCCGCCGGCGAAAGCGAACAGCCGAGTCGCGACATCGACCAGCGTCCGGTTGCCCTGGACCCCGTCGACAGCGCGATTGCCCACAGAACTGAGCCGGGGGGAGGACCGCACGGTCTGCGCCGCACGGACCAACCAGCGGGGTTTGCCGTCGCTCGTCCGCCCGCGCATCACGCCCGCCCTTCGCCCGGGTCGACACCCGCGCCGGCCACGACGTCGTCGATCGCGTCCGAGGGGCCCAAATCGGGCGGGCGACTCGCCTCGGACAGCACGGCCATCAACCGCGCCGCTGCGGCGGGAGCCCCATTGCCCGGGTCGGATGCGGCGGCCGAGCCCGCCATGTCCGCACCGTGGGCCAGCATCAGGCGCACCGCCTCGGATGCGTCGGGACCGGCGGCCGACGCGAGCGTGCGCGCCCAGCCGCGCTCCCCGGCATACGTCGCTCTCGCGACCTGATCGTCGAGCGAGGTCTCGGTGTTGGGCACAAAGAGGGCCGGCACGCCCAGCCGCAACAACTCGTGGAAGGAGTTGTAGCCGGCCGCCGAGATCACCACATCGAAAGCGCGGTAAAACCGCGCGAGCGGATAGGCCCGCACCAGATGCACATCGGCCGTATGCGCGCTCTCCGCGATCGCGACGTCGGTCACCGCCACCGCGCAGTCGTTGGCCCGCAGCGCCGCGGACGCCCCACCGACCTCGCCGGTGGTGTCGTTGATATTCCCGGCGCCGAGCGACACCAAACCGATCCGGCCGTCGGCAGGCAGCCCGAGCGCCGCCCGAGCCTCCGCCCGCGTGACCAGTTCGGCCCCGTCGACCAGGGTCACCGGGCCCACACGGAAGGCGGGCGCGCTCGCCGACGCCCCCCGGTCCGCTTCGGCGGCCAGGTCCCCGGGCTCGATCACCTCGTCGAACCACGCCGACTTGGCCAGTTGATCGCTGTTGCGGCCGGTCTTCCACATCCCGCGACGCGACCACACCCACCGCACGTCCGGGTGTGCGGCCCGGGCCTGATCGATCCCGCGATAGGGATGCGTGCCGTCGAAGACCACCAGCGCGGGCGCGATCCGTCCGACGGCCTCGGCTAGGCGTTCGGCGAAGAGCGGCTGCCATAGGGCCGACGTCATCCCGAGCGCACCCGCGGAGGGCAAGTATTCGTAGCGATAGCCAAATCCCGCGACCACGGGCACCGCCTGCGACAACGAGAGCACATAGGGCTCGATGTGCGGGGGCAGGTGCTGCGCATAGGCCAGCAGGCGGGTCAGGTGCCCCATGCCAGCGCCATTGCTGGACATCAACAACACCCGCGTGCGGGGCGCGGGCCGGCCGGAGTCACCAGGCACGCCGGCGATGGTGTCGGGCAGCGGAAAGTCGGGCGTCGACATGGTGGCCCGATCATGTCACGGCGGCAATGCCGCGCTGGGGAGCTGAGCTAGTATGTTGCGGGTTTGTGCGGGCTCTCAGGGCCGCATGCGTTGTTGCTGACGACTCCCCCAATCACACCCGACGACCGGCCGTTTCAGCCTCGAGGAGCACTTACGTATGTCCGTTGACGTCGCGATCGTCGGTTTGGGCTATGTCGGCCTGCCACTGGCGCAGGAGGCCTCCCGGGTCGGCCTGAAGGTTCTTGGCTTCGACATCGGCCAGCGCGTGGTCGACGGCCTGAACGCCGGCCGCTCCCATGTCGATGACCTCTCCGACGCCGACATCGCCGAGATGACCGCGGCCGGCTTCGAGGCCACCGCTGACGCCAGCCGGCTTCGCGACGCCAAGACCATCGTTATCTGCGTGCCGACGCCCCTGTCCGAGGACGGCGGCCCGGACCTGGGCCCGGTCGTCTCGGCCGTCACGACGATCCGCGACAACCTCCAGAAGGGGATGCTCGTCATCCTCGAGTCGACGACCTATCCCGGCACCACCGACGAGGTCGTGCGCCCGATCCTGGAGGAGACCGGCCTGGTCGCCGGCACCGACTTCCACCTCGCCTTCTCCCCCGAGCGGATCGACCCGGGCAACGAGAAGTTCGGCGCCAAGAACACCCCCAAGGTCGTCGGTGGCCAGACCCCGGCCTGCGGCGACGCGGCCGCGGCGTTCTACGGCCAGTTCGTCGACACCGTCGTGCGCGCCAAGGGCACCCGCGAGGCCGAGACCGCCAAGCTTCTCGAGAACACCTACCGGCACATCAACATCGCCCTCGTCAACGAGATGGCGCGCTTCTGCCACGACCTCGGCATCGATCTGTGGGATGTCATCGACGCGGCCAAGACCAAGCCCTTCGGCTTTCAGGCGTTCTACCCCGGCCCGGGCGTCGGCGGGCACTGCATCCCGATCGACCCCAACTACCTCTCCCACAACGTCCGGGCCCGCCTCGGCTATCCCTTCCGCTTCGTGGAGCTGGCGCAGGAGATCAACGCGACCATGCCGGCATACGTCGTGCAGCGGGCGCAGAACATCCTCAACGAGGACGCGAAGCCGCTGCGCGGGTCGACCGTGCTACTGCTCGGCGTGACCTATAAGCCCAATATCGCCGATCAGCGGGAGTCGCCCGCAGTGCCACTCGCCAAGCAGATGGCCGATAAGGGTGCCGTGGTGCAGTACCACGACCCGCACGTGACCGACTGGCGCGCCCTGGGCGATCGCGCGCAGCGCGTCGAGGACCTCGCCGGTGCCGTCGCTGCAGCCGACCTGGTGATCCTCATCCAGAATCACCGCGAGTATGACGTCGATGCGCTCGCGGCGACGGCGAACCGCTTCTTCGACACCCGCGGCGTCGCTGCCGAGGGCGAGAAGGTCAGCCGGCTGTGACGTCGGCGCCCGGCGGGACTCCCCTCCCGCCGGCCCTGAGCGCCGAACAGGCCGCCGCCCTGGCCAAGGCCCACGGCCTCGAAGCGCTGGGCGGTCGGCCGCCGTTCGGCACCTATGTCCGTAACCTGTGGCGTCGCCGCTCCTTTCTGTGGACCCTGGCCAGCGCCGACGCCGCAGAGAAGAACTCCGAGGACCGCCTCGGCGTCATCTGGACGCTGCTCAACCCGCTGCTGTTGGTGGTCAGCTATTTCCTGATCTTTGGCCTGCTGCTGGACACCAAGCGCGGCGTGCAGAACTTCATCGGCTTCCTGTCCATCGGCGTGGTCGTCTTCGGCTTCAGCTCGGCCGCGATCACCAAGGGCACCAAAGCGATCGTCGGCAATCTCGGGCTGGTCCGGGCCCTGCGCTTCCCGCGCGCCCTGCTCCCCTTATCCGTGACGCTGTCCGAGGCGATCCGCACGCTCCCGGCGATGGCCGTTCTCATCGTGCTGATGCTCGTCACCCACGAGCCGGTGGGGCTGAAGTGGCTGCTCCTGCCGGTCGCTTTCGCCCTGCAGATCGCCATGATGGCCGGCCTGGTCCTGATGGGCGCCCGCCTGCTCAACATCTCCCGTGACATCGGCAATCTCATCCCGGTCGCCATCCGGTTGCTGCGCTATCTCTCCGGGGTCTTCTTCAGCATCGACCACTACGCGCGCCACCATGAGACCGTCCGCGACGTCCTCAACCTGCAGCCGTTCGCCCTGCCCATCACTCTCGTGCGGCAGAGCCTGATGACGGAGTTCCCGATCGTGTGGCCGTTCTGGGCGGCTGCCGGCCTGTGGGCCGTCGGGCTCCTGGTCGCCGGCCTATGGCTCTTTTGGCGGGACGAGGCGAAGTATGGCCGCGCCTGAGCCCCCCGGCACCGACTCCGCGAGCGCGGCGGCCAGCGAGCGTCGGCCGTCGGTGATCGTCAGCGGCGTCGACGTCACCTATCGCGTGCAGGGCGCGAAGAAGGCGGTCGCAAGCGTCGAGGAGGACGACGAGTCGCTCTTTCGTGGGCTCTTCCGGCGCGGCCGCGACCTGGCCACCATGCAGACCGTGGAGGCGGTCAAGGACGTCTCCTTCGTGGCCTATCACGGCGAGTCGATCGGCATCATCGGCCGCAATGGCTCCGGCAAATCGACCCTATTGCGCGCCATTGCCGGCCTGATCCCCCCGACCAAGGGACAGATCTGGATCAGCGGCGAGCCCTCCCTCCTCGGCGTCAACGCCGTCTTGATGAGCAAACTCACCGGCGAACGCAACATCTATGTCGGTGGGCAGGCCCTCGGGCTCAGCCGCGCGCAAGTGCGCGCCCGCTTCGAGGACATCGTGGAGTTCTCGGGCATCGGCGAAGCCGTGCACCGGCCGATGCAGACCTATTCCTCGGGGCAGGCGGCCCGCCTCCGCTTCGCCATCTCCACAGCCGCCGCCCCGGACATCTTGATGATCGACGAGGCCCTGGCCACGGGCGACGCCGACTTCAAGGAGCGCAGCGCCGCGCGGGTCGCCGAGATCCGCGAACAGGCGTCGACCGTCTTCCTGGTCTCGCACTCGAACGCCACGGTCCGCGACCTGTGCAACCGCGCGCTCTGGATGGAAAAGGGCGTCCTGCTCGCCGACGGCCCGGCCGAGGAGGTCGTCGCGGCCTACGAGGCCACCTTGCCGAAGAAGAAGCCACCGGCCAAGCCCAAGACCCCGCCGTCCGCCCCGAGCCCCACCATCCCGCCGGCCCCCAAGGACGCGTGACCACGATGCCGAGCGTCCTCGTGGTGACGGTCGTCCACGATCCCGAGGACTCCCGGATCCGGCATCGCCAGATCCCGGTGCTCCTCGCCGACGGCTGGCAGGTCACGTATGCCGCGCCCTTCCGCGGCTACGAACGCCCCGCTCCGATCCTCGCGGGCATGCGGACGCTTGACCTCCCCCGCGCGGTCGGGCGCGACCGGGCCGCCGCCGCGCGGGCGGCGCGGGCCTTGGTCAAGCGGGAAGGCCAGGAGCACGATCTGGTGCTCGTCCACGACCCCGAACTCGTCGCGGCCCTCGCCGGCCTGCGGCTGCCCAATCTGGTCTGGGACGTCCACGAGGACCCGTCGGCCGCCCTCATCGTCAAGGAGTGGCTGCCCAAGCCGGCCCGCTGGGCGGCCGGCCGGGTGTGGCGCGGCGCCGAGCGCCTCGCCGAGCGACAGCACCGGCTCCTGCTCGCCGAATACGCCTACCAAGAGCGCTTCCGCAGACGGCATCCGGTGGTGCCCAACACGGTTCGAGTGCCCGAGTCGGTGCCCGAGCCCGGGCGCGACCGGGTGGTCTACCTCGGCACCGTGACCATGGCCCGCGGGGCCGCCGAGATGGCCGCTGTGGGGCGGATCCTGCGCGAGCGCACCGACGGGGCGTGCCGGCTGGAGATCATCGGCGGCTCAAAGGATGCCGCCGCCACCGACGTGCTGACGGCGGCGAACGACGCCGGTGAGCTGGTCTGGCACGGTTTCGTCCCGAGCGATCAGGCCCTGGCGTCGTTGCCCGGCGCCCTGGCGGGGCTCTCGCTGCTGCAGGACCTGCCCAACTACCGGCATTCGCGGCCGACCAAGATCATCGAGTACATGGCGCACGGGGTCCCGGTGATCACCACGCCCTTGCCCGTCGCCGTCGAGCTCGTGGAATCGGCGGGCGCCGGCGTGGTCGTGCCCTTCGGTGACGCCGCGGCTGCCGCCGAGGCGATCCTGCTCCTCCGTGACGATCCCGACCGGGCCCGCGCGTATCGCGCGGCGGGCCACGCGGCGGCGCGAACGGCATACGACTGGAACACGGCGGGCCCGGAGTTCACGGCGACGTTGCGCGGCTTCCTGCCCTGACCCGTGAAATCAGCACCATGCCCGAGTACGACGTGACCCGGGCCTGGGCTGCCGAGTTCGACACCTGGGGTTCGACGGATTGGCGTACGAGCCACGGTCCACTCCAGGCACCGATCACATCGCCTAGGGACTCTTTGGTGCAGCGGTCGCCGCACCCTGGCTGATCTGGTCCCCGCATCCGACGTGGTGGCAGGAAGTGGTCGAGATGGGGATCGTCCTCGCGCACATTTCGGGGGCCACGGCCCAGGTCGTTCCGTAGCTCAGGCGGGTGACGCGCCTGGCAACCAGGGCGTCGACCCGCCGGCGGGGACGGTGGGCGGCGGATCGATCGGGGCGTCGGGGGCGAGCCAGGTCGTGGCTGCGAGGTCGAGCTTGAGGGCGACCTGGGTGCCATTTGCGCAGGTCACCACCACACTGTCCCCTGAGACGGGGAAGTTGGTCACGTTGAAGCCCCACACCGGCTCGCCATAGGTGCCGCCCGGGACCTTGGGGCTGGCGTCGAGGAAGACCGTCACCAGGTGCCGGCCCGGCGCCAGGTCGGTATCCGGGGTCACGCCATCCCACAGCTTGAAGGTCGTCGGCGGGGTCATCCCTGGATTCGGCCGCAGGACCTGCACGGTCCGCACACCATCCCACCCCGTGCCCGCGCTGATCCCGTCGACGAGCGGCACCTTTGTCGACGGGATGTCCACGACCACCGCGGACTGGCCGTAACGCTTGACATTCGTATTCATGGTGCGCAACTGGGCTTGCACGCAGGCCGGCAGCTCGGGCATCGAGCCGGTGGAGCCGGAACCGCTTGCCGCGGCCATCGTGGTCGAGCCCCCGAAGAAGGGCATCATCCCCGCGCCGGCCAGCCCTACCCCGCCGGCGACGAGCGTGGCGACGGCCCCACCACCGGCGATGCGGGCACCCAGCGCGCGGCGACGGCGGCGGGCGGCCACGGCATACAGGCTCGGGCCGGGAGGCACGAACTCGTCGTCCTCGACGGCCTGCTCGAGCAACTCACGAACGGTGCTCATGGCGTCCTCCCTGGAGTGGCGGGTTGGGGGTCGTCCAGCAGCAGCCCGCTCCTGCGCAAGGCGTCCAGGCCACGGGAGACGCGGGACTTCACGGTGCCGGGGGCACAGCCGAGCGTGTCGGCGATCTGGGCCTCGGTCTGCTCGGCATAGAAGCGCAGCACGATGGCGGCGCGCTGGTCGGTGGGCAGCGACTGCAGGGCGGCGCGGATCGCGGGCGCGGTGACCAAATCGCTGGTCACGGCCGCCTCGGGGAGTTCCCCATGCGGGATCTCCCCGGACCAGCGGCGCTTCCGGTCGCGCAGGAGCAGCCGGACCATGGTGGTGCGCACATAGGCGTCGGCGGCGGCGGACTCACGGACCTTGGGCCAGGCGAGATAGGTGCGGATCAGGGCTTCTTGCAGCAGGTCCTCGCCGTCTGCGCGCGTGCCGGCGAGCAGGACGGCGGTGCGGGCGAGCGCGGCATACCGGCTCTGCACGAAGCCCTCGAAGTCCTGCGCTCGCGCCATGCCCACCTCCCTTTACCCGCGCCCGCATGGCGTGACGTCCCGTCACCGACATAGAGCACCTAGGTGGCCGGTTTCGTTCCCTCCCCCGCCGAACCGACGAAGTGAGCCGAGGCGAGACGAACGCGAACGAGGCCACCTACGACGGTGTCGCGACGACCGGCGAGACGGGGACGCGAGGCACGAGCGGGCCCGCCGAGCCGACGAGGAGCGACGCCAAAAGGACACTCGTCCGACGAAGGAGCGGAAAACTTCGGGGGGGTGTCCTAGAACACGACGACGGTGCGGCCCATCGGCATCAGGCCGCGGGCCCAGATCATGTCCATGGCCGGGTTCGAGACCCGGGCGCAGCCGTGCGAGGCCGGGTAGCCCGGCACGCTGGATGAGCCGTGGACCGCGATACCGCCGGTGAAGTATTTCGGCCGCCACAGGTCGCCGAGCGGGCCGTGCTCCATCTGATCGATCTGCAGGATGACGCTGAAGGTGCCCTTGGGGGTGATGGCGACGGCGGGGTGGCCGCGGCTGATGTACTTCTCGCCGCTGCCGGTGCTGGTGTTGAGGATGGCCACGATCCGAGAGTTCTCGACGACCGTCAGCACCTGGCTGGCCAGGTTGATTTGCACGGCGTTGCCGCTGACCACGAGCTTCGGCTGGACACCGCGGTCGAGTGCCGCACGGGTGGCTGGCCCGTAGACCCCGTCGCGGTCGAGGCCAGCGGTCTTCTGAAGGGCCATGACGGCCTGGGACGTGTTGTAGCCATAGGTGCCGTCGGGCGTGCCGAGCCAATAGCCCAGGTCGCTGAGCCGTTGCTGCATCCGCTGCACGGCCGGCCCCTTGTCGCCGGGCTTCATCAGCGAAGTGTCGTCCAGTGGCGGCGGGGTGGTCGGCGTGCTCGTCGGCTTGGGCTTCGGCGACGTCGGCGAGGGCGTCGGCGTCATCGACGTGGGCGACGGGCTCGTGGTCGACGGCTTCGGCGTAGCGGTCGGCGTCGGTGTGGTCGACGTGCTCGCCGTGGCCGGCAGCGTGGTGCTCGGGCTCGGTGTGCTCGTCGTGTTCGGCGAAGTGCTCGATGCCCCCGGCGTGGTCACCGCGGACGTCGTCGCGCGGGCGAGGTCACCGCTCGGCGAGCACGCGGTCATCCCGATCGTGGCCGCCAGCAGCACGGCCGCGGCGCTGACGCCTCGTCCCTTGGTCATCTCAATCCCCACTGATCACTCGGCTCGGCCGGTTGGCCTTACTACCCAACCGACGTCCGAGCCCGGCGCGGGGTTGTCTCGCGCGCGGTAACGAAGGGATCACGCCCATCCCGCTTCCTCTCTGAGCCGCCCGCACGCGCGAACGGGCAACCGTCCTTTCGCCGACCCGCGGTCCGTCACCTGGGAGAGGAACATCGTGAATTGCTATAGCGTTACTCCCACGAACACACACATTCCCGGGACCGCTCCGCGAAGGTCGGCTGATCAGCACGTTCAGCCGGGTCAGCGATGCCGCCCCGGCAGACGCATGAGGGGGTCACGCCATGGGGCGCGGCCGGGCCAAAGCCAAGCAAGCCAAGGTTGCTCGCGACTTGAAGTACTACTCCCCGAGCACCGACTTCAGCGCGCTTGAACGAGAGCTCCACGGGGCCACACAGACCCGCGAGCCGGAGTTCGTGGATGACACGGACGATGATGATGACGACGACTACGGTCGCTGGGTGACCGGACGGCGTTAACACCCTTGTGCCGCGCGTGCGGTGATGCACGCGCGGCCCGGATGCCACGGCATACGGGCGACACGAATGCAGGCAGCCCCGGTGGGGCGTGAGTGCGGCCGTGATCTGGCACGCTCTGATCATGACTGCTGCCACGAACCGGGGGGCCACTGAGCGCGTGCGCTCGCTCGGTGTCGAGACGACCGGCATCGAGATCATCGGTGAGTCCGAGCGCACCGCGTCACCGAAGGATCTCTTCTGGCCGTGGTTCGCGGCGAATATCTCGGTCTTCGGGATCTCGTATGCCGCGTTCGTGCTCGGCTTCGGCATTTCCTTCTGGCAAGGCGTGGTCGTCACCCTGCTCGGCGTGATCGTCTCCTTCCTGCTCTGCGGGATCATCGCGATTGCCGGCAAGCGGGGATCGGCGCCGACGATGATCTTGTCGCGGGCCGCCTTCGGGGTGACCGGACAGAAGGTGCCCGGCGTCATCTCGTGGCTGGTCTCCATCGGCTGGGAGACCTTCTTGTCGATCATGGCCGTGTTGGCGACGGCGACGATCTTCGACCGGCTCGGGTGGGGCGGCGGCACGGCCACCAAGGTCATCGCCGCCATCGTGGTCGCCGCGATGATCGTCATGGCGTCGGTCGCGGGCTACCACATCATCATGAAGATGCAGTCCTATCTGACGTGGATCACCGGGGCGATCACGCTTCTCTACGTCGCGATGACGGTCAAGGACATCGACTGGGCGACGGTCTCGGCGATCCCGTCCGGCAGCTTCCAGCAGACGATCGGTGCGCTGGTCATGGTGATGACCGGGTTCGGCCTCGGCTGGATCAATATCGCCGCGGACTGGTCGCGCTATCAGCGACGGGACGCCGCGGGTGGGGCCATCGTCGCCTGGAACACCATCGGCGGCGCACTGGCCCCCTCGCTTCTGGTTTGCTACGGCCTGGCGCTCGCCGGCTCGGACGAGAAGGTCGCGAGCGCCATCGGCGGCGACCCGATCGGCACGCTCGCCACGCTGCTGCCGACCTGGGTGCTCGTGCCCTTCCTCATCGTCGCGATCCTCTCGCTGGTCTCCGGCGCGGTGCTCGGCATCTACTCCTCCGGCCTGACCCTGCTCAGCCTCGGCGTGCGCATCCCGCGGCCGGCCGCGGCCCTCGTCGACGGGGTGATCCTCACAATGGGCACGTTCTATGTCGTCTTTGTCGCCCAGAACTTCATCAACCCCTTCCAGAGCTTCCTGATCACTCTCGGGGTGCCGCTGGCCGCCTGGGCGGGCATCATGATCGCCGACATCGCCCTGCGCCGCCGCGACTATGACGACGACGCGCTCTTCGATCCCCGCGGCATCTATGGCGCCTGGGACTGGATCTCCATCGCCACGATGGCGATCTTCTCGGTGATCGGGTGGGGCTTGGTCGTCAACCCGTTCGCCGCCGACGCCTCGTGGAACAACTGGCAGGGCTATCTCCTCGAGCCCCTCGGCCTCGGCACCTGGAATGCGACCGACGGCTACTGGGAGGGCAACTGGGCGTATGCCAACCTCGGCGTCCTGCTCGCGCTCGTCGGTTCGCTCCTGGTGACCTATGTCGCGCGGCGGGCCAAGGTGCGGGGTCAGGAGCTGGCACGCGGCCACGCCAGCTACGCGCCGGTGAACCGGTGAGCGCGCCGGTCCCGTCGCCCGAGCCGGGCGAATGGCTCGTCATCATCGACCCGCAGCGGATCTTCGCCGACCCGGCGAGCGCATGGGGCTCCCCGATGTGGGCGGGTGCGGTGGGGCGCATCGTGCGGTTGGCCGCGGCATACGGCAATCGGGTGGTGATCACGCGGTTTGTGGCGGACCCGCACATGGGGGGCTCCTGGGAGCCCTACTACCGCGAGTGGCCGTTCGCGGTTGTGCCCGACGAGAACCCGCTGTATGCCGTGGTGCGCGAGCTCGGTGACGTCGCCTCCGCCGCGGGTCGCGACGGACGGGTCGTAACGCTGCCGACCTTCGGCAAATGGCACGCGGATCTGCGGGCCGTCGTGGGCGACCAGCCCCGGCTGCGGCTGGCCGGCGTCTCGACGGACTGTTGTGTGCTCGCCACCGCCCTCCCCGCGGCCGATGCGGGGGCGACGGTCGTGATCGACGCGCCCGGGTGCGCCGGATCGAGCGTGGAGAACCACCAACGCGCGCTCGACGCCATGGCCCTCTTCGGCCCGCAGATCGTCATCGACGCGGGCTGACCTGCCCCCTGCGCGGATGCGCGCCTCGTGTCGAGACTTGACACGTGCCCACGATTCACAGGTACTTGGCAGGCGACAATCCGCCGGGGTGGGACAATCGAGTGGATGCAGCGCGATGGAGCACCCCAATGGGGGCGGATGCGGGAAGCGGCCACATCCGTGATCGCCGGCGCCACGTTGCTCGCCCTAGGCGCCTGCACCGGCGACTCTGTCACCGCCACCAGTAGCGCGAGTTCAAGCGTCCCCCCTACAGCACAGCCGGCCTCTCCCAGCAGCCTGACGCGCGTGCCGGTTAGCCTGCCCGGCCCGGTCACCGCGATGGCGGCGACCGACGCCGGCCTGCTCCTCGGGACGTATGCCGTGTCCACCACTCCGCGCGCGGGGCTGACCCTCGTCGACCCGGCAGCCGGGTCCGGCGGCGAGGGCAGCGCAAGTCGGGCGGTCAGGGTGACGGCGAGCACGGCATACGGCAAGGAAGGGTCGTGGCTGGCGCTGGCCGCGAACGGGACGCAGGTGATCGGCGTCGCGGGCCAGCGCGGAGGCGCGCACGGCAATGTCCGGTGGACGATCTGGCGCGGCAATATCGGTGCGTCCGGCGGTGCCGTGGCGGAGGAGAAACAGGAGTTCTGGACCTTCGGCGGCTACGACATGGGGGGCCTGAGCGGCGTGGGCTACGGCGCCGGGCAACCCGTGGTCGTCGGTGGGTGGAAGTCCGAGGGCACCGGCCTGGACATCGCGACGTGGCGCGCGCAGGGCAGGACATGGGTCCGCGCCAACTCCGCGCGCACGGCCCTGGCCAGCACCAAGGCGAGCGGACTGGTCGCCGCCACCGCGGTCATCCCGATGGGATCGTCGGTGCTGCTGCTGGGCTCGACGACGCTTCTCGGCGATGGGAGCGTGCAGGTGGTGCCGAGCATCTGGACGACGACCGGATCGGTCATCCAGAGCGCGTGGCGGCGTTACGACCTGCCCACCGGATCAGCGACAGGTCAGGCGTCGGTCGAGGCGGGTGGGTGTGGCGACGGGGCGTGTCTGCTGGCCGGGCGGATCGGCGACCGGCTGGCCCTGTGGCGCTGGGACGGCCGGGCGGCGAGCACCATCGCGGCCTCGGATGTGGCGCTCGGCGACCAGGAGCGGATCGTCGGCGCTGGGCTGGTGGACGATCGACCATGGCTGGCGATCGCCTCGGGCCTCGGGACAGGGGGCGCCGGGACGTCGTCGGGCACCGAGACGGCGGGTGTGGGGACGGCGGGCCAGGCGGGTGCTGCGCCGACGCCGCCAGTGTCCGGGCCTTCCGGACCAACCTCGGCGGCGTCATCGGCGTCATTGGGGTCGTCCACGGCCGCTGGCTCGACGGCCTCTGGCACCGCAGCGGGATCCCCGGTCGGGCGCATTGTGCACAGCGCCGATCCGATCAGCGCCGCTCAGCTGGCGTGGACGGTCGAGCCCGGCCCTGGCGGTGCCCCCACCGCCGCGGGCGTGGCCGGCGGGCGCTTCTGGGTGGCCACCGACGCGCCGGCGCTGTGGGCCACGCCGCGACTGGGGCTACCCGCCGATAGGTGAGTCAGGGCGGGCGCTCTAGCGCCCGTTTCGTCACACCTACCGCGCGGTAGCCGCTCAGGCGTAGGTGCCGACCAGTTGGACCGATCCGCCGTGCACACCCTTGGCGCCCCGGACGACCTCGACGGCGGCGTCGACTGCTGCGTCGGCCTCGTGGGTGACGCGTCCCATTGCCCAGGTCCGTATGCCGCGGGCCTCCAGCAGCGTGACCGCTGCGTCGACGGCGGGCTCGGGCACCAGGGCGACGAACCCGACGCCCATATTGAGCGTGCGCTCGAGATCGAGCTGCGGCACCGAGCCCAGGGCGCCGATGGTCGTGAACACCGCGGGCGGCGTCCAGGTGGTCCGGTCCAGCCGCGCGTGCAGCCCGGCCGGCAAGACGCGGGCCAGGTTCGCCACCAGCCCGCCACCGGTGACATGCGAAAGCCCGTGGACCCCGCCCCCCGCCACTACGGCGGGGTCACAGATCAGGTCGAGGAGGTCGGCGGCATACACCCGGGTGGGGGTGAGCAACTCCTCCCCGAGTGTGCGCCCGAACTCGGGCACGTCCCGGTCCATTTGCCAGCCGGCGGCGCCGATCACCCGCCGGACCAGCGAATAGCCGTTGGAGTGCAGGCCCGAGGAGGCGAGCCCGAGGACGACGTCACCGGCCGCCACGCGATCGGGGCCGAGGACATCGGCATACTCCACCACGCCGGTGGCGGCGCCGGCCACGTCATAATCGTCGACGCCCAAAAGTCCCGGGTGCTCGGCCGTCTCGCCGCCGACCAAGGCCACGCGCGCCTGCTCGCACGCCCGGGCGATGCCGCCGACGATCGCGGCGATCCGCTCGGGCACCACGCGTCCGCAGGCGATGTAGTCGGTCATGAAGAGCGGTTCGGCCCCGCAGACGACGATGTCGTCGACCACCATGCCGACGAGGTCGAAGCCGATGGTGTCGTGGCGATCGAGAGCCTGGGCGATGGCGACCTTGGTGCCGACCCCGTCGGTGGACGTCGCGAGGATCGGCCGCGTCATCCGGGCGATCGCCGAGGCGTCGAACATCCCGGCGAAGCCGCCGAGCCCCCCGACCACCTCCGGACGGGTGGCTCGCGCGACGGCCGCCTTCATCAACTCGACGGCCTTGTCACCCGCCTCGACGTCGACGCCGGCGGAGGCATAAGTGATCTGTTCGCTCACCGGCCCAGTATCGCGGTCTCCCCGTCGGGCCCGGACAGTGTGTCCAGCAGGATCGGGTCACGTGCGCGCCCCTCGCCGGGCACCCACGTGCCCGCGCGGCCAGACCGCACGCACTGATCCCAGGGCCCACCCGGGACATGGTCCCGATCCGGTGGGCGAGGCTGCGGCCTACGCTCGCGGGCATGACCCCGCTCGCGCAGATGTCCGCCGTCGAGACCGCCGCCGCCGTGCGCGCCAGGACCTTGTCGGCTGAAGAGGTCGTCGCAGCGGCGCTGGAGCGAGCGGAGGCGGCGCAGGCGGCATACAACTGTTTCGTCGCGATTCGACGGCAGGAGGCGTTGACCGAGGCGCGCGCCATCGACGCCGGCGGTCCCGGGCACGACGGCCCGCTCGCCGGAGTTCCGCTGTCGCAAGACCGAGTTCGACGTCGCGGGCCTCGTCACGACGCTCGGCGGGCGCGGCAACACCACTCCGGCGCAGGCGGACAGCGAGATGGTCCGCCGGCTGCGGGCGGCGGGGGCGGTGGTGATCGGGACAACGACGATGCCGGAGTTCGGCCAATTCCCGTTCACCGAGTCGGTGGCGTTCGGGGTGACGCGCAACCCGTGGGACATCAGCCGCTCGCCCGGTGGGTCGTCCGGCGGCACCGCGGTGGCGCTCGCCGCCGGGGTCGCGCCCATCGGGCTGGGGGCGGACGGTGGCGGATCGATCCGCGTCCCGGCCGCGTGCACCGGCTGGTCGGACTCAAGACCAGCCGTGGCCGGGTCAGTCCGGCGCCGCTGACCGATCACTGGCTCGGCCTGGTCACGTTGGGCGGGTTGACGCGGACGGCCGCCGATCACGCCGTGCTCCTGGACGCCATCGCCGGCTCTCTCCCGGCGGATCGTAGGTAGTTGCCGAATCCGCAGGAGCCGTTCGCGCTCACCGCCGCGGGTGACCCGGGCCCGCGGCGGATCGCCTGGACGACGCGGTCGGTGACGCCGGGCGTCCGCGCCGACCCGCAGGTCGCGGCCGCCAGCGAGGAGATCGCGCGCCGGCTCGCCGGTTTGGGCCACCGGGTGCAGCGCACGACGGCGCGGTGGCCGGCCTTCACTGACGCCTTCATGCCGCGCTTCTATGCCGGTATGCGGATCGAAGGCACCCAGGTCGAGCATCCCCAACGCCTCGAGCCACGCACCCGTCAGACGATCCGGCTCTCCGGGTGGGCGCGCGGGCCGGTCGTCACCGCGGCGTTGCGGCGCGCCGAGCGGATCGCCGCCACGGTGGATCGCCGCTTCTTGAGCGACGCGGACGTGGTGGTGTTACCGACGCTGCCGCTTCTCCCTGCCCCGATCGGCCTGCTGGACGGGCTCGACACGGTGCGCGCCCAACTGGCCACCGTGCCGTATGTCGCCAACACCGCTCTGGCGAATGTCACCGGTCATCCGGCGATCTCGATCCCCGCGGGGCTCTCGCGCGAGGGCTGGCCGATCGGCGTGCAACTGATCGCCCGCCGTGGCGCCGAAGGACTGCTTCTGGCCCTGGCCCACCAACGGGAGAAGTCCCGACCTGCCGCCATCACCTACCCGATCCTCCTCTAGGACGCGCCCCGAAGTTTGCCCACGCAGAGCGTGGGACCCTCGCTCCTTCGGTCCACGCAGAGCGTGGACCAAGCTCCAATGCTTCGCGAGACCCCGTCGTACGTGGTTTCCTAACACGGCCTCGAGCCGCCTATTCGGGGCGAGCGCCTACAGCAGCTGCGTGGGAATCGCCTTGGTGAGCAGCGCGCGGAGTCGGTTCTGTTCGGTAGGGCTGAGCTCACTGAGCAACTCACGCTCATCGGCACGGATCGCGCGTCTGATCCGCTGAGTGAGATTGCGACCGGCCTTGGTCAGTTGCAGGCAGTTCACCCTGCGGTCGTGCGCGGCGGGTGTTCGAGTCACCAGGCCCCGCGCCTGTAGCGACTCCACGTCATCGGCGATGCGACTTGCGCTGCGGACAATGCGCTGAGCGACGTCGCGCTGCGAGGTGCCGGGGTGCTCCTCGACGTCGCTAAGGATGATGTATTCCCAATGGGAGAGCCGATATTCGTGACAGCGCTTGGGCTCGATGTCCATCAGGGAGCGCCAGGTCGGCATCATCAGCCGCGCCAGGTCGCGTTCTGGATTGATAGACACACGTATATCATAAACGTGTGAACGCGACCACGGAGCTACGCCCCCTCGAGCAGGCCAATCTCGAGAGGGTCATCGCGATGATGCGTGAACCCGAGGCCGTCTCGATGGCCGCCTTAACGGCCGAGAATCCCGACGACCGAGAGGCTTTCGACGCCCACATGGCACGCCTGCTTGCCAATACGGACGTGCACAACTGGGCTGTTCTCAGTGGTGGCGGTGAATTCGTCGGGACGATTGCGACCTTCCCCTCCGAAGAGGGTGCACCCGAAGTCACCTAGTGGATCTCGCAGGCTCACTGGGGCCAAGGCCATGCTGCGCGAGCCCTCGCGCTGGTGCTGGCGCGAACGACGCGGCCGGTCCTGGCCCGAGTCGCTGCGGACAACTATGGCTTCCTGCGGATCCTGCAAAGGGCGGGTTTGTGGTGGTCGGCCAGGGCCGCGACTATGCGCCGGGTCGCCACGCCGAGGTCGACGAGCTCGCCCTCGAACTCCCCTGAGGTCGGCACCGACGGCCGGACTCTGCCGTCCGCACGTGCCGATGATCAGGCGCGACCGCGGGTCAGTCGACGCCAGATCCAGGTCGCCGGGACGCGGCGGCCGGTCACGACATACTCGACCGCGGCGTCGTGGAAGAGCACCTCGCGCAGCGCACTGAATGCCCGGGCCCGAGAGACCAGCAGCAGCCGGTCCCCGGCTTCCGCCACCGTCTCCGGGTCGGGGTCGAAGGCGATCTTGCCACCCCGGTTCAGGGCTAGCACCGCGTTGCCTGATGGCTCGTCGCGGTTGTCGGGATGACGCAACAGATCACCGATCGTCACGGCTCCCCCGTGCTCTATCCACCGAATGACGGCGGGGGCGGACTGTGCGTCGATCACCAGGATCACCGGGTCCGGCGAGCCCGACCCGCACCGGTCCACGAGCCGGCCCAGCAGGTCGGCAGCCCAGGCGTCGTCCTGCCGCGCGGCATACTCCAGGAACGCCCATGTATGCGGTGTCACGATTCGCGCGAATGCCTCTCGCGCAACAAGATCCGTCGGGACAAAGTGAGAGTCCGGGGCGAACGCGGCATAGAGCGGCGCTGCGGTCGTTGCGGCCTGACGAAGGCAGATGAAGACGTCCGGGGCAGTCGTGCGCACCTGCGCCGCCAGTGCGAGGTTGGCGGTGTCGGTCGACATCCCACCGACAAAACCGACCGCGGCGCGCACGTCCGGCGCCCCATCCCCGGGATCGGCCAGCACCACCTCATAGGACGCCGCCCGCAGGTCGCGCGCGATCTCGTCGCGGAACTGCCCCTGCGCGCAGACCACCCACGTGCCAGAGGCGATCGCGGCACCGCGCTCGGGCAGCCCGGTGCCGCCAGGGCTCATCAGCCACGTCACCAGTTGATAGACGGCCGGCCGCTGGAGCGCAAGCACGAGATAGGAGCCAAAACGGTCATACGCGTTGATGACGGCCTCGGCCCCGAAGGCCTCCATGTGCGTCGCAGTCTCGCGGTCGGCGCAACGGGCGATGACCGGAACCTCCGGCGCCAGCAGGTGCACCGCCTGCACCACGCCGAGATTGATCTGGTCGTCATCGGTCAACGCCAGCACGCCCTGACAGTGCTTGTGCCCCAGCCCGGCGATCCCGAGCACCGCAGGATTCGCGGCATCCCCCTCGATCCCGGGGATGTCGACGGACAGCTGGTCGGTGCCGAGTTGGTCGACGCGCACACCCGAGCGGTCGATGACCACGAAGCGCCGCCCGAACCAGTCCAGTCCGCGACCGACGACCCGCCCCGCCTGCCCGTAGCCGGCGATGATGTGGAAGCCCTCGTGGATATTGCGCACCCGACGCGCAAAGCGTTGTCCCGCAACGGCATCGCGGAAGGACTCGTCCTGCGCCAACGCCAGCAGGGTGCCGATGGCGTAGGCCCACGCGATGACCGTGGCATAGATCGTGGCCGTCACCCACAGTCGCTGCTGGGTGGTGAAGGCGTTGGGGATCTCGCCGAAGCCGATCGTCGTGGCGGTGTAGCTCATGACATAGAACGACTCGAAGACGCTCATCCGCCGCGGATTGCCCGCGCCGTCGACACCTGGCGTCGCCGCCAGGCCGAAGACCGCGATGGTGAAGACGACGATAAGCGCGATGAGCGGTGCCCGCATCCGCCGGAGTACCAGGAAGATCGCCGTCGTCGCCGGCACTTCCGTGGGGATGTCAATGGGCAACCGGCGCAGCACCGTTCGGCGGCGCAGGAAGGGCCGGGCGAAGAGCAGCGGGTTGCCCACGGTGTGCTGCCGAGTCCGTATGCCGCCGGTCAGCGCCGCTGGTAGGCGGCGGTCTCGGTGACCAGCAGCATGATCGAGACGATATTCGCCAGCAGGGCGCCGCCGGAGAGGGAGACGACGCTGCTCATGTGTTCGGGCGTCAGGCCGGTCGATCCCTCCTCCGCCCAGATCCAGACAACCGTCGCCGCGATCAGTTGGATCGCCGCGACCAAGCTGGTCGCCAGGTGCAGCGCGCCGATTTGGGTTCGGTCGCCGAACTTGAGCACGACGGCGATGATGTTGACGATCACCGCGGCATACAGCTCGTAGACATTGTGGACGCGGGCGTCCGTCAGGTCGCCGAGAAAAAACCCGAAGTTCAGCGTCGCAGCGAGCACGACGAAAAACCCGAAGACCACCTTTTCGAGGTTCACAGGCGCGACGATACCCACCGCCTTGCCGCGCATACGACTTGCGGACTTATCCACAGGCGACTGATTTTGCGGATGCGCGGTCGCGGCTTCACCAAGAGGGTGGCCGTATGCCGATCCTCACCAGCGTCTCCACCCCTCCCACCCATCCCCGTGCGACGCGTCGCTCCCGGCGCCACCCGAGACGGGCCGGACGGCGACTGATGCCGGCGGCTCTTGCGGTCCTGGCCGTGGCCGTCACCGGATGCGAGGCGGGCGGCACGCCCGTCCCGCCGACCCGATCAGAGACGTCTGCTGTGCACGCTCCGACAGCATCGACCCCGGCGGCGACGTCCGAGCCGGTCGCGAGCCTGCCGCCCGCGATGACGCGGGACGACCTCGCGGCATACCTGGCGTTCTTCGCTCGCAACGGTCCGGCGGCGATGAAGGAGTCGGCCGCGCCGCCCTACCGAATCGGTGCCCTCGACCGTGTCTTCACCGGCGAGTTGCGCGAGGCGGCGCGATTCAAGTCGGTCTTCTATCGCACGAAGGGCTATCGCGAAGAGGGAGAGCACACGATCAGCGGCCGCGGCCCGATCTTTACTCTCCCCAAGTCCCGGGGACGCAATGCCGCGCTCGTCTTGCTGAGCTACCGCAGCGGAGCCAAAGGCGCCGGGGGGCCGGAGAAGGATCTGATGCTGCTCGTGCAGGATACCGGGAAGAGCACGTGGCGGCTGGCCAGCATGACCGAGATCCCCTATCTCGATCAGCTGCCGACACCAACCGCCACGCCCTCGGTGCCCACGCGGGCCCAGGAGCGGGCCGCGCGGGCCTTCGTCGGCACGGTCGTCCGGTATCTGGAGAGGGGGACGATCCCACGGGGGACCAAGTTGGGCGTCGCACCCTACGAATGGCGTCAGCGCATCCAGCGCGCGCGGATCGGCGGTGACTACACCGTGGATATCGCGCTGATGGACACCGGAGTCACCGGGGTCGGCCCCGGCACACCGATCACCGTCATTCCCGTGCAGGGCGGGATCGTCGGGTGGCCCAGCTCGTCGCGACGGTGACGGCCGACTCCGGCTGGGCACCCAGCGGCGAGGGAGACACCAATGACGTCTATCAGCAGGCGCTCGGTAGCGACCGGACGCGGACCCGGGATGGGCTGGCGATCACCTTCGTCGTGCCAGACGCAGGCGAGCCAGCCGTGATCGGCGGTGACCTTGGGCTGATGCTGCCGAAGTGACGTCAGCCTGACGAGCGGATCAGCGGACGTCGAGCGGGAGTTGCATCTCCAGCAGCCCCTTGCCGAGTTGGTCCTCGGCGGGGAGTTCCACCGGATAGCGGCCAGTGAAGCAGGCCGTGCACAGTTGATCGCGCCGCCGGTTGGTGGCGGCGATCATGCCGTCCTCGCTGATATAGCCGAGCGTGTCGGCGCCGACCGAGCGGCAGACGTCCTCGACCTCGATGCCGGTGGCGATCAGTTCGGCGCGAGTGGCGAAGTCGATCCCGTAAAAGCAGGGCCAACGCACGGGCGGCGATGAGATGCGGACGTGCACTTCGGCCGCGCCGGCTTCACGCAGCATCCGGACGAGTGCCCGTTGAGTGTTACCGCGGACGATGGAGTCGTCCACGACGACGAGCCGCTTGCCCTTGATGACCTCACGGAGCGGGTTGAGCTTGAGGCGGATGCCGAGTTGGCGAATGGTCTGGTTCGGCGAGATGAAGGTGCGCCCCACATAGGCGTTCTTGACCAGGCCCTGCCCATAGGGGATGCCCGACTCCTGCGCGTAGCCGATGGCCGCGGGGGTCCCGGACTCGGGCGTCGGAATGACCAGGTCGGCGTCGACGGGGTGTTCGCGGGCCAAGGTGCGGCCCATCTCCACCCGGGCCTCGTGCACGACCCGGCCGTTGATCGAGGTGTCCGGGCGGGCGAGATAGACGTACTCGAAGACGCAGCCCTTGGGCTCCGGCTCGGCAAACCGCTTGCTGCGCAGGCCGTTCTCGTCGATGGCGATGAACTCACCCGGCTCGACCTCGCGGATGAAGGACGCGCCGACGATGTCGAGGGCGGCCGTCTCGGAGGCGACCACCCATCCGCGCTCTACTCGCCCCAGGACGAGGGGACGGATGCCCTGCGGGTCGCGTGCGGCATACAGGGCATGTTCGTTCATGAAGACGAAGCTAAAGGCGCCGCGCAGCATCGGCAGGACTTCGAGGGCGCGTTCCTCGATGGTCGTGGACGGGTCGTCGACCAGGAGCGCCGTCACGAGCGCGGTGTCGGTGGTGTTACCGCGGCGCAGCTCTCCGGCGTGCACATCGAAGCCCTGGGTACCCCGCTCCATCACGTGCTCGCGCAGTTGCGCCGAGTTGATGAGGTTGCCGTTGTGCGCAAGGGCGACGGTGAAGCCGGCATGGCCGCCCAGTGTGGGCTGCGCGTTCTCCCAGGTGGAGCCGCCGGTCGTCGAGTAGCGGCAGTGCCCCACGGCGATGTGGCCCTTGAGGCTGGCCAGCGAGCGCTCGTCGAACACCTGCGAGACCAGGCCCATGTCCTTGTAGACGAGCAGGCGGCGCCCGTCAGACGTGGCGATGCCGGCAGACTCCTGGCCCCGGTGCTGCAGCGCGTAAAGCCCGAAGTAGGTGAGCTTGGCGACCTCCTCACCGGGAGCCCAGATTCCGAAGACACCGCACGCGTCCTGAGGCCCACGCTCGTCCGGCATCAGGTCATGGGTCAGTCGCCCGTCTCCACCTGGCACGCGCCCCATCATCCCATAGCCGTATGCCCGTGTGACCGCCTCGGAACCTCACCTCCGCCGTAGGTGGAACCGGACGTCTCAGCCGAAGATGGTGCGGGGAGGCGCGAGGGCCGGGCCCGAGCTTTGTTTGTTCAGGCCCGGCCCGTGACCGTTACGAGGGCGGCTCAGTCGCCGCGCTCGGTGGCGTCCCAGTGCGTGAACCCGGCGGCCTCGGCACGCGCCTGGTCGACGAACCAGACTTCCGCGCGAGTGCGCTTGTACCAGGGGCTGTCGGGCGTGTGGAAGAGCATCGAGTCGGCGTTGCCCTTGACCTCCCAGCCCTCCGGTCCCTTGCCGCGGGGCCCCGCCGCGGCGGAGCCCGGACCGTATGGACCGTCCGGGATGTCGAGCAGCGTGGGCACCTCGACCCGCTGGGCCCTGGCATCCCATCGGGCAAATCCCGCAGCGCTCGCGGTGGCCTCGTCGGCGAACCACACCTCGGCCTTCGTCCGGCCGTAGTAGGGCGAGGCGGGCGTATGGAAGAGCATCGAGTCCGCGTTGCCCTTGACCTCCCAGCCGGCTGGGCCGGATCCGTCGCCGGCCGGCAGCGCCGACCCAGCGCCGTAGGAGGTCGGGGTGAACTGGGGCGCCTGGGTTGACTCGAGCTCAACCGTCGGGGACGCCGCGGGCTCCTCGATGATGAGTGGGTCGACCGCTGGCTGCTCGGAAGCGACCGCCTGGGCGGGGGCCGCGAGGAAGCCCGCTGCCGGCGTCACGTCGGCGTCGTTTGCCTCCGCACTATCGGCCACCGCGCTCGTCATGGCTGAGTCGAGCGTCGGAACTGCGCTCTGCGCGGCACCCTGCCGATCAGTAGACCGGCCGGTCGCAGCGGCAGCTGCAGCACGCGCAGCCTTCGCCTCGGCCTTGGCCGCCGCTCGGGCAGCCTTGGCCTCGGCCTTGGCCCGCAGCTTGGCGTCCCAGGGCGCGAAGCCCGCAGCGATCGCGGTCGCCTCGTCGATGAACCAGACCTCGGCCTTGGTGACCTCGTAGGACGCCGACGCGGGCGTGTGGAAGAGCATCGATCCTTTGTTGCCCTTGACCGCCCAGCCTTCCGGCCCGGACCCGTCTTCGGCAGGCAGGGCCGACCCTGCGCCGTAGTCCTTGAACACTGGCTCGGCCTCGGCGACCGTCTCGGCCTCCGCAACGACGTCGGGCACGGGTTCCGGCTCGGCAACCATCGCAGACTCGGGCTCCGGCTCGGCAACCGCTGCGGCCTCGGGCTCGGCGTCAAGAACCGCGTCGACCTCGGGCTCCGGCTCCGGCTCCACCATCAGCTCCGGCTCGGCGGTCGCGACCTCAGTCTCAGGCTCCCCGACGACCTCGGCGTCGGACTCCGTCTCGAGCTCAACGTCGGCCTCGTCAACGTCGACGGGCTCGGCGGTCGGTTCGTCGACAAGCAGTTGCTCGACAGTCTCAGCTTCCGGCTCGGCCGGCAGGACGTCCGGAAGCAGTTGCTCAGCCTCGGCTTCCGGCTCGGCCTCCGGGAGGTCGGCCGGCAGGTCGTCGGGAGGCAGTTGCTCGGCGGCCTCGGCTTCCGGGTCACGGACCTCTGCCGTCACGGCGTCGGCTTCGGGCCGTTGAGTTTCATCCGCATCGGGAACAACGGGCAACTCGACGGGACTTGCGTCGATCGACTCCGCGACCGTGGACTCGATGTCCGGCCCGGCCATGGAGTCGTGGCCGAAGGCGACCTCGTCGGGGACCTGCGCGTCGGGTGCCTCGGCCGAGCGCTCGAGAGCGTCGGCCTCGGCCTTATCGGCTTCCTCTGCCGCGCGCTTGGCGCGCAAGGCAGCCAGGCCGCCCAGACCGGCGGCCGCAGCCGTAGCGCCACCGGCCTCGAGTGCGGCACCGGCCTCGTCGAGGTCGAGGAGGGGCGACTCCGGCTCGGGAGCCACGTCGACGATTTCAGGGGTGTCGAGGTCGAGCAGGGCCGCCTGTGACCCCCCGGCCGAAACGGGTTGGCTGGGCTCGGCATCGGGAAGCACAGCCTCCAGATCCTCGGCGTCCTCCACGCTCAGATCGGCGTCGACCTCCGGTACGTCGACATCGGCGGGGAGATCCACTACGGCCGCGGCAGACTCGGCAAAAGCCGGTGACTCGTCGGCCGCTGGCTCGACATCGCCGCTGGGTTCATCGACGGACGGAACATCCACGGTCGGCACGTCCGCAGGGCCCACGTCCACGTGGGACGCGGTGTCGAGATCGATCGCACCGTCGGCGTCGAGGTCAAGCGCACCGTCAGCGTCGAGGTCAAGCGCACCGTCAGCGTCGAGGTCAATCGCGTCCGAGGGCTCGTGAGCCGTATCCAGCTCATCGACTCCCCCGAAATCGCCCCTGGGCTCGGGCTCTGACAGGCCTGCAGACAGATCCTCGGCGTCCTCCATGCTCAGGTCCGGGTCGACCTCCGGGACGTCAACGTCCGGCGTGGTCGGTGCGGGCACGTCGACCTCGTCCGACAGCTGAGCTTCCGCCGCATCCGGCTCCCCGAAGGTGGCGACCTCCTCGGCCGCTTCCTCGCCGTCCGCTGATGCGTCGATAGCAGCGCCGCCCGCCAAACCCACGCCAGCCGCGGCGGGGGCCGCCAGATCGGACGCGTCCAGATCCAGACCACCATCGGCATCCAGATCAATGCCACCCGAGACGTCCGGCCCTGGCACATCGACAGCCGCAGCCGCCACATCGACCGACGGCTCCAAAACGCCGGGAACCTCCACGACGGCCTCAGGCACGTCCACCGACGGCGCATCCAAATCCAGACCACCATCGGCATCCAGATCAATGCCACCCGACACATCCGCGTCCACGACCGGCGCCGAAACCTCGGGAACATCCATGACGGCTTCAGGCATGTCCACGGCAGGAGCGTCCAGATCCAGCGCGTCATCGCCGTCCAGATCCAGCCCGCCATCGCTGTCGAGATCTAGGCCACCGGCCAGATCGATCCCGCCCGGCACATCGGCCGCTGGAGCCGGAATCTCCGGCGCGTCAACTACGGAACCGGGGTCGGTGACCGCCGGAGCGACGGCGGGCGCATCCAGGTCCAGCCCAGCATCCAGATCCAGCCCAGCATCCAGGTCCAGACCGTCACCGCCGTCGAGGTCCAGGCCACCATCGGCATTCAGATCAACGGCCGCGTCGGTGCGGGGCACGGTCGTGTCGAGGTCGGCATGGTGCCGGACGAGGGTCACCTCGTCGACATCGACATCCGCGGCCGGCACAGCCGCCGAAACGGCCGGCTCCAGGTCCACCGCGGTGTCGGCATCCGCGGATGCGGTCGCGGCACCGGCCGCCGCGGCGCCGGAGGCCACCGCTCCGGCCGCGACCGCTCCGGCGCCAGCGAGACCCGCACTCGCGTCGCTACCGTCGTCAGCCTTCGCCAGGATCGGCCGCTCCTGCACGATGCGCACCTCGCGCGTCGTGCGGCGCACCATATAGATCCAGGTGATCAACGCGCCCAGCAGGAACGCCAGGACAAACAGCCACCACTTCATTCCCGGCCTCCGATCGCGCGCGTCTCCGGAACATCCGCGAACGCTTCATTTCCATTCGTGGCCTCGATGGTCGCCCGGGCGACCAGCCACGCGACCAAGGCCCCGAGGGCGAAGGCCAGCAAGTACCACAGCCAAGCAGTGACGAATTCCATGGCTCCTCAGTTCACCGTGATCTCGACGCGGCGGTTGGCCACGCGGCCACCGGGCGCATTGTCATTCGCAACGGGGTCGGCGTCCGCGAGACCCTTGATCGTGATGCGGTCGGACGAGACACCGTTCGACGTCAAGATCTTGCCGACCGACGTCGCGCGTCCCTTGCTCAGTGCCAGGTTCTCGGCCTTGCTGCCGGAAGAGTCCGTGTATCCCGTCACCGTGACCTTGGCGTCTTTGCAGGCTGCGAGCAGGCTCGCGACCTTCTTGATCACGCCGGTCGACGTCGACTTCACATCCGTCGACCCGCGCTGGAAGGTGATCTTGGTGCTCGCCAACGCGACCGTGATCTGGCCGCCGAGGTTAGAACAAACGGCGGCGGCATCAGTGCCGACGACGACGTCGTTCTGGACGCGGACATCCGGCCAGGCCGCTCCGAGCGCCGCGCCGATCGACTTCTTGGCGTCCTCCGAGTCCACATTGCCGACCGCGGTGAGGGACTTCAGATCCCAGGCCAGGCCGAAGTCCCCCGCGTTGGTCAAGGAGCCCAGGGCGCTGGAGACGGCGGCCGTGGATGCGGCCTTCGCGCCCGGCACGACGTTGACGTGGTCGACGATCTTCGCTCCCCCGACCGCAGCCTTGACGGCCTCCAACAGGGCAGTCCGCCCCGCCTCGTCGGGCACATCGGCGGCGACGGTCACCTCGTCGCCGGAGCGGGAGATGGAAAAGACGCCGCTAGAGACATCACCCGCGGCGCTGCCGCCCGAAGTGGCGGTGTCGGACGATGTGGACGACGGCGAGTTCGAGGTCGAAGACGATGTCGTGCCCGACGTCGACGCGGTCGAGGTCACCGAACTTGTGCTCCCGGCCGCCTTGGCGCCGCCCGATTCGCCCCCTATCGCCGAGCCGAGCGCCGCCAGGATCGCGGGGACGAGCAATAGTGCCAGCCACCACCAGCCGCCGGGGCTGCGGCGATAGCGCCGTGTCTCCTCGGCCCACGTCGCCACCCGTTCCACACCGACGACCTCGCCGTCGTGCGCATGCTCGCGTGCGCTCCAACGGCCCTCGCCGTCCGAGCGCCCGCCGGACGCGTCCTGTGTCATTACTGCTCCGATCGACGGTGCTGGGAGATGTCGCGTGCCTAATCTAAGGCTCTGGCACCGACAACCCCCGGCGATGGGCACGTCACGTACGCCACGCCCGTATGCCGTTGCCGACCGCCACCTCGGACCGCCCGGTATGCCGCATCCCGGCTCTCGCCCCTGGCACCCCTTCGCCGACGATCTGCGTGGGCAAACTTCGTGGGGTGTCCTAGCGCCGGTAGGACAACACCGAGGCAACGACCCCGCCGAGCAGACCCCCGAGCAGCCCGCAGAACACGGCCAGATAGCCGAACGCGGTCCGCGCACTGTAATCGCCGTTGTCGGGGTTGAGCAGGTAGATGAGCACCCCCACGACGATGCCGAGCACGGCCCCCGTCGCGATGAAGGCGAGGGGACGCGGCTCGCCGTACTGGCGAAAGCGGATGCTCATCCTCGGCGGCCTTTCGTCGGCAGCCGGCCATGCGGCCGCCGTCCATGGGCGGTTGTCAGTGCGACAGCTTAGTGTTGCCGTTGTCTCAATGACGACCAGGGAGGAAGTTCTCAATGACCACGAGCACTCGACGCCGACGCGCCCGTCGCGCCGCTACGACGGGCATCGCCGCAGCGGCGGCTACCGCGCTCGCCGCGCCACTGGCATTCGCGGCCCCCGGCCCCGGTGCCGGCGGCATCGGTGACCCGTACTACCCGGCATACGGCAATGGGGGGTACGACGTGAGCAATTACAACCTGTTCGTCGACTATGTCCCAACAACCGGGCGAATCACCGGCACGGCGATCATCACGGCCAAGGCCACCCAGGATCTCAGCTCCTTCAACCTGGACCTGATGCTCACCGCCAAGACCGTCACCGTCAACGGCAAGCCCGCTGAGTTCGCCAAGCCCGACCCGCACGAGCTTGTCGTCAAGCCCTCGCTGCCGATTAAGAACGGCGCGACCATCGTCGTCAAGGTCACCTACACCGGCATCCCCAGCAAGATCAGCTACGGCGGCATCAACCCCTGGATCGGCAGTGGCAGCGAGGCGATCGCCCTCGGCGAGCCCGAGATTGCCGCCTGGTGGTTCCCGAGCAATGACCACCCGCGCGACAAGGCGACCTTCGACATGAAGTTCACCGTCCCCAAGGGCCTAGAGGCCATCGGCGCCGGCGACTTCGTGGGCAAGACGAGTGGCACCACCACGGACACCTGGACCTGGAAGTCGCCGCAGCCCACGGCCACCTACCTCGTCTATATGGCCGTCGGCCAGTTCGACGTGCTCACCGGCACCCAGAATGCGCGGCCCTTCACCTCCGCGATCACGACCACGCGCAATGACGCGGCGGTCACGCGTGCCAAGACCGACGTGTTGCGCACTCCGGAGGTCATCAACTGGGAGGCCGCGCAGTTCGGTCCCTATGCGTTCAAGCAGGTCGGCGGGGTCATCGCCAACCAAAGCTTCGGCTTCGCTTTGGAGACCCAGCAACGCCCCGTCTATACCCCCGACTTCTGGGGCAACGGCAGCAATATTTACGTGATCGTCCACGAGAACGCCCACCAGTGGTTCGGCGACTCGGTGAGCGTCTACAACTGGCGCGACATCTGGCTCAACGAGGGCTTCGCGACCTATGCCGAGTTCCTGTGGTCGGACAAACACGGCGAAGGCACGACCAACCAATTGCTCGAGCAGTACTACACCGGCCTCGCCGGCGACCCAGACTTCTGGAAGCTCCCGATCTCCAATCCCGGCGCGCACAACGAGTTCTCCTGGGCGGTCTACATGCGCGGCGGCATGACCTTGGCCGCGCTGCGCAATCTCGTGGGTGACGCCACGATGACCAAGATCCTCCAGGCGTGGACCAGCAGCAAGAAGGGCAAGAACGGCTCGATCGCCGAGTTCACCTCGCTGGCCAAGCGGGTCTCCGGCCGCGATCTCGACACCTTCTTCAAGAACTGGCTCACCGTGCGCACCGCCCCGGCGCACACGGCGGCCAACGGCTTCCTGGCTACTCGCGAGACCGGGACGGCCAGGTCGGCCGACACGATCCTGCAGAACGCCAAGCGGCAGGCCGCCATCCAGCACGGTCACAAGTAGTCCCTCGCCCGCCGGCGCCGGGGATCGACATCCCGGCGCCGGTCGGCACCGACCTCGATCCTCGGGAGCACCTCGTGTCCTTGCCCGTCAGCCGCGTGCCCGACCCGATGACCGCGCCACCGATCCGGTGGGGGATCCTCGGCTCGGGAATGATCGCCAGCGCCTTCGCGTATGCCGTTCGCACCGGCACCTCATCCACCGTCGCGGCGGTGGGCAGCCGCGACCTCGACCGGGCGCGCGCCTTTGCTGCCGAGCATGAGGTGGCCACGGCATACGGCTCGTATGCCGAGCTGGTCGCCGCGAACGTCGACGTCGTCTACGTCGCGTCGCCGCACTCGGAGCATCGCGAACACGCGCTCCTTGCCCTGCAGGCCGGCAAGCCGATCCTGGTCGAGAAGGCCTTCACCCGAAATGCCGCCGAGGCAGCGGACGTCATCGGCACCGCCCGCGAGCACGGGCTCTTCTGCATGGAAGCGATGTGGTCGCGCTTCCTGCCGCACTACGACGTCGTGCGGCAACTGGTCGGCGATGGACATCTGGGCCGGGTCCACACCGTCTTCGCCGATCACGGGCAACTGCTGTGGCCGGGCGGGCCGCAACGCCTGGCCGACCCGGCGTTGGCCGGCGGCGCCCTGCTCGATCTGGGGATCTACCTGGTCTCCTTCGCTGAGATGGTGCTCGGCGAGCCAGCCGATCTCGTCGCGGCCGGCACGCTTACGCCGCAGGGTGTCGACGCGACCACCAGCATTGTCGCGACCTCCCGCAGCGGCGCGCAGGCCGTGCTGAACGCGACGATGGCCGCCAAAACGCCGACCACCGCCATCATCGCCGGCGACCAGGCACGCATCGAGATCGACGGCGACTTCTACCACCCCAATACGGTTCGGTTGCTGTCCACGGCCGGCGAGCCACTCGGGACCTGGGCATACGACCTGGGCAGCGCGCATTTCGGCTTGCGCTACGAAGCCGCCGAGGTGGCTCGCTGCCTGGTGGCCGGCTTGACCGAGTCCCCCGTGCTGCCCATGGACACCACGCTCGCGATCATGCGCACCCTGGACCGGGTGCGAGCTCTCACCGGGGTTCGTTACCCGGGCGAATAGCTTCGGGCGCCCCTCGGCGAACTTCCAGCAACTCCAAACGCCCTCGCTTGCCGGCGCACAGCGGGCGCACAGCACGCGGCGCGACCGTGGTGGTCAGAACGGATCAGCAAAGGCCGATCCGGCACCAGCAAGGAGTCCGCCACCATGACCCGCATTCCTGCCCTCGACAAGGCCCGCCGCTTCACTGTCGCCGGTGTTGTTGCCGCCGCATTGGCGAGCGGAGCCATCACTGTGCATCTCGCCGATGCCGGCTCGACCTCGGCGAGCACCGTGGCAGTGACGACGTCCGGCTCGAACTCCTCGGCCGATACCACCTCGTCGCGCTCGACGTCCTCCTCGGACTTCGGCAGCACGACGTCGGTCCAGTCGTCCACTGGCAACGCACAGACCACCACTGCCGGTTCGTGAGCGCCGAGCCATGACCCTCTCGACCCTCGCGGCACCGACCGCAGTGCCGCTCCCCACGCACCACCCGGACGCACCCGCGCCCGCTGCGCCCAGGTCGGCGAGTTTCGCAGCCATCGGCACGAGCAACCGCGTCTTGACGACCCGGCCCGAGACCCTCGGCCCTGCCCTGGCGATCGCTCGGGAGCATCTCGCCGAACTCGACGCCGCCGTCTCGCGGTTCCGGCCCGACTCGGAGGTCAGCGCCCTCGCCCGCCGCGCACAGAACGGCCCCGCCTGGGCCTATGTCTCGGCCACCTTCGCGCACTACCTGGACCGGGGCCTGCACGCCGCTCGGTTGACCGGTGGCCTGGTCGACGCCACGATCGGTGCGGCCCTGGTGCAGGCCGGCTATGACGTCGACCTCGACGTCGTCCGCGCCCGGCGTGCGCGCCCGACCCGCTCAGCGGACCTGGTCATCCACGCACCACCAGCCCTACGACCCGACCTACCTGATCACCCGGGTTCGATTCCGGGGTGGCGGGCGATCCAGTTCGATCCGCTATCTCGACGAGTTGTGGCCCCGCAGGGCACCCTGATCGACCTCGGGGCCAGCGCCAAGGCGGCGGCCGCCGATCGCATCGCGGATCTCCTCGCTGCCGCGCTGCCCGGCGGCTTCCTCGTCAATCTCGGCGGGGACATCGCCAGCAGCGGCGAGCTGCCCGTTGGCGGATGGGACATCGGCGTCGAGTCGGCCGACGGCCGGATCCTCCAGGTCGTCAGCGGCACCGGTCAGGCCTTCGCCACCTCCTCGACCCAGAAGCGCACCTGGGCGACGGCCGACGCCGCGCAGCCGGATCGTCATCACATCCTCGACCCGCGCACCGGACGCAGCGCGCAGACCCGGTGGGCTCAAGTCACCTGCGCGGCCGTGAGCGCACTGGAGGCCAACGCGGCATCGACCGCGGCGATCATCCTCGACGGCGAGGCGCCCGCCTGGCTGGCGAAGAACGGCATACCGGCTCGCCTGGACACCCTCGACGGCGCGGTCGTGACCACCCCGGGCTGGACGCTGGAGGCGAGGGCGTGAACGAGCTGCTCTGGTACCTCTCGCGCGCGACCGGCATCGCGAGCATCGTGCTGCTGACCACCGTCCTGGTCCTCGGCGTCGTCACCTCCGGCCGGCGCCTGCCGACCGGCGAGCGCGCCACGATCGTCATGGCGATGCATCGCTGGCTCTCCCTCGGGATGGTGACCTTCCTCATCGGGCACATCACCACCGCGATCGCCGAGACCTACGTCTCGATCGACTGGGTCTCTTTCCTGATCCCTTTCACCTCGGCGTATGCCCGCGTGTGGGTCGGCCTCGGCACTCTCGCGGTCGACATCCTGGCCGCGGTCATGGTGACCTCGCTGCTGCGCCACCGAATCCCCGAGCGCGCCTGGCGGTCGATCCATTGGCTGTCCTACGCCATGTGGCCACTCGCTCTCGCCCACGGCATCGCCCTGGGCACGTCCGCCCAACCCATCCTGAGCGGCATCACCATCGCGTGCGGCGCGGCCGGCGCAGCCGCCCTCGCGTGGCGGACCACGACGACGTATGCCGATCGTGACCGTCGCCGCGTCGCCCTCGCCGGGGAGTGGTCATGACTCTCATCGATTTGCTCGACCAGGCCGGCCTGACCGGCCGCGGCGGTGCGGCGTTCCGCACGGCGATCAAGGTGCGGGCGGCCGCTGAACACGGAGCAACGCTGATCGTCAATGCCTGCGACGGCGAGATCGGCGCGACCAAGGATGCCTGGGTGGTCGAGAACCAGCTCGACGGTCTGCTCCGGGGCGCGCGCCTGGTCGCCGGCGACCATCCGATTCGCGTTGCGGCGCATCGGGGTTCACGCGCAGCTGCACTCTTGGCCGCAGCCGGAGTCGACGTTCTGGAGGTGCCGGCCAGGTATGTCTCCTCGGAGGAGAGCGCACTCATCTCGCTCGCCAACGGTGGCCTCGCACGCCCGATGACCAAGCGCGCTCCCTTTGTCGCCGGTGGGCGCGATGCGCGGGGCCGACGCATCCCGCCGACGGTGGTGCTCAACGCCGAGACGGTATGGCGCATCGCCCAGATCGCCGAGCACGGCCCGGGCTGGTTCCGCCGGCAGGGCACCGCGCTCGAACCCGGGCCGCGCCTGGTCACCCTCACCGGTGCCGTCGCCGCGCCGCATGTGATCGAGACGGCCGCCGGGGCGCGGCTGGACGATCTCTTCGGTGCGGCTGGTGGCCTTCTCGACGCCGAACTCGTGTGGGTCGGCGGGCTCGCCGGTGTGCTGATCACGGCACCGGAGGCCGCCCGGCTGCTCTGGAGCAGCACCGATCTCGCGTCCTACGGCGGCTCGATCGGCTCCGGCGTCGTGTGGGCCCTCGACCCCGCCGAGTGTCCCGTCGCCTTCGTCGACCACATGTTGACGTATGCCGCGGGTGAGTCGGCCGGTCAGTGCGGCCCGTGCATGTTCGGCTTGCCGGCGCTGGCGGCGGACTGGCACGACCTCGCCGGGGCTCGATCCGGCCGCGCCGTCGACGCCGCTGGTCGACTGGCTGCCCGCGTCGCCCTGCTCCCGGATCGCGGCGCCTGCCGCTACCCCGACGGCATTGCCCGATTCGCCGCATCGGCCGCCCGGGTCCTCGCGGGCCATCTCGATCAGCATGCACGCGGCACCTGCCCGCCAGCCCGGACCACAAGGAGTCTCGTCAATGCCTGAGAAGACCCAGCCCGTCACCCGGGCCGTCCCTGCCGGCCGGACGCGGATCGCCGTGGATCGCATCGCCTGCACCGGCCATGGGCTGTGCGCCCAACTGTTGCCGGCATCGATCGCGCTCGACGAATGGGGGTATCCCATCGTCACCGATCCGGAACCCGCGACCACGGACGCGGACGTCGCGATCCGCTTCTGTCCCGCCCGGGCGCTCTACGCACGCCCCTGAGGTCGTGGGACACCTGGCCACCCCGGCCCTGTCCACCCGGCCCCGCTCCCACGCCCGTCGATCGGCTCCGGGCCGTCAGGCCTCAGCGCGTCGGGGAATGGGCCTATTGACGTGTCAGAGCACACCAAATCCCCGTCGAGCGGGTCAGGGCGTCCACAGGGGCAACAGGTCGGCCATGCGCGCGCGTATACCGCTCCAGCGCAGTCCCCCTCGATCCTCGGCATCCTCCCAGGTCAGGCGACCCGTCGCGAGACGGAGCCAGGTGTCGGCGTCGGTCTCGACGGTGTTGGGCGGTGTGCCACGCCGATGGACCGGCCCCTCAAGGCACTGCACCGCACCGAAGGGAGGTACGCGCACCTCGACGCTTCGACCGGGATGCCGGGTCGCCAGTTCCTCGAGCGTAAAGCGCACGGCGGTCGCCAGCGCCTCGCGACCAACCGCGCCGCCCGGGCCTACCGAACCGCCCCCCATGGCGCCCAGCTCACCTGTACCGACGAGGTCGGGCCGGCGTGCAGGGTCGGTCGCTTCGGCCCACGCGGCCAGCGCCGCGCGTCCGGAGTCGACAGGGATACGGCGACGCGGCGGCATACGTCCATCGTCGCTCATGCCGGGCCGTCGTCCGGCGACTCGCACCGGAGACGGCCCGCCAACCAGCGCGCGGCGTCAGCCCCGGTAGGGCCGTGCCTGCGCCGCTGCGTAACGCGCATCGGCCGCGTCGATCGAGGCCCTCGAGGACAGGTCGACCCCGGCGCGCGCGGCGGCTGCGCGCGCCGCGGGGGTGGTCAGGTCGGGAGCCACGAAACGTTCCGGGACGATCGTGCGATCGGCGGCGGCATACGCACGCTGCTGCGCGGCCAGGCGAGCAGCCGAAGCGGCGGCCCGCTCGCGGATAGCGGGCGTGACCCGCAGGACCGAGCCGGTCACCGACGGGCTGACGACGGGGAAGTAGCCCGAGGAGTGACCGACGACCTTCGGGTGATAGGACTCCGAGATGGGGCTCGACAGGCCGTTGATCCACTCCGCGGAATCGCAAACCGCATGTCCCACAAAGACATTCGACGGATTGGCAAAACTGAAGCCGTTGGCTGCAGCCACGGCCGCTAGCTTGGCGTTGAGCAGGTCGGCCGTCTGGTTCAGGCGCGCCTCCTCGGTCGGCGAGAACCAGGTGAAGGCGTTGCAGTCCTCGCCGTTGAAGATGCGCGGGTAGCCAACGATCGTCACCTTGGCCTGCGGCGAGCGCGCTCGGATCGAGGCATAGAGCGTGGACAGGGAGGTCGGCAGGGTGTTGTTGATATAGGCCTGCGCCTTGTCGATCGCGCCCATGCAGTTGCTCATCCATGACGGCTGCGCACACGTGGTCAGCACGCCCGCGAAGCCGGCGTCATTACCGCCCACCGACATCGTGACATATGCCGTGCTCGTCGTCAGCGCGGACAGTTGCGTGTTCGTGACGTCGGCCACGGTCGCCCCGGAGCACGCGCGGAAGTTGAGCGCGTAGCCCTTTGCGCTGGCGATCAGGCTCGGGTAGGCGTAAACCGAGCGGGCGCAGGACGTGCCCGTCGTTGATGTAGGTGCGGGTGCCGACGCCCGAGGAGTAGCTGTCGCCGAGCGCTACATACGACGATCCGGCAGCACCCGCCGGGGCGGCGGTGACGGCAAACAGGGCAAGGGCGGACGATCCGGCGAGCACGCCCAGCGGGCGGCGGGCGAGGGACCTGGACTGGGGGGCACGACGCATTGACTCTCTCCTTCGGTCTCGCCTGTGAACTGGCGGTTACCGCAGAGTAGGGTCTTCAGGCCCGCCGCGTATACGGAATCGACACCATCCCCATGCGCAAAGCCGCGGCGTCCGTGCTGTCCTCGCCGTGAACCGCCGATCAGGGGGCCAGCGGCCAGGCCGCAGCCCCTATCGGGCCGACGCGAGCGGCACGAAGCGCGCGCCCGTGAGCCGCTCATAGGCCTCGACATAGCGGGCGCGGGTCTGCTCGACGACCTCGGCGGGCAATGGCGGCGGAGCATCCCCGGAGGACTTGGACCACCCGCTGGCCGGTGAGGTGAGCCAATCGCGCACAAACTGCTTGTCGAAACTCGCCTGCGCGCGACCCGGCACCCACTCGTCGGCCGGCCAGAAGCGCGAGGAGTCGGGGGTCAAGACCTCATCGGCGAGCACGAGCGCGCCGCCGGCGTCAAGGCCGAACTCGACCTTGGTGTCCGCGAGCAGGATGCCGCGCTCCGCGGCGATGGCGTTGCCGCGCCGGAGGATCTCCACGGTCAGCTCACGCAGTTCGGCGGCCCGGCCGGGACCGACGAGGGCGACGACATCGGCATACGTGATGGGTTCGTCGTGCTCTCCGGCGGGCGCCTTCGACGATGGCGTGAAGATCGGCTCCGGCAGCCGCGAGCCGTCCACGAGGCCGGCCGGCAGCGGAAGCCCACTGACCGCTCCGGTCGCGGCGTACTCGCCTAGGCCACCACCGGTGAGGTAGGCGCGCGCGACGCACTCGACCGGCACCATGTCCAGTCGCCGGACGAGAATGGCGCGCCCGGCGACGGCATCCGGGACGTCGGTCGTCAGCACGTGATTGGGCAGCAAGTCCGCGAGTTGGTCGAACCACCAGAGTGAGAGACGGTTGAGGATCTCGCCCTTGTCGGGGATCGCCGGGTCGAGGATCGCGTCATAGGCCGAGATGCGGTCGCTGGCCGCGAGAAGCAACCGGTCGGGGTCGTCCTCGCCGGCTGCGTTCAGCGGCACATAGAGGTCGCGCACCTTGCCCGAATACAGGTGCCGGTAGCCGGGCAGATCGAGCGCGGGTGTCATCGTGGTGAATCCTTTCGGGCGTGGTCAGCCGGGATGAGGATCGCGTCGCGCTCGGCCCTGGCCGCGATATCACGGCGAAAATGCCCGCCCGCCAACCCGATTCGCCCCATCGATGCGTATGCCGCAGCGCGCGCCTCGGCCAGGTCGGCGCCGCTCCCGACGACGCTGAGGACGCGTCCGCCACTGGCGCGCAGGACACCGTCGGCGTCCCGGGTCGTCCCGGCGTGGAGCACGTATGCCGTGTCCGATTCCGCGTCGTCCAGCCCCGTCAGCTCACCGCCGAGTTCGGGCGCGTCGGGGTAACCGGGGGCGGCCAGGACCACGGTGACACTCGGCTCGTGCCGCCAGTACAGGGCCTCGGCGTGATCGAGTTCGCCGGTGGCGGCGGCGAGGAGGAGCTCGGCGAGCGAGGTGACGAGCCGGTCGAGAACGACCTGGGTCTCGGGGTCGCCGAAGCGGACGTTGAACTCGACCACCCGCGGGCCGCGGCTGGTCAAGGCCAGGCCGACGTAGAGGACCCCGACGAAGGGCATGTCGAGATTGCGCATCTGGTCGATGGTCGGCTTGGCGATCCGTTCGACAACGTCCTCGACCAGCCCGGGTGGGGCCCATGGCAGGGGTGAGTACGCGCCCATACCGCCGGTGTTGGGGCCTTGATCGTCGTCGGCGACACGTTTGAAATCTTGGGCCGGAGCAAGCGGGATGACGGTGCGGCCGTCGCTGATGCAGAAGAGCGAGACTTCCGGCCCGTCGAGATACTCCTCGATGACGATCCGGCCATCGGGCCGGGCCAGGCAGGCGTCGGCATGGGCGAGCGCGGCCTCGCGGTCGTCGGTGACGACGACCCCCTTGCCTGCGGCGAGGCCGTCGTCCTTGACGACGTAGGGGAAGCCGAGGGCGTCCAGGGCCTCCTCGACCTCCGCCCGCGTGGTGCAGACGTGCGCGAGCGCGGTAGGGACCCCGGCTTCGGCCATGATCCGCTTCGCGAAGGCCTTGGATCCCTCGAGTTGTGCCGCGCGTGCGGAGGGACCGAATGTCGGTATGCCTGCGTCACGCAGGTCGTCGGCGACCCCCTCGACGAGCGGGGCCTCTGGGCCGATGACGACGAGGTCGACGGCGTGTCGCCGGGCGATCTCGACGACCGCCGCGCCATTGGTGACGCCGCCGTCGACGGGCTCGCAGTGCGCAATCTGGGCGATGCCCGGGTTGCCGGGGGCCGCGATGACCGCATCGACCATCGGATCGGCCGCGATGGACTTCACCAGGGCGTGTTCGCGGGCGCCGGACCCGATGACGAGAACCTTCACGCGCCCATTCTTCCCTGCCCGCCCCCGCCGCGTGTCCGCCGCCAGCTCGGGCAGCCACCGACGAACGATTCGTCGACGATCGGCGAGGCGGGGCTGCGAGGAACGAGCGCACCCCACGAGCGCATGAGGAGCGGTGAGCGCCAGGCGCACCCAGCCACCCGCGACCGGTTCGTCGACGATCGGCGAGGCGGGGCTGCGAGGAACGAGCAGACCCCACGAGCGCATGAGGAGCGGTGACACTCCCCGCTCACCCCGCCACCGACGACCGGTTCGTCGACGATCGGCGAGGCGGGGCTGCGAGGAACGAGCAGACCCGCCGAGGCGGTGAGGAGCGGTGACACTCCCCGCTCACCCAGCCACCCGCGACCGGTTCGTCGACGATCGGCGAGGCGGGGCTGCGAGGAACGAGCAGACCCGTCGAGGCGGTGAGGAGAAGAACCCAGAGAAAATAAAGGCGGCGCGGTGTTCCCGGGGAGCAGGGGGGTGTTCCCCCGGGAACACCGCGCCGGGCGTGTGGCGCCTGACTTGGGGAAGCCGGCGCTCTGCACGCGGGTTGACACGGGATCAACCGATGAAAGTTTTACAAACTTCTACTCGCGAGTAAAGCCCAGCCCTGTCGTCTGGCCGTCATTGACGGAAACCCGCCAGACTGGCACGCTGGGAAGCGTGACCGAAGTCCGGCCCGCGCACCGGGAGCGCCTGCACTTTCCCCAGTTGATCTCGGAGGGCGAACTCAGCGTCGTCTACCTCGCTCTGCTGAACGACCCTGTCGCAGATCGGGATTCACTGATCGCCAGCGGCTTGGACGCCGAACTCGTCGACGGCGCCGTGCTTATCCTGCGCTCGCGCGGCATGGTCGTGGTGGGCGACGACGGCTCCTGGGATGTTCCCGAGCCGGACATTGCCGTTCCTGCCTGGGCAGCGGACACCGAGCGGCGCGCCCGCGGGTGGCGCGCCAACGCCAGCAGCATGCACCAGATGTACTCGGCCGCGCGGGCGACCCCTGTGCCCGATTCCGGGAGCCGCGAGCTGCATACGCTCGCCGACATCGCGTCCGCCACGTCCACGATCACAGCGGCCGCCAGTCGCGAGATTCTCTGTATCCGCGCCGATTCCCGCCGCACCCAGCAGATGCTCCTCGACCCCTTCAACAGCCACCGGGAGTTCTTTCGCAACGCCCATGGCGAGGTCGTCCGGATCAGGGCGATCTACGACCCGTCGATCCTCGACCTCGACGGCACGCTCGAGGCATTGCGTGAGCGGGTCATCGGCGGCGAAGAGGTCCGCTTCACTGGGCCGATCCACTTCTCCGCCGTGATCGTCGACGACACCGCCGCTGTTGTCGAGTTCAGCAATATCGACGCCAGCGGCGCCGGCGCGATGGTGCTGCGGAGCAAGCCCTTTGTCGCTGCTCTCGTCCGGTTGGCGGAGACCCTCTGGTCGGCCGGTATGCCGCTCCTCGCCGAGGAGGACAGCCCCCAGCCCGAGACCATCGCCTCTCGCGACGCGATCATTGTCGGCCTCCTCGCCGGCGGGGCGACCGACTCGACGATCACCCGGCGCCTGAACATCTCCCAGCGCACCGTCGAGCGTCGCATCCGTCACATCATGGACTCGCTCGGGGCGACAACGCGCTTCCAGGCGGGCGTCGAGGCCGTTCGCCAAGGCTTGGTCTGACGTGACGCCTCGTTCGAAGCACCGGTCCTGCGGGCCGTAAGATCGGTGGTTCCCCCGATGTCGATATGAAGAAGCCGTAGTGACTACGTCCCCGCCTCCCACCCCGGTTTCCGACGTCCTGACGCGAGAGATTGCGGCCGAGCAGGCCCACGTCGACCGCGTCTACGCCGAGTTGGCCAAGGCCAGCGAGCGCGCCAATCTGGTTGCCGTCGACGGTCTTGCCCGCGGCCGCACCGATCGCACCGGCGATGTGCGCGACGAGGAGATCACCGGTCTCTTCGAGCGGGATGCCCTGGTGTTCAACGCGGCACGGCGCCAAGCGGCACTGGATCGCCAATACGAGGGCCTGGTCTTCGGCCGCCTCGACCTAGTCGACCTCGGTGGTCTTCGCGAGGCACCGGCGCCCGACCTGCCCGACGAGTGGTGGCTCGATCCCGAGCGTGAGGTCCGCTATATCGGCCGGCTCGGGGTGCGTGATGAGGACTATGAGCCGTTGGTCATCGACTGGCGCGCTCCAGCGGCTTCGGCCTTCTATCGGGCGACCCCGGTCCAACCGCACGGGGTGATTCGGCGACGCGTGCTGCGCAGTTCCGCTGCGACCGTCATCGGTGTCGAGGACGACCTGATGGCGCCGGCGGCCCCGGCGGATCTGGAGATCACCGGCGACGGGGCCCTGATGGCCGCCCTTACTCGCTCGCGCGGGGCTCAGATGCGCGACATCGTCGCGACCATCCAGCGCCATCAGGACGAAGCCATTCGCGCACCGGGCCGGGGGGTTACGGAGATCACCGGAGGTCCCGGCACCGGCAAGACGGTCGTCGCGCTGCACCGCGCGGCATACCTGCTCTATTCGGAGCGCCGGAAGTACGAAGCGGGCGGCGTTCTCGTCATCGGCCCCTCATCGGCCTACACGGCCTATATCGAGCGCGTGTTGCCGTCGCTCGGTGAGGATTCGGTCACGCTGCGATCACTCGGCGATGTCATCGAGGTGTTGAGCGCGGGGCGCGTCGATCGACCGGAGGTCGCCGCGCTCAAGGGCAGCCTGCGGGTCCGGCAACTGCTCGACCGAGTTGCCGGCGGGCGGATTCCGGACGCGCCGGAAAGCTTCCGCGCCTTTGTCGGTGGCCAGGCAATCACCTTGCCCCCCAACACACTTGACGGCATCCGCGCACGGGTCCTACGCGGTCACCGGCGCAACGCCGGGGCTGCGGCCGCCCGCGGGATGCTCGCGGACGCGGCTTGGGCGACCCATCGGCAGGGGGAGCGAGCCGACTTCCTCGAGGCCTTCGGGGAGTCGCTGGCTGTCGACGACTTCATGGAGGCGTGGTGGCCCCAGGTGGACCCGCGCGAGGTGTTGCTGTGGCTCGGGGACACGGATACCTCATACCGGCACGGGCGAGGCGTCTTCACGGACGGTGAGCTTGCCGGCATTGCGCTGTCGATGCGTGACGCCCTCGACGTGGGGTCGTGGACGGTGGCCGATATCGCCTTGATCGACGAGCTCGCGGCGCGGCTCGGGCCCGTCACCGACAACGGCGACGAGGAACGCGGCTTCTACGAGATCGATGATCTCGACGACGTCTCCAATCGGGAGTTCCGCACCCTCGGCGGACCGGCCAGCATCGGACGGGCAGCCATGGAACGCGCCAGCGATCCGCGAGATGCGTTGTTGCGCAACCGTATCGGGCTGCCCGAAGAGTATGCGCACATCCTGGTCGACGAGGCTCAAGACCTATCCCCCATGCAGTGGCGGATGATTGGCCGGCGCGGGGAGTATGCGTCGTGGACCGTGGTCGGCGACGCCGCGCAGGCCTCCTGGAACGACCGGGTCGAGGCGCTCCGCGCGCGCGACGACGCCTTCGGCCGGCAGCCGCGCCGGCATTTCCATATGGACACGAACTACCGCAACGCCCGCGAGATCTTCGACTACGCGCGGGACACGATCCTCCCCCTCGTTCCGGACGCCGACATTCCGAATGCCGTGCGGGGGACGGGCATTCAGCCCGAGGTGCGCGAGTTGGGCCTGGACACCCTCGCGGACACCCGAGCTGCCGTCGACGATCTCGCCGCAACCGTCGGCGGGTCGATCGCCGTCATCACACCGAGCCGGTATGCCGATCGCCTGGCCCCGCTCGATGGCGCGCACGACGGGCGGGTCATCGTCATCGATCCGCTGTCCACCAAGGGCCTGGAGTATGACGCGACAGTCGTCGTGGACCCCGACGCCATCACTGACGAGGCGCCCGGTGGAGTCCGCGTGCTCTATGTCGTTCTCACTCGTGCGGCCCACCGGATGACCGTGTTGCGCACCTAGGTCCGTGACGAAACCACGTACGGACGGGTCCCCGCGACGTAGTGGAGCTGGGTCCCACGCTCTCGCTCACGAGCGCAGCGCTTCCAGGGTGCGCAACCAGAACTCGGCAACGTTGGGCGCGAAGACTCTTTTCTCGCAACGCATCTCGGCGGCAACACGCGAACATTCCTCCTCCGCCAGAGCCACGATCTCGTCGGGGTAGCCATAGAGGAGCCGATGCTCGGCGAATTCGTCCTCGTCATCGACAAACACCTCTCCGGTGATCCGCCGGCACACGTCGAGGTCAAGATCGACCGCGCTCCACCCCGCCTGCGACCACTCGGGGACAGTCGTGATGTCGGCATAGATCGACAGGTCGCGCGCGGGATGCGGCCGGTAGAACATCGCGACGAATGCCCGATTCTTCGGCACAACCAGCACGTCGGCCGCGTCGGTCACGAACGCGCGGGGTCCACCGGACCAGGCATTGCCGGCGTGCTCCCCCATCCAGACCCCGTGCTCGTCCTCGCCCAAGTAGCGCACGGTGGCACCGTGGTGCCGACGACCGTCGAACTTGCGATAGCGGCACTCGACCGGATCCCCGACGGCGAAGGTTGGCACTCGGGTAGTCAAACACACCGTAAACCCCCGAGCCTCGAGAAGTTTTGTATTGCCCACTTGACACAAGATTGTCCTCGGTCCATGCTTGCTTGTATCAATACTTCAACACAAGTAAGGATCTCGACATGCACGTGCTTCTTTTCGTGCCACTGCTGGCCGTGACACTGCTCGTGGTGCTCATCGTCGGCATCGTCCGACTCGTCCGGAATCGCGACCTGCGTACGGGCGCTGCCGGCGCCGACCTGCGGGCCGTCGAACGCTGGACGACGCTCTGGCGCTGGGTCGGCGTGCTGCTCGGGGCCTGCCTCGCGGTGGCTGCGTTGGCTCAACAAGACGTGGGCCTGGGCCGGCTCGCCCTTGCGGCACCAGCGATCGCCGGTTGCTCGGTGCTCCTGGCCATCATGGTCGGCGAGTGGACGATCCGGCCGAGCAGCGCCCAGCGCCGGACGGCCAGCCTCACCAGCCGCTCGTTCGCCACCCTGGTGCCGCGAGCCCGACTCTGGGTCACGGCTACCGGAATCGCCACTCTGGCAACGCTTCTCGGCATCGGCATGGCGACAGCCTCTCCCGATGACCAGGGACGCGCCGGCCGCGCCCTCACCGCGACGTGCGTGCAGGATCTGTCCGGCATCGGTTCCACGGTGCTCACCGCGACCAACGGCCCCTGGCCGGGCACCTACTACGCCCTACCGGCTGCCCTCATCATGCTGGCTACCATCGGCTTCGGCATCGTGGCGGCACGCGCCATCCGGGACCGGGCGAACCCGGACTCAAGCCACGCGGCATACGACACGCATTTGCGGCGCGACGCCATGCGCCGCGTCGTGAGCGCAATCGGCGCGACGGCATGGGGGACCGCGGGCCCGATCGCGATCGTGATGAGCTCGGCGCTGCACGGCAATGGCTGCGTCACCGGCGGTGACCCCTTTGCCGGAGCCGCTCTCCTCATCGCACTGATCAGCCTGGTCATCGCCATGGTCCTGACCGCAACCGTCCTTCTGCCCGCCCGTGCGCCAGAAGCTGCGGCCCGCGAAAACGCGGCACCCCGGGCCCGGTCATGAGCACCGACATCACCGTCGACCTCACCGATCCGACTCCACCATATGAGCAGCTTCGCCGCCAGCTCGCCACGCTCATCGAGACCGGGCAACTCGGCACCGGCGAGCGGCTCCCACCCGTCCGCCAACTGGCGAAGGATCTCGGGATCGCCAACGGCACCGTCGCGCGTACCTATCAAGAACTGGAGCAGGCCGGCCTGGTGAGCACGCGACGAGGCGGCGGCACAACGGTTGCCCCCGTGCATCTCTCGCCGCAGCAGGTGACCCGGTCCCGGTTGGAGGCCGCCGCGACGGCGTATGTCGCGACCGTCCGCACGCTCGGCCTCGACGGCGACGAGGCCCGCGCCGCCGTGGAGGCCGCGTGGGCGCGCACGGCGGACCTCGGCGGATAGGGCTTGACCATGACACGGTGTCAGACGATTGCGTGGAGATCGCCATGTTGAGCATCGGAGATTTCGCCAGACGGGCCGGGGTGTCGGTGCGGATGCTGCGCCACTACGACCGGCTCGGCCTGCTCGTGCCGACACGGGTGGACGAGTTCACCGGCTATCGGTTCTATCGCGCCGACCAGCTCGGCCGGGTCAACCGCCTGGTCGCGCTGAAGGACCTGGGCTTCACGTTGGAGCAGGTTGGCCAGGTCCTGGACGGCCGGCTCAATGACCGGCAGTTGCATCATCTGCTGACCACCCGCCGCGACGAGTTGGCCGCTCAGATCGCGGGCGACCGGCTCCGGCTGCATCAGGTCGAGGCGAGACTCCGATCAATCGAAAAGGAGAACACCATGTCCCACAACGAAACTCGCCTCACCAGCCTGCCAGCGCTGCAGGTGGCCCAACTCAGCGTCACTCTGACCGAAGGCCAGAGTGTCGGCGAGGTGGTCAGCCCGCTCTTTGGCCGGGTGGCCCAACTGGTTGCCAGCTCCGGCGCGCAACGCCGTGGCCCCGACATCGGCCACTACGGCGACGACAGCGGGGCCATGACCGTCGCCGCCGCGGCACAGCTGGCCCTCGAGGACACGCCGCCCGGCCTGGTGGCCGCCACCCTCGCCTCGGTCGAGCACGCCCTCGTCGCCACCTACGCGGGAGTCGAGATCGACGGCATCTCCGACGCGTGGCAGGACCTCGCCCGCGAGGTCGAGGCCCGCGGCCTGACGCCCGTCGGGCCCTGCCGCGAGGTCTACCTGCAGACCCCGCATGACGGCGACGCCGGCTGGGTCGTCGAACTCCAGCAACCCCTAGCATGACGATCGTCGCTGCGGCTCCTGTTCCTGCCGGGGGCGGGAGCCACAGCGGTCGTCAGCGGCCTGCGGGCCCGCGGTCACGGAGTCAGGGTTGGAATGAAGGTCCCGTTGCTGGTTTGCCGGCGATCAAGTTCGTGGCGAATGTGCTCAGGGCAGCCGTCGGCCGTCGTCGCTCAGCGCCAGTCCCGAAGCCCGCTCATTGGGTGCTGCGGTAACGCGGAAGAGATCTTGAGGACCTGTTTGGTGACCCGGCCGGCGAGAAAGACCTGTGGCAGCGATTGCGCGGCGCCGCCTACGACGGTTGGCGCGAGCTTGCCAAAGGCAATCCGGTTGCCATCAGCCGAGATTGCCAGTCCGTCGAAAGAGTGACGGGTCGGTTGCGTCCGAGCTCACCAGCTGCGTTCGTTTCGAATCCAGGTCGCGCACATAGACGCGCCACCGCACGGTTGTTGCACCCGCGACCAGGTCCGTGCCGTTCGAGACGAACGCCACATGTCGACCGTCCGCGCTGATTGCGGCCAACCCATTGCGCCCGGTGCGCGAGGGCGCACCCGCGGCGCTGACACTGACCAGTTCCGTAGCACCCGTGCCAAGATTCTTGACGGTGATGTCACCGCACCGCAGGCATCCGGCGAGATGGAAGTCGATATAGGCCGCGTAGCGACCATCCGCGCTCACGACCGGCCGGCTAGCTGAGTAGCTCTGCAGGAGGCGTACGACCTTGCCAGTGGCCGGATAGAGGACGCTCGGCGCCACCTGCGCCAGGCCACCATTGGAACCGAGCACACCGACCACCGTGCCGTCACGATTGGCCCGCGGGAGAGGTAATACCAATCAGCAACGGGACCTCCGATGAGCTGCTGCGGGGCTGCCGTCCCGATCTGCCGATAGATGGCTCCCGCACGGTCACCCCAGAACACTGCTTTCCCATCCCCGATCATGGAGGAGCCGCGGACGTCGAGGGCCCCGACAACCACCTTGGCGCCGGTGCTTCGATCGATTCGAACCAGCTTGTCGGCCCAGTCATCGTGGGCGAGGACGTACCGGCCATCGCTGCTGATCGTCACGACGGTCGACTTCGCGAGCACCGGGGTAGCGGGGCCGACCGACGTGGCTGCGGCCACGAGGGCGACGGCACCAACGACACCAACGGTGTGCACACGCGTCGCGCGTGCGGCCGACGGCACACGAAGAACTGTCATACGGGCATACTCCTCGCGCGCCGGAGCCGCGCGCACGCGACCCCTGCTTAGTCCAGGAGTGGGAAGCGCTCGATGATCTCGTCGCGGCCCGGGCCGACACCGATGGCCGAGACGCGCGCGCCGATCAGCTCCTCAACGCGCAGGACGTAGGCCTGCGCATTGGCCGGCAGGTCATCGAAGCTCCGGCAGGTCGTGATGTCCTCCCACCAGCCGTCCATGACCTCGTAGATGGGCGTGGCGTGGTGGAAGTCGGTCTGATTGACCGGCATCTCGTCGTGCCGGACCCCGTCCACGTCATAGGCCACGCAAATCGGCACCTGCTCCAGCCCGGTGAGGACGTCGAGCTTGGTGACCACGAAGTCGGTGACGCCATTGATCCGGTTGGCATAGCGCCCAATCACCGTGTCCAGCCAGCCACAACGCCGCGGCCGGCCGGTGGTGGTGCCGTATTCGAAGCCGGTCTTGCGCAGGAACTCGCCGGAGTCGTCGAAGAGTTCGGTCGGGAAGGGCCCCTCCCCGACACGCGTCGTGTACGCCTTGAGGATCGCGATCACGCGGCTCACCCGCGTCGGCGGGATGCCCGACCCGGTGCAGGCGCCACCCGCGGTCGCCGAGGAGGAGGTGACATAGGGGTAGGTGCCGTGGTCGACATCGAGCAGCGTCGCCTGCCCCGCCTCCAGGAGCACATTCGCTCCGACGTCCAGCGCCCGCTCGAGCACGAGCGAGGTGTCGGCGACCATCGGGGCCAGCCGATCGGCATACGACAAGAGATCGGCGACGACCTCGTCGGCGCTGATCGCGCGCCGGTTGTAGATCTTGGTGAGCACTTGGTTCTTGAAGCCCAGGGCGGCCTCGACCTTTTGCTCCAGGATGTGCCGGTCGAAGAGGTCCTGCACGCGAATCCCGTTGCGGGACATCTTGTCTGCATAGGTGGGACCGATGCCGCGGCCGGTCGTGCCGATCTTGCGGGCCCCCAAGAATCGCTCGGTGACCTTGTCGAGCGTGCGGTTGTAGGGCGCGATGATGTGGGCATTCGCGCTGACGAGCAGCTTCGCCGTCGAGACCCCGCGGGCCTCCAGCCCGTCGATCTCGTGGAAGAGCACTTCGAGGTCGATGACCACGCCGTTGCCGATCACCGGCGTGCACGTCGGCGTCAGGATGCCGCTGGGCAGCAGGTGCAGGGCATATTTCTCGCCGTCGATGACGATGGTGTGCCCGGCGTTGTTGCCGCCGTTGAATTTCACGACATAGTCGACCGCCGACCCCATCAGGTCGGTGGCCTTGCCCTTTCCCTCGTCGCCCCATTGGGCGCCGACCAGCACGATCGCCGGCATGTCGCCTCCCCTTCGTCGGATGAACCGCAGCACAGGCTAGCCGTATGCCTGCCCGGTCGCCGCGCCCGCTTACCCATGCTTGACCGGCCTGCAGGTGTAGCGTGGTGTAAGGAGGTGCATCGACGGTGGCACTGAATATCAAGAACGACCGGGTGTGCGCCCTTGCCCGAGAGGCGGCGGAACGCACCGGGCGTACTCAGGTCAGCGTGCTTGAAGCGGCCCTCACCCGCTATCTCGACGCCCTCGACGATCCCGACAGCCGCGACCTCGGCGACCCTGCTCAGCGCCGGTTCGACGATGCGCGCGCAGTCGTCGCGGAGTTCACGCGCACGGTCACCGACGATGACCGGGCAGCCGTCAGGCACGACCTTGACGCAATGTATGACGAGGCGGGACTGCCGCTCTCATGATCATCGAGACGTCCGCGCTGGTGTCGATTCTGCTCGATGAGCCAGAGAGCGTGCGTTTGACACGTGCCGTCAGCACGGCCAATAGACGCTGGCTGTCCGTGGCGAACTACGTCGAGGCATCGGTTGTTCTCCAGCGCCGCTTCGGGACCCCGAGGTTGGCCGATGTCGATCGACTCTGCACGGCACTCCAGATCTCGATCCGCTCGGTGACTCCACGGATGGGCGATCTGGCGGTGCAGGCCCACGTGCGCTATGGCCAGGGCTCGGGCCACCCGGCCGGCCTCAATTTCGGCGACTGCTTCGCCTACGCCCTCGCCATGGATTCCGGGCAACCGCTGCTCTTTGTCGGGCGCGACTTCGCGCGCACCGACGTCCCAGCCGCCGCCTGGTAGCACCCGTGGCCGGGGCGGCACCACCCGCGCCACCCCCGCCGCTGCCCACGCCCCCGGCGTCAGCCGTGGTGGTAGGGCGTGGTCGTCGCGACCCGATAGAGCCCGAGGCGAGCCAGGATCGGCTCGGAGTTGGGCGACGCATCGACGCGCGCATAGCGCGCACCGCGTTCCAGCGCCCAGTGCGCGCGCCTGGCGAGGACCGCGCGATAGAGCCCCAGGCCACGCCACTGCGGATGCGTGTTGCCGCCCCAGAGGCCGGCGAAATCCGTTCCGGGAGTGAGGTTTACGCGGGCCGCGCACAGCACCGGCCCCTCCGGGGACTCCTCGGCGAGTACGGCATACTCGTGCGGGTCGCGGCGCTCAATCGGGTCGCTGTCGGCGCCCTCGACGGGCGCCCGCGGACCGTGCCCCTCAGCGCCCCAGACCAGCGCGCCGAGGTCGTCGATCCGGCGCAGATCGCCGAGCGTGCGCACCTCACGGATGCTGACGCCCTCCGGGATCGGGACCCGATCGACGAGATCGGCGAGTTCGCCGAGCATCAGCGCCTCGTCGTCGCCCGACTCGAATCCGGCAGCCACCAGTCGACCACCGATGTCGGCCGGCACGTCATACGAATAGGTCTTCCACTCCAGCGGGATGCCGAGGCCGGCGAAGTGATCGCGCTCCCCGGCGATCGTGACGTCGGGTGCGTCGCCGAGCCCGTCGGGGCTCTCGACCATCGCCCACTGGTCGGCGGGGTTGGTCGACCAGGTCCGCCAGATCAGCCCGACGCGCTCACGGACGGCCTCGGGGTCGCCCTCCCCGACGCCCGTGCGCACCTGCCGGTGCAGGGCCGCCAGGAGCTCAGCCGGCGTCAGCGCCACCGTCAGAGCCCCAGATCGCGGGCGGCCTCCGCCGACGACGCGCGCAAGAACTCCGTGCACCGCACCCGCTCGTCCTCCTCGCCGATGGCTGCAGCGGCATAGGCAAGGGCGGCCAGCGCGCGCAGGAAGCCGCGGTTGGGCTCGTGGGACCACGGGATCGGCCCCTGGCCGCGCCACCCCGCCCGGCGCAGTGCGTCCAGTCCGCGATGGTAGCCCGTGCGGGCATAGGCGTATGCCGTGACCGCCTCCCCCCGGGCGAGCGCCTCCTCGGCGAGCAGCGCCCACGCGAGCGAGGAGGCCGGGCACGCCTTGGCGGCGTCGATCGGCGCGACCCGGTATTTCAGGGCGGCGTCGGCCGGATCGACGGGCAGGCGAGTCTCGGGAGTCCCAAGCAGATCGGTCATACGGGGACTCTCTCACGGTAGGGAATGCGCAGGGGAAACCCCTCGTTCGCGCGGGAAAACTTCCCATGCGCACGAGGGGTTTCCGGCGTCGGGCGGGAAAGCTGGCCCCTCCCACCCATCCGGTAGGGGTGTCCGGGACTTAGGCGTGAGTCCCGGCCGAGCGGAGGTTCTGGCAGGCCTCGACGACGCGGGCGGCCATACCGGCCTCGGCGTCCTTGCCCCAAGCGCGCGGGTCGTACTGCTTCTTGTTGCCGACCTCGCCGTCGACCTTCAGCACGCCGTCGTAGTGCTGGAACATCCAGGCGGCGACCGGGCGGGTGAAAGCGTACTGGGTGTCGGTGTCGACATTCATCTTCACCACGCCGTAGTCGACCGCGGCCGAGATCTCCTCGGGCAGCGAGCCCGAGCCACCGTGGAAGACGAGCGCGAGCGGCTTGGAGCCGGCTTCGAGGCCCTTGGCGGCGACGATCGCGTCCTGGCACTGGCGCAGGATCTCCGGGCGCAGCTTGACATTGCCGGGCTTGTAGACGCCGTGCACATTGCCGAACGTCAGGGCGGCCATGTAGGCGCCGTTCTCGCCGAGGCCGAGCGCCTCGACCGTCTTCAAAGCGTCCTCGGGGGTGGTGTAGAGCTGCTCGTTGATCTCGTTGGCGACACCGTCCTCCTCGCCACCGACGACGCCGATCTCGACCTCGAGGATGATGTTCGCGGCCTTGGTCAGGGCGAGCAGTTCCTCGGCGATCTGCAGGTTCTCGGCCAGCGGCACGGCCGAGCCGTCCCACATGTGCGACTGGAAGATCGGCAGCCCGCCGGCCTTGACGCGCTCGGTGCTGGCCGCAATGAGCGGGCGCACGAAGCCGTCGAGCTTGTCCTTGGGGCAGTGGTCGGTGTGCAACGCGATGTTGACGGGGTAGTTCTTCGCGACCTCTTCGGCATACGCCGCGAGAGCGAGCGAGCCAGTGACCATGTTCTTGATCGTCGAGCCGGAGGCGTACTCGGCGCCACCGGTCGAGACCTGGATGATGCCGTCGCTGCCGGCCTCCGCGAAACCGCGAATGGCCGCCGTGACGGTCTGGCTAGAGGTGATGTTGATCGCCGGGTAGGCGAACGAGCCGGCCTTGGCTCGCTCGAGCATGTCGGCGTAGACCTCGGGAGTTGCGATGGGCACGGGCTTGCTCCTTTGTGCGTGATGCCTGTGATGACTTTTACTCCACTTCGATCCTCCCATGAGCGCCGCACGGCCGGGTGCCCGCGTCTCATCGGCGGCGCCCGGATGCCGTTCTTTCGGTCGGCTTCTGAGATGGCGACGAGGTCAGCCGGTGAAGGCCTTGGCGAGCATGATCATCCGCGCCCGGAAGGCGTTCGATTGCGGCGCGAAGGACGCCGCCCAGACCGCGTTGATGACCAGCCGCACCAGGGTCCACGCGGCCACCCGGTCGGGGTCGAGACCGGCCGCGTCGGCGACGATGTCGGCACGCAGGCGCACATGCATCCTCGGGTTGTGGGCAGCGGCCGTCGCCTCGGCGCGGTTCCAGACGATGGGGGCCACGGCATACGGCCATTCACCGGAAACCGGCTTGGGGTCGATGGCCAGCCACTGCCCGCGGGCCGGGTCGAGCGGGGCCAGGACGTTGGCGTCGTGCAGGTCTTCGTGGACGAGGCGGCCCTCGACCTCGCCGTCCAGCAAATGGCCCAGCGTCGCCGACGCCTGCTCGGTCAGCCGGCGCGGAACGAGCGGCGTGCCCTGGGCGAGCACCTCGCGCCAGCGCGCGCCCTTGGCCGACAGCCGCTCGTACTGCGGGCCGGCCGGCCGGTCGAGCGTGTTGACGAGCGTCCCGATCACCTCACAGGCCTCCAGGATCGAGACCTCCGTCAGGGCCCGCGGCGCGAGCCGCTCCAACAACAGGACGTATGCCGTGGGCTCCGCCGCCAGCAGCCGCACAGCTCCTCGGCCGCTCCAGTCACGAAGCGCGAGATGCTCCAGACGCGCCTCCCCATGCGGCCAGGTCAGTTTCAGAATGGCCGATCCATCGGGTGTCTGCGCACGGAAGTCGTTGCCGCGCAACCGGACCGGGACGACGAGCGCACACTCGCCATGCTGGACCTCACCGTCGGGTACGAGATCCCACCGGCCGAGCGAGGCCTCGATGAGTGCCGGCAGCCGACGCAACCAGTCCGCGCCCGACACCTCCGGCTCCGGCGCCCGGCCGGCGATCGTCGCACGGAAGGACTCCGGGATCGGGACGTGCGGCATCTGCCGAACCTATGTCACGCGCGTGACCAGGCCCTAGGCATGCGGTGAGCAGACTGGCGCCTGTGCCCAGGCAGCCGGACCCCGCGCTGATCGTGCTCGTCGGCGCGGCCGGGTCAGGCAAGTCGACCTGGGCCGCCGCGCACTATCGCGCGTCCGAGATCGTCGCCTCGGACGCCCTGCGCGCCGTCGTCGGCACGGGATCGGCCGATCTCGACGCTTCGGCCGACGCCTTCGCCGCACTCGACCTCATCGTGGCCGCGCGCCTACGGCGGGGATTGACGACGGTGATCGACACGCTCGGCCTGGATGATGCCCGCCGCGCGGCCCATCTCGACGCCGGCCAACGTGCTGGTTTGCCTTGCGTGGCAGTGCATTTCACCTCACAGGCGGCGGTTTGACGCCCGGAACGCCCTGCGCGACCGACCTGTCCCGGCACGGGCGCTAGGTCATCAAGTGCAGCGATCGCGCGCACTCGCCGCCGTCCTGTCCGGGGGAAGGTTGGGCCGAGGTCCTGACAGTCGCCCCCACGCCCGTCGCCCCGGACGCCTCGTTCGTCGAGGCCCGGACGTCTCATCCGGGGACGCATCGGACGTGAGCAGGCGCGGTGGCCGCTACGCCTGCCTCCGCACGCAGGCCACTGGACAAACCGTGGCCACGACCACCGGGAGCGGGCGTCGACGACGTCCTCAACATTTCCCGATTGGCGTGGGGCGCAGATCCCGCCGGCTGGCTGCGCTCGATGGCGCTCGCCGCGGATGAGGCCGGTTTCGCCGGAATCGCGCTGATGGACCACCTGATCCAGATTCCTCAGGTCGACCGCGCCTGGGAGCCGATCCCGAGCCCTAGGTCGCGCTCGGCCTGCTCGCCGGCCTGTCGACCAGGTTGCGGCTCGGCACGCTCGTCTCCCCTGTGACCTTCCGCCGACCCGGCGTGCTCGCCAAAACCCTAGCCACCCTCGATGCCCTCTCGGCCGGACGCGCCTTCGCCGGGATCCGGGCGGGGTGGTGAGAGCGGGAGCATGCGGCACACGGGATCCCCTTCCCGTCGCCGCGAGAGCGACTCGACGAGGTCGAACGCAGCATCGAGACGATGCGTGCGCTCTGGGCTACCGGGACCAAGCCGTATGCCGGGGTCCACGCCGGCCTGCCCGAGACCACAGGCTATCCGCGCCCCGTGGGCCGTGTCCGATCGTTATGGGCGGCAACGGATCTCGCACCCTGCGCATTGCCGCCCGGCTCGCCGACGCCGTCAACCTGCCCAGCGACCAACGCACCTTAAGCGACCGACTGGCGCGACTGCATACGGCCTGTGGCCCCGTCGGACGCGACCCGTCCGACATCGCGATCACCGTCCTGGACGTCACTGTCCTGGGCGCCCACCGGGAGGATGTGGCGCGGCAGGTCGAGAAGCTGCGGGTAAGCACCGGCGCGGTGGCCTTTGCCGAGCGGCACCATGCCGGCACCCTCGGCGATCAGCGGCGCCGGCGCGACCGGCTGGTGGGACGCGGCGTGGGGACCATCTTCCTGGCGCTGCCGCAGGTGCGCCGGCCCGAGGACCCCGCCCCCTGGTCCCCCCTTGCGACCGGGACCTGACGCAAACGCCCGAACCCGCCCGCCCCCTCTCGTCGAGCGGCTCCGGGCCGACTCGGCGCTGGAGCCGCGCTCAGCGCCCGCGCCGGATGAGCGAGAAGGGTGCCTGCACAACAGCTGGATCGGGGACCTCGTCACGTCACGGACCGCCCACGTCGCGACACGCGCTTGCCGTCAGTGAAAGCGGTTCCATACCCTGCCCGTATGGACCGCGTGCCGAACGGACCCAGCGGCGACGACTCACGCTCGGGGCCCCCGGGCGACGCTGCGCTGCGACGCGATATCCGGCGACTAGGGGATCTGCTCGGGCAGACCTTGGTGCGCCAGGAGAGTCAGGATCTCCTCGACGCCGTCGAGGCCGTGCGGGTGCTGACCAAGCGAGCCCAGACCGGCGAGGACTCGGCGGCCCGGGAACTGGCCACCCGCCTGGCCGCGGTGGATCTGCCCACCGCCATGAATATGGTGCGGGCGTTCGCGACCTACTTCCACCTGGCCAATATCGCCGAACAGGTCGACCGCGCCGCCCACCTCGCGGAGCGGCCCGAGGATGCCGATTGGCTGGTGGCCGCGATGGACGCCGTCGTGGCCGAACGTGGCGCGCCGGCCCTGACCACCTCGTTGAGCCGGCTCTCGGTGCGTCCGGTCTACACGGCCCACCCGACCGAGGCCAGCCGCCGGACGGCACTGCTGAAGCTGCGCGAGATCGCGGAAGCCCTGATCGCCTACCGTGCGAAGCCGAGCGCACGCACCGAGCGGCAGCGCGATCGGCGCCTCGCTGAGATCATCGAGTCGATGTGGCAGAGCGACGATCTTCGCGTCGATCAGCCCACCGTCGCCGACGAGGCTCGCAATATGTTGTTCTTCGTCGACGGCCTGCTTGAGGAGACGGTCCCGAAACTGCTCGCGGACCTGGCCGAGGAGGCCGAGCGGCGGGGTGCCTACCTGCCGGCGACGGCGCGGCCGCTCGTCTTCGGCAACTGGATCGGTGGCGACCGGGACGGCAACCCGAATGTCTCGCCGGAGACGACCATCGAGATCCTCGTGATGCAGCACGCTGTCGGCATCCGGGGCCTGATCGCCATGGTCTCCGAGTGCGTCGACGAGGTGTCGATGTCGACAAAGCTCGTCGGCGTCACGCCGGCGTTGGCGGCCAGCCTCGAACGCGACCTGGCGACCCTGGAAATCGAGGACCGGATCCGGCGACTCAACGTCGAAGAGCCCTACCGGCTCAAGCTCAGTTGTGTGCGCCAGCGGCTGAACAACACGCGCGAGCGGATCGCCGCGCGCCGCCCGCACCGGCCGGGTCACGACTATCTCGGTCGCGAAGAACTCCTCGAGGACCTGATGCTCATCAAGGAGTCGCTGCTGGCGAACAAGGGCGAACTCATCGCCCGCGGGGCCCTCGCCCGGCTGATCAGAACGGCGAGCGCCTTCGGCCTGCAGGTGGCGACCATGGATGTGCGCGAACACAGCGACGCCCACCATCACGTGCTTGCGCAGCTGGCAGACCGGGCCTCCGGTGTCCCTGGCGAGTATGCCGCCCGCTCCCGCCCGGAGCGCCTAGCGTGGCTTTCCGGCGAACTCGCCGGCCGACGCCCGTTGACGCCCACGCCGCCGCCGCTGGATGCAGACGGCACGCGTACCTTCGACACCTTCCGGGCAATCCGCACCGCGAAGGAGTGGTTCGGTCAGGAGGTCATCGAGAGTTACATCGTCTCGATGACCCAGGGTGCCGACGACCTGCTCGCCGCCGCGGTGATCGCCCGCGAGGCCGGGCTGGTGGATCTCGCCACCGACGCCGGCCGCTTGGCACGTGCAGACATCGGCTTCGTGCCCCTCCTGGAGACCGTGGAGGAATTGCGCTCCGCCGGAACGATTCTCGATGAACTCCTGAGTGCGCCGGCATACCGGCAGATTGTCGAAGCGCGCGGCGGGGTGCAGGAGGTGATGCTCGGCTATTCCGACTCCAACAAGGACGCGGGCATCACCACGAGCCAGTGGGAGATCCACCGGGCCCAGCGCGTGCTGCGCGACACCGCGGCCCGACACAACATCCAGCTGCGTCTCTTTCACGGCCGCGGCGGCAGTGTCGGCCGAGGCGGCGGGCCGACACACGAGGCCATCCTGGCCCAGCCCTTCGGCACGCTGTCCGGGGCGATCAAGGTCACCGAGCAGGGCGAGGTCATCTCCGACAAGTACCTCCTGCCGGCCCTGGCCCGCGAGAACCTCGAGCTGACCATCGCCGCCGTGCTGGAGGCGAGCGCGCTGCATACGAAAGCCCGCACCGGCGAGGCAGAGCTTCTCGAGTACGACGCCACGATGACCCGGATCAGCGACGCAGCGTTCGCGGCCTACCGCGGCTTGGTCGATGACCCGAGGCTGCCGACCTACTTCGCCCAGTCCACGCCGGTCGAGCAGTTGGGCGCGTTGAAGATCGGGTCGCGACCCTCGAAGCGGCCGGACAGCGGGCTGGGGCTGGCCGGGTTGCGCGCGATCCCGTGGGTCTTCGGCTGGACCCAGTCCCGGCAGATCATCCCCGGGTGGTACGGCGTGGGGACCGGCCTGCGCTCGGCGCTCGATGCCGGGCAGGGCGATCTGCTGCGCGCGATGTATGAGCGATGGCACTTCTTCCGGACCTTCATCTCCAATGTCGAGATGATGTGCAAGAAGACGCGGCTGGACATCGCGGAGAACTATGTGGAGGCGCTGGTCGACCCGGCGCTGCACCCGATCTTCGACCTGATCAAGGCCGAATATGCGCGCACCGTCGCCGCGGTCCTGGAGATCACCGGCGAGTCGGAGCTGCTGGAGGCGCAGCCGACCCTCAAGCGCACGCTCGAGGTGCGCGACCGCTATCTCGACCCGATCAGCTACCTGCAGTTGTCGATGCTGGCGCGCATTCGGGCCGGCGATACCGACCCGGATCTGCAGCGGGCCCTGCTGCTGGCCGTCAACGGGGTGGCGGCCGGCCTGCGCAACACCGGCTGATCCGAGAATGGCAACGGGCGCAGAACGTTGCCATTCTCGGGGTGGCCGGACTCTCAGGCCCCGGTGGGGTGGTGGGGTCAGGCGCCCGGCCAGTTGTGGGCGCCGGCGCAGTTGCTGGCGTGGATCCGGCCGGACTCGGTGATCGCACCCGCGTCCCAGTCGTAGTAGGTGATCGACGTCAGCCGCTCGCTGTAGGCATGGATCGTCACCGCGGGATCGACCAACTCATTGCGCAGGTCGTGAATCTCGCCGGGGCCGATGACCGAGGTCAGGCCGGGTCCGAATTTGCGCGGCAACAGCCGGCCGCGCTCGTCGGGACGGACCTCGGTCAGCACGCCGCGCACAGTCCGGAAGGCCGAGGTGGCGTAGTCGTGGCTGTGCAAGAGCGTGCCTTGGAAAGTCGGCCAGGTGGCGACCCACACGTGCACGTCCTCGCGCACCGGCACACGAGCCCACGTATGACTGCGCCCGTCACCGACGAGGGGCGCCCACGTCTGCGGATTCGCGGCCACCCGCTCGACGATGTCGCTGAGCAGGGCCTCGGTCAAGCGGCGGCGCAACTCCACCTCAGTGCACATGCCCGAGGACGGGTTGGTCAGGACGGTGGTCATCGGGCACTCCTTCGGTGGATACGGTCGTTCGGCCGCCCCGAACATAACACACTCTTTGGATATAGGTAACACGTAGTTATCTTGCAGACAGGTCGACTCGTTATCCTGCCTGGGCACCAGGGGACCGCCTTCGGGCGCCTGCACGCGCATTCGACGGGCCTGGAGTGTGCTCTGACACGTCAATGGCCCATTTCCCCCCAGCACTGGGAGCCCGAGGCCCGGAGCCGCTCGACGGGGCGCCGCCCGACCAAGACCGTCGGCCACCGTGAAGGGACCCGGTGAATACGGCGGACCGCGTCGGGCGTCGGGCGGACTCAGTGGGTCAGACGCGAGAGGAAGCGCTGGGTGCGCTCGTGGGCCGGGGCACCGAGGACTTGCTCGGGCCGGCCCTGCTCGAGGATCACCCCGCCGTCGAGGAAGCACACGACATCGGCAACCTGGCGGGCAAAACCCATCTCATGGGTGTTGAGGATCATCGTCAGGCCGTCGTCCTTGAGTTCGCGCAGCAGGTCGAGCACCTCCCCGACCAACTCGGGGTCGAGCGCCGAGGTCACCTCGTCCAGCAACATCAGCCGCGGCCGGTTGACCAGGGCCCGGGCGATCGCCACTCGCTGCTGCTGGCCGCCGGAGAGCGAGTCCGGCCGCGCGGCCGCCTTGGCCGCGAGCCCCACCCGGTCCAGCATCGCCAGCGCCTCGCTCCGGGCCTGCTCAGCCGCGACCTTGTGGACCAGGATCGGCGCCAGCGTGACATTGTCGAGCACGCTCAGATGCGGGAAGAGGTTGTAGGCCTGGAAGACGATCCCGATGCGCGCTCGCACCCGGTCGGCGTCGACTCGGGGATCGGTGATGTCCTCGCCGTCGAGCCGCACCACGCCGTCGTCGACCCGCTCCAGCAGATTGACGCATCGCAGCAGGGTGGACTTCCCCGACCCGGATGCCCCGATGAGCACGACGCACTCACCGGCCGCCACATCGAGCGAGACATCCCGCAGAACGACGTTGTCCCCGAATGACTTTCGTACATTTTCCAGACGCAGCACCGGGTCGCTCACAGCAACACCCCCCGCTGCCCCTGGCGTCGCGCGAGCCAGTCCGTGAAACGCGCCATCGGGATGGTGAGGATGAGGAAGAGGACTCCCGCCACGACATACGGCGTGAAGTTGTAGTCGGAGGACGTCTCGATCTGGGCGGCGAGGATCGCGTCCGTGACCCCGACCATCGACACCAGGCCGGAGTCCTTGTGCAGCGAGACCACGTCGTTCATCAGGGCCGGTACCACGCTGCGGATCGCCTGCGGCAGCACGACTCGGCGCAGGGTCTGGCGATAGGTCAGCCCGAGCGACCGCGCAGCCGCCCACTGCGAGGGATGCACCGACTCGATGCCGGCTCGGAAGACCTCCGCCACATAGGCCGAGTAGGACAGCGTGATCGCCACCCCGCCCCAGAAGAGCGCGCTCGTCGGCAGCCCCGAGAGCCGCAACGCGGGCATACCGAGACCGAGGACGAGCAGGAGCAACAGCAGCGGCAAGCCGCGGAAGAGATCGACGTATGCCGTGGCCAACGCCCGCAGCGGAAAGAAGACCGCGCCGCGCAAGGTGCGCAGGACCGCGAGCGTCAACCCGATGATGGCGATGCACACGGCACTGACGAGCATCACCCGGATGTTCATCCACAAGCCCCGCAGCACCGCCGGGAAGGACGAGAGCGCCTTGTCCCAGTTGAAGAAGGTCTCGCGGAAGGCCGGCCACCCCGGGGAGGAGGTCACGGCCAGCGCGATCACCGCGAAGACCGCCAGCGACGCAAGGCCCGCCGTGATGACCGCTCGCCGAGTGGCCTTGGCGCGGAAGGCATCTCGCTCACGTTGGAGCGTTGATGGGACCCAGCCGTCAACCGGCGGCGAGGCGGGCGCCACGGACTACTTCAGCTCGGGAGCGCCCTGGCTGGAGAGCCAGGTGGTCACCAGTGTGTCGAGTTCGCCGTCGGCACGCAGGGCGTCGACTGCCGCGGTGACACACGGTGTCAACGCGGACCCCTTGTCGAGCACCGCGCCGAACTGCTCCGGCGTGCTGCCGGTCAACGGCAATTGCCCGACGATGACGCCGTCGTCCAGCTGGACGGCAGTCATGAAGAAGGCCGTCGGCAGGTCGGCGACGATGCCGTCGATTTGGTGGGCCTTCAGCGCCAGGACCGCCTTGTCGTTGCTCTGGTAGACGGCCGATTCGGCGCCGATCTGATCGGTGATCGCCAGCAGCGACGTGGTGCCGACCTGGGCCCCGAGCTTGGCGCCCTTGAGGTCCGCGATCATCGTCTTGCCGTCGATCGGGCTGCCCTTGTAGGTGATCACCGTCTGCACGACGTCGTAGTAGCCCGAGGAGAAGTCGACGGCCTTCTTGCGCGCATCGGTGATCGAGACCTGGTTGACGTCGAAGTCAAAATCCTTGGCGCCGGGCAGCACGGCCTTGTTGAAGGGCACGGTCACCCACTTCACATCGCCGGGCGCGAAGCCGAGCTTGTCGGCGATCGCGTAGGCGACGGCGGATTCGTAGCCGCGGCCGTTGGCCGGGTCGTTGTCGGAGAACCACGGCCCGTATGCCGGGGTGTCGGTCCCGATGGTCAGCTTGCCGTCCGTGTGGGTCGCGACGGTGCCCTTCATGCACGCCGCGGGGATCGCGGAGGCCGACGACGTGGTCGCCGACGACGACGTGGCACTCGAGGTGGCGGCGCTCGTGGTCGCGGAGGTCGACGCCGAGCCGGCCGGGCCCTGAGCGGCACCGCACCCGGCGAGCGCGAGCGCGGCGCCGGCGCACACGGCAAACGGGCGGAGGGAACGCACAGTGGTGCGGGGCATGACGGCTCCTGGAGAGGGCGACCACGGGGCGAACGAAATGCTAACTGGCCGGGCGGCGAGCCTGACCAGCCCGTGCCGAGCGCGGACAACCGCGTGGCCCCGGCCGGCGGCAACCGGTCGGGGCCACGCGGGCGTGCGGCTAGGTCAGCTGGCGCTGAACAGCGGTGCGTCCATCGTGCACGTCGCACCGACGGCCGGGAGGGCGCCGGTCGCGTAGTAGCGGTCGAAGGCCGCCGTCACGCACGAGTTGCCGAGCGCGCCGTGACCCCAGCCGTCATACGTCAGGAGACGGGACTTCTCGAACAGGCTGGCGACCTTGCGCGCGCCATGGATCGGCGTCGCCGGGTCGTAGGTGTTGCCCACGACGAGGATCGGGTTGGCCGTCGGGCCGCCGAAGGGTCCGAAGTAGCTGTCGGACTTGGTCACGATGGGCCACTTGGCGCAGGTGGCACTGGCCCATGTCCAGAGCGAACCGAACCACGGGTACTGCTTGTCCTGGGCGACGCCGGCGCGCCACCAGTCCGCACGGTTCTCCGGGTTGCGGGTGTCGGAGCAGGCGACCCCGCTGAAGGCGTCACGCACCGTGGAGGTACGGGCTTGCGGGGCCTGGTAGGGAGCATCCGCGATGGCGGTGGCCGACTGGGCGAGCCGGGATGCGGCATCCGAGGCGACACGGCCGGACTTGGCGACATTCTCAGCCCACAGCTGTTGCAAGATGACGTCCAGGCCAGAGTAGGTGTGGCCGTAGAGGAAACCGAGCACGCCGCCGATGAGGTTCGGGTAGGGGATGACCTCCCCATTGGCGGTGAGCTTGCCCGCCTTGGCCAGGTCGACGAGCTTGAGCCACTTGGCATACGCGCCACCGGCGAAGGCACACGACCTCTTGCCGAGCCGGTCGCACTCGCGCATGCCCGAGACCATCGCCTCGGCAGCGCCCTTGGCGCTGCGCAGGCGGGTCGAGAACGGTTGCGTGGCGGGTAGCGAGTCGCCGGTGGCCCACGCGACCGGGTCGAGAACGCCGTCGACGACGAAGCGCCCGACCCGGCCTGGGTACATCGAGGCATAGGTGGCGCCGAGGTAGGTGCCATAGGAGACGCCGTAGTAGTAGAGCTTCTGGTCACCCACGGCCTGCCGGATCAGGTCCATGTCGCGGGCCGTGTCGGCCGTCGACATATGCCGCACAATGGCGGCGGGGTTCTTCATGCAGGCGGCCCGCGCCCACTCGGCCTGGCGCCATACGACCTTGGAGGCCGCGATGCTGTCGGGGAAGGACAGCGGTGAGTAGGGCGGCACGGGCGCGTCGGTGCGGCAGACCATCTCGGTGTGGGGTCCGACGCCCCGGGGGTCGATGCCGATCACGTCGTAACGCGTCTTGACCGTCGTGCCGAGAATGTCGCCCGCCATCGTTGCGAAGCCGCGCGAACTGCCGCCTGGCCCGCCGGGGTTGACGAAGAGGGTGCCGATCTTCTGGCTGGGCTTGGTGGCGGCAACCTTGAGCAGGTCGAGCAGGACCGTCGGTCCGCTGGGGTTGTCGTAGTCAAGGGGCGCCTTCGCCGTCGCGCACTGATAGGTCTTGGGCAGATCCGGGCAGCGCTGCCAGTTCAGGGCCGGAATCGGCGCCTGGACCTGGTCGCCTTGGGCCGCCGATGCGGCCGGCGCGACCGCGCTCTCGCGGGTCGTCGGCGCGGCCTGACCTGGCCCCGCGGCGGCGAACAGGCTCGCCCCCATGGCGAAAGCCAGAACTCCCGCGCCCCGGCGAATGTGTGTGCTTCGTGTCACTGCCTACCCCTTGTCGCAATGCTGGTCCGGCCGCGGACGCGGCCCGGCACCCCACTCAACCCCGGGAATGGGCCCGGCGCAAGCGCTCACGCAACCGAATACGCGAGGGTGGGTCGCGCGGACGGGAGCGGACAGTCATACGGCCGCGCAAGCAGGCATACAGGAAGTTCCCAGGCTCGCCCAACTACCCTTGACGGGTGATGATGCCCACCCTAGGCCCGAACTGGATGGACCCCGCCTGGCTGCTCGAGCGATTCGGCAACCAGTTCTTCTGGGTGAGCACGGCGATCGTCTTCGTTGAATGCGGGCTGCTCTTCCCGATCCTGCCGGGCGACTCACTGCTCTTTGCCGTCGGCCTGTTCATCGCCAATAAGACGCTGCACTTCAACATCGTGAGCGCTTGCCTGATCCTCTCGATCGCGGCCTTCCTGGGCAATGTCGTCGGCTACGAGATCGGGCGGGCCGTCGGCACGCCGCTCTATGAGCGTCAGGGCCGCTTCATCAACAAGGCCAACTTCGACAAGACCCACGACTTCTTCGATCGGTATGGCGCCAAGGCGCTCGTGCTCGGGCGCTTCGTCCCGATCGTGCGCACCTTCATCACCGTCGTCGCCGGTGTCGGCAAGATGGAACGACGCCACTTCTTCGTCTGGAGCGGCGTGGGCGCCGTGCTCTGGGCAACCGGCGTGACGCTGGCCGGCTATTTCCTCGGCTCAGCCTTCCCGTCGCTCAAGGACCACCTCGAAGCCGTGATCCTGCTGATCGTGGCCGTCTCCGTCATCCCGATGGTGCTGGAGTTCCTGAAGCACCGGCGCGAGGCGCGCCGCGCCCTCGACGCCGCCTGAGCGCCTCACCGCACCGCCAGCCCCGCCCCTCCTTCGTCGAAAGGCCGGTTCAGCCCCGTCGACAGGCCGGTTCAGGCCCGTCGAAAGGCCGGTACAGCCCCGTCGACAGGCCGGTTCAGCTTCGTCTGGGTCCCACGCTCTGCGTGGGCTAGGCCGGTGCAGCCCCGTCGTCGGGTGGGTTCAGCTTCGTCGGCAACTTTCGCTCGGCACGCAGTGCCTGCCGTATGCCGCGCCACGCCCACGCGGCAACCACCAGTCCCGCCCCGCCCGGGACCACGAAGCTCAGGCGCGAGCCGAGCGTGGCACCGGCGAGGCCACCGAGCACGAGGGCGAGCAGCGACGTGGCCCGAGCCAGGCCGCCCAGTAGGGCGAGCGCCCGGCCCCGGGCTTCGGCTGCGATCCCACGAAGACCGCGAACAAGCCGGCATTGCTCACCGCATTCGCCAGGCCCAGGACGGCGCCGAGGACGAAGACCCAGGTCAGCGTGGGCGCCAACCCGATTCCCACGAGCCCCGCGGCGATCGTGGTCAGGGCGATGAGGATCGCGTGGATCCGCTGCCGATCGGTCGCGAGCGCGCCCGCGGCCAGCGCACCGGCCAGGGCCCCGGCGCCGGTCGCGGCCTGCCAGAACCCGAAGTCGGCCGCGCTCGCTCTCGGCCCGCGCCCTGGGTGGCAAGGCGTTCGGACCGCGCTCAGGAGGACGGATGCCCAACGCCACGGCCGCGATCACGATGTACGTCAAGGCGTCCAGGAGAAAGACGAGAGCATCGCCATGCGCTTGCACCAGCACGCCCCCGATTGCCGCGCCGACCGGGGATGCGGCGGCCATCAGGGCCTGCTGGGCAGAGACGAGTTGGCCGATCCGGTCGTCGCCCACGGCCCGAGCGAGCACCCAGGTCCAGGTCGGGTTGGCGACGGCAAAGCCGAGTTGCAGGGCGATGACCAGCGCATAGGTCGCCGGGAGCGAGTCCGCGAGCGCGAGGCCGATGCACGCAGCCATCTGCACCACACTCGCTAGCGGGATCAGCAGGCTCGCGCCGGCCCGGTCAAGAGCGCGGGCAATCTCCTGGGTCCAGGTCTGGTAGAGCACGCTCCCGACCGCCTGATCGACGGCGCGATAGGCCCCCGGCGGGATCGCGAAGTCGTTCGGCGGCTGCCAGCCAGGGACGTTCGCGCCCACCGGTGGACTCCTCGCGCCGGGCGAACCGGTCAGCCCGCCAGCGACCGCCCGATCGCGCGGAAGGCGTTGATGGTCGCGACCAGCTTGTCGGCGTTCTGCGGGGTCGGCCAGGAGGAGAGCTTCACGCCCACCAGCCCGGTCGCAAACTCGACAAAGATCATCTGCCCGTGGATGCCCAGACACAGCAGGATCGGCCCGGAATCCCCTGGCACGAACCAGAATTGGCTGCGATACCACCCGCCGGGCAGGTAGGGCTCGTTGACCGACGCAGCGAACGCCGCGCGCACGTCGTCCGGCGGGTATGCCGCATCCGTCACCCACCCCGCCGGCAGCACCTCGCGCTCGCCCACCCGGCCGTGGTCGAGCAGCATCAGCCCGAAGCGGCCGAGATCGCGCAGGGTCGCGGACATACCGCCGTCGTGGACTGCACAGCCGAGCGGGTCGGCGGTGATCTCGGCGTCGTGGAAGGCGCCCATCGGCCGCCAGATCCGCTCGCCGATCAACTCCGACATGCGTCGCCCGGCGGCGCGCTCGACGATCCACCCGAGGACGTCGGTCTCGATCGAGCGATAGTCGAAGGTGCCGTTGTGGGCGCGGTCGCGCGTCATGGTCAGGATGTAGGGGTACATGCCCAGCGGGTCGCCGTGGTTGCGCGGCGCCCAGCCCATCGACCGTTCCATGACACGGACCTCGGCGTCGGGGTCGAGATAGGCCTCGCTGAACTTCACCCCGGAACGCATGTCGAGGACGGTGCGCACGGTCGCGCCGGCGTACCCGCTCGTGGCGAGTTCGGGGACATAGGTCTCGACGGGGGCATCCGGATCGAGCAGTCCAGCGCCGGTGAGGCTGCCCGCGACCGCGGACACGACGGACTTGGTGCAGGACATGATCAGGTGACGTCGACGCCGCGTCATCCCGCCGGCATACCGCTCATCGACGATCGCCCCCTTGTGCAGGACGAGAAACCCGTCGGTCTCGGTCGCGTCGATGAGCGCGTCTACCGTTGTGGCCCAGGGCGTTTCGAGCCGTATGCCGCCCACCTCACCGAGCGCTTCCGGCAGCGGGCGCGGCTCGTCGGTGCCCTCGATGACCTGGCTCGGCATCAGCTCGCGCATGTGCTGGAAGGCCCAAGAGTGGTGCGGATCCTCCTGCCAGTTGGCGAGCGTGACGAGTGGGGCTTGCGCACCCAGCAACTCGGCAGCGGCGCCGACGGCCTCCCAGGCGGTGCCCGGCTGGGGGTGGTAGTAGCTGTGCTCGGTCAGGACGGACGGCTCGCTCACGCCTCTCAGACTACGAGCCACTACTCTTGCGGCCCGTGCCGACCATTGTGTTCTTCCACGCTCATCCGGACGACGAGGCCTCGCAGACATCGGGGGCCATGGCCCGTGCCGCGGCCGAGGGCAGCCGCGTCGTTGCGGTCTTCGCGACCAACGGCGAACACGGGGAAGTCCCCGACGACCTGGCGCCCGGCGAGACACTGATCGACCGTCGCCGCATCGAGGCGGAGCGCTCGGCGGCGGCTCTCGGGGTCGCCCGCGTCGAGTGGCTCGGCTACTCCGACTCGGGCATGACCGGCTGGGAGCAAAACACCCACGCCGGGTGCTTCCATCAGGCCGACACTCGCGACGCTGGCCTGCGACTGGCCGCAATTCTCGACGCCGAGGACGCGGACATCGTCGTCGGCTACGACTGGCACGGCGGCTACGGCCACCCCGATCACGTCAAGGTCCACCACGTCCTGCACGAGGGGGCCCGGCTCGCGGCGCGGCGCCCGCGGGTGCTCGAGTCGACGATGAACCGCGACATCATTCGCCGGCTGTATGAAGGCGCCAAGGCCGCCGGGCTCAGCGACAGCGACGCGTTCAACCCGGACGCCCCGATGGACGACGGCAACCCGCTCGGCACTCCCGAGGCCGAGATCACCTGGCAGGTCGACGTCGCCGACTTCCTGCCGCACCGCCGCGCGGCGATGGAAGCCCATCGCAGCCAGAAGACCGACATCGAAGGCTTCCTCGGTATGCCCGAGGAGATCTTCCGCGCCTTCTTCGCCACCGAGCACTACATCGAACCGGCGTATGCCGATTCCCCCGGCATGCACGCCGGCTGGCCTTTCGGCGCCTGAGCCGCACAGAATGGCCGTCCCGGACCCCGACGGCCAGACCGGTGGCGGGCTCGGCTACCGTGGGAGGTGCCGCAACACACGGGTGAGGATTCGGCATACGGACTGGGGAGTCTGGTTGTCTCGGGCCGCGCGCAGCGCAGGACGGAACGTCCTGCCAAACCCTTCGAATTTCGACATATCGGCCATCCACGGCCGCCATCCCCGCTGGCACCCTTCCACTCATCGACATTCCACAACGAAGTGGGAAGGGAAGGGGCATTCCGATGGCGGTAACAACCACCGAAGCAACATCGAGTGAGGGCCTGCACAAGGGCCTACGGCAACGGCATTTGACCATGATCGCCATCGGCGGCGTCATCGGTGCGGGCCTGTTCGTCGGGTCGGGGGTGGTCATCAACGAGACCGGCCCGGGCGCCTTCCTCACCTACGCCCTCTGTGGCGTGCTGATCATCATGGTCATGCAGATGCTCGGCGAGATGTCCGTCGCCCGGCCGACCACCGGCTCGTTCAGCGAGTATGCCCGCGAGGCGCTCGGCCCATGGGCCGGCTTCTCCGTGGCCTGGCTCTACTGGTACTTCTGGGTCATCATCGTCGGCTTCGAAGCCGTGGCCGGCGCCAAGATTCTCCAGTACTGGATCGACGCCCCGTTATGGATGATGTCGCTGATCCTCATGGTCCTCATGACCGCGACAAATCTATACTCTGTCAAGGCTTTTGGCGAGTTTGAGTACTGGTTCGCCGGCATCAAGGTCGCGACCATCTTGATCTTCCTGGTCTGTGTGAGCCTCTTCGTCATCGGCATGTGGCCGGGCGCCAGCTTCGACTTCAGCAATCTGACCGCGCACGGCGGCTTCTTCCCCAATGGCAAGTCGATCATCTTCGCCGGCATGGTCACCGCGGTCTTCTCGATGGTGGGCGCCGAGATTGCCACCATCGCCGGCGCGGAGTCCGACGACCCGGAGCGCGCCGTCACCAAGGCCACCCGCTCGGTTGTCTGGCGGATCTCCCTGTTCTTCGTCGGCTCGGTCTTCCTGCTCGCCGTCATCCTCCCGTGGAACTCCACCGAGCTTGGCGCCTCGCCGTATGTCAGCGCCTTCGAGAAACTCGGCGTCCCCCACGCGGCCGACCTGATGAACGCCGTCGTCCTCACGTCGGTCCTGTCCTGCCTCAACTCCGGCCTCTACACCGCAAGCCGGATGCTCTTCACCCTCGCTCGTCGTCGCGAAGCCCCGCCGCAGGTCATGATCGTCAACAAGCGCGGCGTCCCCACCTATGCGATCTTGATGTCCACGGTCGTCGGCTTCCTCTGCGTCATCGCCGCCTACCTCTCACCCGACAAGGTCTTCAGTTTCCTGATCAACTCTTCCGGCGCCGTCATACTCTTTGCCTACATCCTCATCGCCGCCTCGCAATACGTCCTGCGCAAGCGCCATGACGCCGCCGGCCGCCAGCTGAAGTTCAAGATGTGGGCCTTCCCCTATCTGACGATCGCCACGATCATCGCGATGGCCGCGATCCTTGTCTCCATGGCGATCCGCGAAGACACCCGCTCCCAGATCACCCTCGGCCTCATCTCGTGGGCTGCCCTGCTGCTGGTATTCGCCCTCACCAAGCCGTATCGCACCAAGGCCCGACCCGAGCTCGCGGTCGACGCCGAAGCCCGATGAGCGTGTCGGGGGTGACGCCCCACCCGCTCTCCACGGATGCCATCGGCCGGGGCGTCACCCTCGACAACTGGGCCGACGCGCCGCACAACCGCTGGACCTTCCTCCACCTCGACGAGGTGCTGCGGATGCAGGTGATCCAGGCATCGCCGCATCCGGAACCCCTTGCCGCAGAACCCGATCCGAATCTTCTCCGGCTCGCCACCCCGCGCTACGACGCCACCGGGCGGATCACCGGTCATACGACCGGTGCGGACGTCCTCGCGGACACCTACACCGATGGTTTCGTCATCCTGCACCACGGCCGCATCCGCGCCGAGACGTATGCCGATTCCATGCTCCCCGACACCCGGCACCTGCTGATGTCGGTCACCAAGACCGTGGTCGGCGTCGTCGCGACGACGCTCGTCGACGCGGGCTGGTTCGGCTTCGACACCCGCGTGCAGGAGATCGTTCCTGCGTTAGGAGAGAGCGGATTCGCGGGCGCGACCGTGCGGCATCTGCTCGACATGCGCTCGGGTGTGCGGTTCAACGAGACCTACCACGACCCCGACGCGGACGTCTACCTGATGGAGCACGCGACCCAGTGGCGCAGCCCGCGGGCCGACATCCCGGACACCCTGCACGACTTCCTGCTCACCTTGCCCCGCGAGCGCGAGCACGGCGGCACCTTCCACTACCGCTCCAGCGAGACCGACGCGCTCGGGTGGGTGTGCGAGGAGGCGACCGGCCGCCCGCTCGCGGACCTGATCCACGACTACGTCTGGGCACCCATGGGGGGTGAGCACACGGCATACGTGAGCATCGACCAGGCGGGCACGGCCATCGCGGACGGTGGCATGTGCGCCACCCTTCGGGACGTCGCAAGGTTGGGAGAAATGTTGCGGCACAGCGGTATTTCGCCATCCGGCCGCAAGGTCGGCCCGAGCTGGCTGACCACCGACACGCTGCTCGGCACCGAGGATCTGCGCTCGGCCTTCGCCGCCACAAGCTCGCCGACCGGCATGCCGGGCGGTCACTACCGCAATCAGATCTGGGTGCCCTTCCCGGACCGGACGACCTTCCTCGCGCTCGGTGTGCACGGCCAGATGATCTATGTCAACCAGCGCGCCGCGATCACCGGCGTCAAGCTGTCCTCGTGGCCGACCGCCCAGGACGGCGCCCGATTTTTCGACACACTGGGGCTCTTCGAAACCCTCGCCAGCGCCCTGACCCGATCCGCCCTCGCCGCCCACCCGGCAGCCATCAAGGAGAAGAGATGACCACCCACCCCCTGCGCAATATCTCCGAGATCCGGTCGTTCTACCGGACCAATGACGAGCCGATCTATTTCGTCGGGCCGACGCCCTTCAATCTGCTCGGGCTGGACCGGTGGGTCCGCAACTTCAACTACCTCACCTACTACGACCCGTGGGACGGCCAGCACCCGCGCATCATCACCCCATCCCAGCCGTATGACGGCACCTTCACCTCCTCCGAGCAGATCACCAACTGGCTGCTGCGCAACCCCGAGCTGCAGGCGCGCCTGAAAGCGCGCGGCGGCAAGCCGCGGGTGATGGCGGTCTTCATCGACGAGGAGACCGAGGAGATCTGCCGCGAGCTTGGCTACACCCTCACCCTCCCGCCCGTCGCCCTGCGCAAACGGCTCGACTCCAAGCTCGAGACCACCCGCCTCGGCAATGAGGCGGGCGCGCCGAGCGTCCCCAATATCCTCGCCTCAGCTGACTCGTATGACGAGTTGCTGGCCCTCGCCGGCGAGGCCGGCCTGGGCAGTGATCTGGTGATCCAGCTGCCCTACGGCGATTCGGGGAAGACCACGTTTTTCGTTGCGAGCCAACAGGATTGGGACAAGTACACGGAGGATCTCGCCGGGCAGGAGGCGAAGATCATGAAGCGCATCCGCAACACCGCCTTCGCGGTCGAGGGGTGCATCACGCGGCACGGGACGATCGTCGGCCCGTTCATGGTCGACCTTACCGGGTATGAGTCGATGACGCCCTACAAGGGTGGCTGGTGCGGCAATGACGTCTTCCCCGAGACCATGACCCAGAAGCAGCGCACAGCCGCGACGCAGCTCGTGCGCAAGCTCGGCGACCGGCTCGCGCTGGAGGGCTACACCGGCTTCTTCGAGGTCGACACCCTCATCGATCTAGACACTGACGAGGTTTATCTCGGCGAACTCAACCCGCGCATCTCGGGGGCCTCACCGATCACCATGGTCACCGCCGGGGCCTATGCCGACCTGCCGCTCTATCTCTTCCACCTGCTCGAATACATGGACGTCGACTACACCATCGACACCGACGAGATCAACGAGCGCTGGACCGAGTTGGCGGCGATCGACCAATGGAGCCAGCTGATCATGAAGCAGCCGGAGGACGAGGTCTCCTCGATCCTTGCCGCACCCCGCACCGGCACCTGGGCGATCCAGCCCGACGGGTCCTTCGAATACCGCCGACCCGCCCTGGATTGGCACGGCCTGCAGGACGAGAACGAGTTCTTCTTCATGCGGATCTATGGCCCCGGGGATTACTTGTTCAAGGGCGCGGACCTCGGCATCGTGATGGGCCGCTCGCGGATGCAGACCGACGACCCCAAGTCGCTGACTCCGCGCTGCGAGCAGATCGTCAGCGGCATCCGCTCGCAGTATGTGAGCTCACCCCTGACCGAAGCCCCGGTGATCATGCCTACCCTGCTGAACTCCAAGGCCCTCTGACCCCCGGCTCGAGGCGTCGCCACACCAGTCGCAGCCTTCTCGCCCGATGCCACCAGGCCCTTGTTCGCACAGGACGTCTTCCGGTGCGAACAAGGGGGTTCCGGCATCGGGCGGGGAAGCTGTCAACGATCCGGCTCGCCGGCGGCCTCGGTTGAGGTGAGGTGGAGGAGTTCGCGGGCCTTGAGGGCAAGCCAGACCTCGGCGCGTTCGCTCGCGATGGTGAGGTCGCGGCCGAGGATGCCGGAGATCCGGTCTATCCGGTTGCGCAACGTATGCCGGTGCACACCAAGCGCATTCGCCGTAGCTTCCCAATGTCCACCGTGCGCAAGGAACTCCGATGTCGTACGCAGCAGGTCGGCGGACAGGCCGCTCGTGAGTGGGTCCAGCGGGCGGAGCACCGAGCCGGCGATCGCGGCCAATGTGTCGCGTGACTGCGTGCCGAGCAGCACGTCGAAGATGCTCAACTCCGCGAAGTCAATGATCTGCCCCGGCTGCCCGAGCGCCACGCGCGCGGCGGCGATCGCCTGCCGATAGCTGTCCAACGCGAGCCCGAGCTCGACACCACGGCCTACCCCGGCCGAGGGCAGCCGACCGAGGCTCGCCCGCAGGGCAGCGAGCGTCATCTCCGCGACCTCGCCCCGTTCGGCCGCCCCCACCAATACCGCGAGGCCCTTCGAGTTCGCCATCACAAGCGCCGGTGTGCCTCGCGCGGCCAGAGCCGCGTCAACCGCTGCCTCGGCCGCCCGCGGCGGTCCGGCGTCCCCGACAGCGACCACGGCCACCTCCCGGTCGGCAGCGAATCCGACATACCGCAATAGGCCGAGATCGACATCCGCACCGGGGCGCAGGAGTGACCGAAAGAGCATGCGCCGCAGGCGCATTTCCGCCTCATGGAGGTGCGCCGGACGGTCGAGCAGGATCGAGAGCAAGGTCGCCGAATAGCTCACCAGCAGCCGCTGGTTCGAATCCAACTGACGACGTCCACCGACCACCAGATAGCCGCCGGCCTGCTTGGGCTTGCCCAGCACTTGCACGGTGAAATACCCGTCGTCGTCGACATGGCTGATCGTCTGCTGCCGGGCCGGCACACCCTTGCCCCGGCGAGAGTCCAGCAACGCCGCGGCCCGCTTCGCCAGCCGGCCGGCGCCAGCGCCCGCCGAGTCCACAGCCGCACCGGAGCCGTCGAGCGTGACGACCGTTGCGGACAAGGCCCGCGCGAGCGTGTCGACGACTCCTGCCGCACCCTTGACCATGGCCGCACTCGCAAGCCGCTCCTGATTGCGCGAGATCTGCGCGACCAACGCCACTTGGTCCGCGGTGATCGCGGAGATGACCGCGCGTGAGATCGCCAGGAAGGGCGTCGCGGCCGGGATGGCGAGCACCGGCAGCCCGAACTCATCCCCCGCCTGGGCCAATGCTTCGGGCACCTCCGGGTGGATCATCCCGGTGTCGAACGCGAGACCGGACGCGCCCAGCCGGGCCAGCCGCTCGACATACGCCCGCTGTCCGACCGCGTCGTCGGGCAGGTTGATGCCCAGAGTCATCAGCAACTCGCCGCCGTCCAGCCACGCCGTCGGGTCGAGCAACTCGCTGGTGTGCGCCCACGTGATATCGCGACGCCGCCCGGTCAGCCCGCCGACGATCCGCAGCCCCAGTCGGCCGTCCCCGGCCAGTTGCTCGATGGTGATACCCAAGACCGCCTCCCGTCGTCCATGGAACCTGGCGAGCCGCCAGCATCGTGGGCCCGGGGGCTTGCTGTCCAGTAACACGTGGCGAGCCGCCCGGCACGGGCTCAGGAGCGGCGACCAGTGCGACGGGCATACGCATCCAGGGCATCAAGCACGTCCTGAGCCCGCCAGGTCAGGTTGCGCGCCTTGTGGCCCTGGTCCTGCCTCAGGATCCCCCGATCCAGAAGCACGTCGATGTAGCGATGTTCGTTCTTGCCGATGCCCAGGATCTCGCGGGCGACGGGCGCCGAGATCACCGGATGCAGGAACAGCCCCTCGGCCAGTCGCCGCGCGGCGGAGTCGGACCTCAGCCCAGTCAGCTGATCCCGCCAGCGCTGGCGGACGTCATCCAAGTCGGCTATCAACCGCGTTCCGTTGTCGACACCGATCAAAGCGGCCCGGGATACGCACGAGACGATCGGCGAAATATCACCGTCCCGGTAGGCGGTTACCGCGTCGAAGTACCCCTGCGTATCAGCCAAAAGGCCCGAGCTGATCGGGACCGACACCTGACGCGCGATCCCTCGCGCGCGCAGCATCGCGTGCAGAAAGGCACGTCCCGTGCGTCCGTTGCCGTCAGGGAAAGGATGGATGGTCTCGAACTGGGCGTGGGAGATCGCGGCCTGAGCCACGCCCGGCACGTCCGCGCGGACGCTGAACGACACCAGGTCCGCGATCAACTCGGGCACTCGGTGTGCGATGGGAGGGACAAAGTCGGCATCGTGTGAGCTGCCCATCCCGAACACCGCCCGACCGCCGATCCACACTTGGTCCGTACGCCACCGACCCGCAATCTCCGGCGCGGTCTGGTGCATCAGCGCGTCGTGCATGGCCAGGATCGCCCCGGCATCCACATTGTCGGCGAGGGCCAAGGCGGCAGTCATCGCGCGCACATTGCCGACGATGGCGCCTGCATGACCCGTCGACGCGCCCGTCAGCTCGGCTTCGGCGATCTTTCGCGCGGACGCGGACAACTGCTCGATCTGGGAGCTCGACGCCGACTCGCTGCGCAGGAGGATCGCTGCGAAAGGCGCGATCTCGCTGCCCTGGCGGGTGTCGAACTCGCGCATGGCGGTGGCCGATTCCTCGGCCGCGGCGCTGACCCGTCCAGGGAGCACTACGTCCAAGTCGGCGATCATCGCCGGAACGCTTGCCCGGTATGGACACCCGATCATCACCCGATCACGTCGCGTCATACCGGTGACAGGGTGCACATCCCAGGGCACATCTTCGTAAGTCACGGCGGGCCAGACATTGGTATCCACCGACGATGTATGCGGGCTAGCCGACGATGAACTGAAGGTCACGCCGCCAGCATAACCTCACTTATTTATCTAAGTGAGGGTATGAATGAAGCTTACCTTCATTTGTGAGGATATGCCGCGCTGTCTCTGGTCCTCGCGGAGGCTGGACGAAATGTCTCACTGGACCTCGAAGCCGCACCATTTCGTCCACTGCCTCCTCGGCACGCCCGGCCTACCGTGGCGGGAACGACCGGGCCATTTCTGGACCCGGGGAGCTGACCCAAGGAGGGGCCATGACGGCGCAACTGGAGACCGCGGCATACGTGGAGACCGACCGGCCGGAGCAGGTGCGCATCCTGCGCACGGCGATCCCCGGGCCGCAGTCGCTCGCCCGCCACCAGCACCGCCAAGGCGTCCTGTCCACCGGCCTCGGCACGACCCTTCCGGTCTTCATCGAGCGCGCGGGCGGCGGCATCCTCGTCGACGTCGACGGCAATCACCTGATCGACTTCGCCTCCGGCATCGCCGTCACGACGGTCGGCTCCAGTGCGCCGGCGGTCGTCCGCCGGGTCCGCGAGCAGGTCGCCCGCCTGACGCACACGTGCTTCCTCGTCACCGAATACGACGGCTATGTCCAGGTCGGCGAGTGGCTCAACACCAACACCCCCGGCGCGCACGCCAAGAAGTCCGCGCTGTTCTCCACCGGCGCCGAGGCCGTGGAGAACGCCGTCAAGATCGCCCGGGTCGCCACCCATCGCCCGGCGGTGGTCACCTTCGGCCACGCCTACCACGGCCGCACCCTGCTGACCATGACGATGACCGCCAAGAATGTCCCCTACAAGGATGGTTTCGGCCCCTTCGCGCCGGAGATCTACCGCGCGCCGCTCGCCTATCCCTTCCGCTGGCCGACCGGCCCCGACCACTGCGCGATGGAGGCGCTCAACGCGCTCGAGGACCTCGTCGTCAAGCAGATCGGCGCCCACAACACGGCCGCCATCGTCATCGAGCCCATCCAGGGCGAGGGCGGCTTCATCATCCCGCCCGCGGCCTATCTCCAAGGCGTCGCGAGCCTGGCCCGCGAGCACGGCATCGTCCTGATTGCGGACGAGGTCCAAACCGGAATCGCCCGCACCGGAGCGATGTTCGCCTCCGAACACGATGGCCTCGTCCCCGACCTCATCGTCACCGCGAAGGGTCTCGCCGGTGGGCTGCCGCTCGCCGGTGTCACCGGCCGCGCCGAGATCATGGACGCCGTCCCTGCGGGCGGCCTCGGCGGCACCTTCGCCGGCAACCCGGTCGCCTGCGCGGCCGCCCTCGGCGTCTTCGAGACCATCGAGGAGCTCGACCTCGTCGCCCGCGCCCGCCAGATCGAGGCGATTGCGCGGCCCGTTCTGGAGGAAGCGGCATACGGCAATGGGTGGGTCGGCGAGGTCCGCGGACGCGGCGCGATGCTCGCCGTCGAGTTCGTCGTCCCTGGCACCAAAGAGCCAGCCCCCGCGGCCGCCGCGGCCGTCATGGCCGCGTGCCACCGCCAGGGCGTCGTCACCCTCCAGTGCGGCACCTATGGCAATGTCATCCGCCTCCTCCCGCCGCTCGTCATGCCCGACGACCTGCTGCGCGACGGTCTGGAAGTTCTCACCGCATCGTGGAAGGGTCTCTGATATGACCACCGTCGTCGACGCCCCGTCCGTCGTGGGTGAGTCCACCCCCCAGGACGTATGCCGCGTGGTCGCCGCCGCGGCCGCCGCCGCTCCCGCGGTGGTCGCCGCCACCCCTGCCGAGCGCGCCGCCTGGTTGTGTGCGATCGCGGATGCCGTTGTCGCCCATGCCGATTCGCTCGCTGCCCTCGCGCACGAGGAGACCGGCCTCGGCCTGCCCCGCCTCGACGGTGAGGTCCTCCGTTGCGCCAACCAGCTGCGCTTCTATGCCGACGTCTGCATCGAGGGCTCGTGGCTCGGCGCGACCATCGACCACGCCACGGCGACGACCCCCGACCTGCGGCGCATCCAGGCATCCGTCGGACCGGTCGCCGTCTTCGGGGCGAGCAACTTCCCCTTCGGCTTCGGGACGCTCGGCAATGACACTGGCTCCGCCATCGCCGCCGGGTCTCCGGTCGTGGTCAAAGGACACCCAGCCCACCCGCGCACGCATGCCGCCTTGATGGACATCGCCCACGACGCCCTCGCTGACATCGGCGCGCCCGAAGGTCTCCTCAGCGCGGTCACCGGCCTCGCCGCCGGGGAGCAGCTCGTCCTCGCGCCTGAGATCGCCGCCGTCGCCTTCACCGGCTCCGAAGCCGGCGGCCTGGCACTGCACCGGCTCGCCGCCACCCGCCCGATCCCGATCCCGGTCTATGCCGAGATGGGCACCGTCAATGCCGTCGTCCTGACCACCGCGGCGGTGCACCGGCTGGCCGATCTCGCCCAGGGCGCGCTCGCGTCCTTCACCATGGGCATGGGCCAGTTCTGCACCAAGCCCGGCCTGATCCTGGCGCCCGCTGGCTGCGGCTTTGCCGCGCGCCTCGGCGCGGAACTGCACGACGGCCCACCGACCGGCGTCCTGCTCACGGTCGGCATCCACGAAGCCTTCGGTCACGGCGTGCAGAACCTGCTCACCAATGGCGCCTTTGCCGTCGCCCGCTCCGACGCATCCACGCCTATCGGTCCGAGTGTCTGGGTGCTCGAAGCCGACGCGAGCCTGATCCACCGCGAATCCCCGCTCCTGCGTGAGTGTTTCGGCCCCGTAGTGCTCGTCGTCGAGTATGCCGATGCACACCAGCGCGACGACCTGATCGCCGCTCTGCCCGGCGCCCTCGTGGCGTCGGTGATGACCGGCGGGTCTGCGGACGACGAGGTCGCGGATCTGGTCAAGCACCTCGCACCCAAGGTCGGCCGCGTCGCCGTCGATGCCTGGCCGACCGGCGTGGCCACGCTCTGGGCGCAGCAGCACGGCGGGCCGTGGCCCGCGACGACCGACCCGCGTGCCACCTCCGTCGGCGCCGCTGCGCTGGCCCGCTTTACGCGTCCGGTCGCCTACCAAGGCACGCCTCAGGCTGCGCTCCCGGTTCCGTTGCAGGACAAGAACGCCTGGCGCATCGTCCGTCGCGTCAACGGCCGTCTGCGCGTGCCACGAGAGCCGAAGGTGGCGCAATGCGCCGTCCCCTGACAGGTCTCCTCGTCGCCGACTTCAGCCGCGTTCTCGCGGGGCCGTTGGCGACGATGTATCTCGCCGATCTGGGCGCGACCGTCGTCAAGGTCGAGCGGCCCGGGCGCGGGGACGACACCCGGGCCTGGGGCCCACCGTGGACCGAGAACTCCAGCTCCTATTTCGAGGCGCTCAACCGCGGCAAGCTCTCCGTCGCCTGGGATCTGAACGATCCCGCCGACCTCGCCAAGGCCCGCGAGCTCGCCCGCCGCGCCGACGTGCTCGTCGAGAACTTCATGACCGGCACGCTGGCGAGATTCGGCCTCGGCTATGCCGCCGTCCGCACCTCAAATCCCGGCATCGTCTATGCCTCGATCACCGGATTCGGTTCCGGCGCGGGCGCATCCCTGCCGGGTTATGACTTCGTCGCCCAAGCCTTCGGCGGACTGATGAGCATCACCGGAGAGCAAGGCGGCGCCCCGCAGAAGGTCGGCGTCGCCCTCGTCGACGTGCTCACCGGCAAGGACGCGACAATCGGCATCCTGGCCGCGCTCCAGCAACGCGCGGTCAGCGGCGCCGGGGAGCACATCGAGGTCAACCTCGTCTCCAGCCTGCTCGGCTCGCTCGTCAACCAGGCGAGCGCCTTCCTCACCACCGGCGTCGCGCCGGCAGCCATGGGCAATGCGCACCCGAGCATCGCGCCCTACGAGCCCTTGCAGTGCGCGGACCTGCCCTTGGCGGTGGCGTGCGGCAACGACGGCCAGTTCGTGCGCCTGACGGGGGCACTCGGCATACCGGCGCTAGCCGATGATCCGCGCTTCGCCACCAACGCCGACCGCGTTGCCAACCGCGAGTCGCTCGTGGCCGCCCTGGAGGCCCAGCTCACCACCGAGCCGGCCGCCCACTGGGAGCAGCGGCTGCGGGCAGCCGGCGTCGCAGCTGCACCGGTCAACGACATCGGCACGGCCTTCGCCCAGGCCCGCGACCTCGGCCTCACGCCGACCTTCTCGGTCGGTGACGACCACCCGGAGCAGGTGCGCAACCCGATCCTGTTCTCCGGCAACGCCCTTGACGATGCGACGCCGCCACCCGGCGTCGGCGAGCACACCCTCCTCGTGGAGGATTGGCTCGCCTCGTCCGATCCTCGACCCACCCTTGATCAACCGACCAGGAGCCTCGCGTGAGCGCCATTCCCAGCCTGCAGACCCGCCTCGACCTCGCCGGGCTCGACGATCTCTTTACCGCCGACGAGCGAATCGTGCGCGACTCGGTGCGCACCATGTGCGAGCGCCGCATCGACCCCTATGTCGCCGATTGGTTCGAGCGGGGCGAGATCGACGACATCCGCGGCCTGACCAAGGAACTCGGCGAACTCGGTGTTCTCGGCATGCACCTGACCGGGTATGGCTGCGCCGGCATGTCCGCCGTCGACTACGGCCTCGCGTGCCTGGAGCTGGAGGCCAGCGACTCGGGCATCCGCTCGCTGGTGTCGGTGCAGGGGTCGCTGGCGATGTTCGGGATCTGGCGCTGGGGCAGCGAGGAGCAGAAGCAGCGCTGGCTGCCGGACATGGCGGCCGGCACCGCGATCGGCTGCTTCGGCCTGACCGAGCCCGACCACGGCTCCGACCCGGGCAGCATGCGCACCAATGCCCGCCGCGACGGAGATGACTGGATCCTCAACGGCGCGAAGATGTGGATCACCAATGGATCCGCTGCCGATGTGGCCGTCGTGTGGGCCCAGACCGACGAGGGCATCCGTGGCTTTGCGGTGCCCACCGACACCCCCGGCTTCTCCGCGCCCCTGATCAAGCACAAGATGTCGCTGCGGGCATCGGTGACCAGCGAATTGGTCTTCGACAACGTCCGCCTCCCCGCAGATGCGGTCTTCCCGGAGGTCCGCGGCCTGAAGGGCCCGCTCTCGTGCCTCAACGAGGCGCGATACGGCATCGTCTGGGGGGCGCTTGGGGCGGCCCGTTCGGCACTCGAGGCAGCCATCACGTATGCCGGCGAGCGCGAGCAGTTTGGCAAACCCATCGCCGGTTTCCAGCTCACCCAGGCCAAGATCGCCGAGATGTACCTGGAGTATGCGAAGGGCCTGTTGCTGGCCAACCACCTCGGCCGCCGCAAGGACGCCCACACGCTCCGGCCGGAGCAGGTCAGCCTGGGCAAGCTCAACAACGTCCGCGAAGCCCTCGACATCTGCCGCACGGCGCGAACAATCTTGGGCGCCAACGGGATCTCTTTGGAATTCCCGGTCATCCGGCACATGAACAACTTGGAGTCGGTGCTGACCTATGAGGGCACCGTTGAGATGCACACCCTCGTCGTCGGCCAGTCGCTGACGGGCCTGCCCGCCTTCCGCTGACGACAGACCTCGACCGCGCTCGACCGGGGCGAACACGCCGAATATTCACCTCGATTTTCGGCGTGTCGGCCCCGGTCGATTTGTCTGATCTGACCAGCCCTACTTCGGGGCGGCACCGCCAGTTGGCGCAGTCGCGGTGTCGACGGGTGCGGCCAGGGCGATGGTGAAGCCCTTGGTCACGTCACCACTCATCGTCGCCAGTTGATGCACTCCGCTGTCGTCGCCGAAGACGTTGTCGGTGGCGAGGCTCAGCTGGGCGAGATTGGTGACCGATGCCTCATACCCGCTGGTGGCGTAGACGAGGTCGCAGGCGTCCTTGGAGATGGCGATCTGCGAGGTCGCGATGGCATTGGCGGAGTCGGTGATCGACGCCTGATCCGGATAGACCTCGAAATGAATGTGCGGCCAGCGACCGCTGTAGCACGCCGGGAAAATCGAGGTGAAAGTGACCTTCCCGCTCTCATCGGCAATCTGGACCCCGCGCAGATAATTCTGCTCGGTGACCCCCTCCGAATACAGGGAGTAATTCCCGGAGCGGTCGCAGTGCCACACATAGACGGCGGCCCCAGCGAAGGCTTTGTCGCCATTCGCCATATCGGTGATCGTCAACTCGATCGTGGCTGGCACACCCTCCGCGGTGCCGCTGTAGTCGCCGAAGCTGCTCGTGATGTCCTGCCGGATGACGCCGTCTTGCGTCAGCACGTCCGGCCCGTTCGAGCCGTCACCCGGATAGGGGCCGGCCGTCTCGTCCGGGATCTCGGTCACGTCACCGGCGGCCGACGTCGCCACCGACGCGGATGTCGTGGCCGAGGCGGATGTGCTCGCGGACCTGCCTGAGGCGCTGGTCGACGCGCTCCCGCTGCCCGAATCTCCACAGGCGGCCAGCGCAGCCACCGACACGCCGAGACCGGCCATGCGCAAGAGCCGACGGCGGTTCATGGTCTCGAGGTCGAAGGCCAACCCCTGGTCGAAGACGTCCTCGTCCGGCCGGGGCAGCGCCCTGCCTTCGTACGTTCCGGGCCGGCCGTCGTCATGCGCGCTCAAGCTCATCCTTCAGACATCCTTCGATCGGGACGGTCGTGGTCCCGGCGAGCCTAGAGAAGTTCGGCCACCTGTGCATGTGCTGTGTCTCAATACCCCTCAACGAGCCCGCCAATGTCAACTCAAACTTGACAGTATCGAGTGTCAAGTCTACTTTGACAGTCATGACCATCTTGACGCAACCACATCTCCCGGCTGACCCGACAGACGCAAGCGCGTGGCTCGCCTACGGGCGGGCCTGGGCCACGGCATACGGCTCGCCGCCCGGCACACCACGGGCGGCCCGGACGCACTCAGCACCGGCGAAGCACCTCTCGCACAAACCGATTCCTGAGCTGACCCTCACGATGCACGCCTATCGGGAGGCAACTCCCGGCCCGAGGTGGCAGGCGCTCGCCCGGGCGACGTGGCCGGCCTACGCACGCTGGTTCCAGGCGCGGCCCGCCTCCGACCAACCGACGTATGCCGAGTGCCGCGACGCGTTGCGCCGCCACCTGCCCGCGCTCCTGCCGACGTGGGAGCACCTGACCGAACTGGCCGTGGCGGCGACCGGCACCACCCACGAGGACGCCGGCCGGCTGCTGAGCCTGTGGCGGCCGACGCCCTTCGTCACCGGGTGCAGCCAGGTGGCGCTGACCGACCCCGAGCCGGTGCTTCTGCGCAGTTACGACTACGACCCGGCGCTCTTCGAGGGGGTGGTCGCCTCGACGAACTACTCGGGCACCCGGCGCGTCATGGGGACCAGCGATTGCCTCTGGGGCCTGCTCGATGGGATCAACGAGGACGGTCTCGCCGTTTCACTGACCTTCGGCGGCCGTCCCGGATCGGGCGTCGGCTTCGGCATCCCCTTGGTCCTGCGCGCCTTGCTCGAGGAATGCGGCGACGTGGCCGAGGCAGTGGCGCGCGTGCGCACCCTGCCCGTCGCGCAGGCTTACAACCTGACCTTCGTGGACGCGGCGGGAACGGTGGCCACGGTTTTCGTGGCTCCCGGCGAGGAGGTCATCACCTCCCGGCAGCGTGTCGCAACGAATCACCGACTCGATGTCGTGGAATATCCCGCAGATGCGGCCCGGCTGCGCTCCCGAGAGCGTCACGACCTGCTGACCCGACTTGTCAACGAAGGCGCGACGCGGCGGGAAGTCGTTGGCGCATTCCTTCGCGAGCCGGTCCGAAGTTCGCTCTTCAGCGCGGGTTTTGGCAGTCTCTCTATGGCCGAATTCTTACCGAAGGAAGGTAGCGTCACGTACCGCTGGCCCGGCCAAACGTGGACGCGCCGGTTCGAAGATCCCGACGCGTCGATAACGGTGGAGGTACCCAGTGCCGAAGTCCCCAGCGGATGCCGTGGCCCGCGACCTGGCAACGGCTCAAGCCGCCATCGATCGGCTGGCCGCAACGGCAGAACCTGAGGCTTTCAACGCTCTGCTTGCCCTGAGCGCGGCAGCTGGCGAAGCTCTGGGCACGTCGGCCCGGCTGCTCGCAGAGTCCGCCTCCTGGGCGGCGGTCGGCGAGGCCTCGGGGACCACCCGCCAGGCCGCCTGGGCCCGCTGGCATACGTGATCCGCGGCAGCGTGCACGCAGCGCTCGGCTCCTCATGACTCCTGCGCGGCGCGCCCCGGTCGGGTCGCGTCGCGCAGGCCGTACTTGCGGCCCCCCGGAGAACGGCGCGGACGGGCGCTGGTCGCCTGTCAGGCTGCTCGTATCTATCAGGCCGCTTGCGCGTACCGGTCAGGCCGCCTGGGCGTATGCCGTGGCCTCCCCCGCCGAGACGAGCGCGGCATAGTGCCCGCCACGGGCGAGTAGCGCCTCGTGGGTGCCGAGTTCGACGACTCGGCCACCCGCCAGGACGGCGATCTGATCGGCATCACGGATCGTCGAGAGGCGGTGCGCGATGGTGATCGTGGTCCGGCCGGCGCTCAGGGTGTCGATGGCCTGCTGAGCGGCGCGCTCGGTCCGGTTGTCGAGAGCGGACGTGGCTTCGTCCAGGATCAACACCCGGGGATCGCGCAGGATCGTGCGGGCGATGGCCAAACGCTGCTTCTCACCGCCAGAGAAGCGGTGTCCACGGGAGCCGACGACGGTGTCGAGACCCTCGGGCAGTCGTCCGATCAGGTCGGCAACCTGGGCCGCCCCGAGAGCGGACCACAACTGCGCCTCGCTCGCGTCGGGTGCGGCCAGCAGGAGGTTGGCCCGAATGGTGTCGTGCACCAGGTAGGTCTCCTGCGTCACGACGCCGACGATCGCGGCCAGAGCGTCCTCGCCGATCGCCGTCAGCGCGATGCCGTCGATCGAGACCGATCCCGACGACGGGTCGCGCAGCCGCGCGACCAGGCCGGCCAAGGTCGACTTGCCCGAACCGGTGTCACCGACCAGCGCGAGGCTCGATCCGGCGGGGATGTCGAGCGTCACGTCGTCGACCGCGGGGGGCGCGCCCTCGGCATACGTGAAGGAGACATGGTCGAAGCGGATGTCGCCCCGCACCTCGCCGGCAGGCAGCGGGACGGGCGCGACCGGCGCGGGCACATCGGTCACCAGGTCGAGGTAGCCGAAGATCCGGCTGAAGAGGGCCATCGAGGAGATCCACGAGACGCCGACGTTGAGCAGGGCCATCAGCGGCCGGAAGATCCCCGCCTGCAGGCTGGTGAAGGCCACCAACGTGCCGATGGTCATCCCCCCGCTGGTCGCCGGGAAACCTGCCGCGAGGTAGATCAGCGCCGGGATGGCGGCGAAGACGATGGACATGGTGGCCATCCGCCAGCGGCCGGCAAGTGCCGAGCGAAGCTCGAGATCGACGAGTTCGGCGGACGTCCGCTCGAAGCGACGAGAAGCCAGCCGGCCGGCCCCCAGCGTCTTGGTCAGGAGCACGCCGCTGACCGACAATCCTTCGTCGACCTGGACGTGCATATCGGCTAGGCGGGCCTGCAGGGCGGCGGTGATCTCGCGACGCAGCAGCGCCACGCGGCGGGTCAGCCACATCGACGGCGGGAGAACGAGCAGGGAGAGCAGGGACAGCCGCCAGCTCAGCGCGGCCATGGCCACCGCCGTGCCCACCGCGGTCGTCAGATTAGCCGCGATCGACGTCGCGGTCGAGGTGACCACCGACTGCATGCCACCGATGTCCTGGATAATGCGCGACTGGACTTCGCCGCCCCGGGTGCGCGTGAAGAAGCTGAGCGATTGGCGCTGGAGGTGGGCGAAGACGTCGCTGCGCAGGCGGTGCATGACCTGCTGGCCGACCTTCGTCGACATCCAGGTTTGCACCACGCCCAGGAGCGAGGTCGCAATGGTGACCGCGAGCATGCCGCCGACGGCCAGCAGGAGCACGCGAATATTGTTGTGCGGCAGGGCATCGTCGAAGACGGCCTTGAGCAGGAAAGGTTGCGCCAGCCCGAGAGCCGACGAGACCACGATGATCGCCATGACGGTGGCGATGGCCAGGCGGTGCGGCGCGAAGAGCGCCAGCACGCGCGGGAGCTCGACGGGCGAAAGCGCCAACTGGGCTCGATCGCGCGGGTCGACCTTCTGGGGGCCCCGCGAGCCCCCACCGGAGTGCAGGGTGTCAGCCATGAGCTACTCCTTCCGTTGTCTGTATCGTTCGTGAGGTTCCCTCACTAGTTAGAGAGGTTACCTCACGATGTGGTTGCCTCGCAACTTCACGTATGCTGCACCCATGCCGCCCGACGCCGACCAACCCCTCGACGTACTGCTGGGACGGGCGCTGCGGAGCATGCGGCATACGTGGACGGCGCAGCCGGAAGAGTTGGACCTCGCGCCCCACCAAGGACGGGCGCTGATGATCGTCGCCGAGTCGGGGCCACTGCGACTATCCGAACTCGCCGAGCGGCTGCGGATCGCGCCGCGCTCGGCGACCGAAGTGGCCGATGCGTTGCAGGAGCGCGGCCTGGTCACGCGATCGGCCGACCCCAGCGATCGGCGCGCCGTGCTGCTTAGCGTGACCGAGGCCGGCCAGCACGCCGCCGGCGCCGTGGCCGAAAGCCGGCGCGCGGGCGCGGAGGCCTTCTTCGGACGGCTCAGCGCGGCCGACCGAGCGAGTCTGACGCGCATCCTGACGACCCTGCTTCAGGACTGAATCCACCCGCTCATGCGACGGCCTACCGGGCAGCACCTGGGGTGATCACCCCACGTTGTTGGCGGTAGGCAGTTCGCAAAGACTGCGGGTGGGCCCGCGGGCGCTGGGCGGGCTACTGACTCGGCGGAAGCTGACCCGGGGGCGGCGTGGTCGGGATCTGCGCGGGAGCGGTGTCCTGCGGGGAGTTGTAGCCGGCCGGCGGCGGGATGTTGTAGTTGCTCTGCCCGAAGTCGACCTTGACCGGGTCACGCTCGGCGCCTTCGACCTCGAAGTACTCCTCGCGCTTGATGTTGAACATGCCGGCGACGAAGTTGCTCGGGACGGTCTCGACCTTGGTGTTCAGCTCGCGGACATTGGCGTTGTAGTAACGCCGGGCGGAGGCGATACGGTCCTCGGTCGAGGTCAGTTCGTTCTGCAGGGCCATGAAGTTCTGGTTGGCCTTCAGGTCGGGGTAGGCCTCGGCCACCGCGATCAGGCGCCCGAGAGCGGCGCTGAGCATGCCCTCGCTCTGTGCCTGCTGCGCCGGTGTCTGTCCGCCGGCCATGGCGGCGCCGCGCGCCTTCATGACGTCCTCGAGGGTGCCGCGTTCGTGCGCTGCGTACCCCTTCACGGTCTCGACGAGATTGCCGATCAAGTCATGGCGGCGCTTGAGTTCGACGTCAATCTGGCGCCAGGCCTCCTGCACCAGATTGCGCAGCTTGATCAGGCCGTTGTAGACCCCGACGGCCCAGAGCGCGACGAGCACGATCAGACCGAGGATCACAAGGATCGCAATGAGCACGGGCACTCCTTCGTCAGCCGACCGTGGCCGGGCGGGGCGCCGGGATGGTCCGGTCGCCGACTGGAAGCTTAACCGGCCGGGGCGCGGCAGACCCGCGAATGCCGGTCCGGAGGCCGGACCACAGGGCTCAGTGCGCCGGCCGCCGCGCCTCGATCAGGTGCCGCGTCGAGTGCGCGACGAAGACACCGTCGCGCTCGATCACCGCGTGCATGCGCGCGAGCGCATCGTGGTAGCGCTCGACCGAGAAGTCCGGCACCCACCAGACGCAGCGTCGCAAGATCCAGACGACGGCGCCGACGTCGAAGAACTCCATTCGGCAGCGCGCGGTCTGCAGGTTGACGATCTCGAGTCCGTGATACTCCGCCTCGGCGGCCCCCAGGCGCGGGTCGCGGCTGCGGCGGATGTCGGGGACCGGCCCGAGGAAGAACTCGTCGAGCTCACTCGCCGACCGCGGCCCCACATGCTGGGCGAAGTAGGTGCCCCCGTCGATGAGCACCCGGCTGATGTCCGCCCCGTTCGGACGCACCGGATGTCGGCCGCAGACGAGTTCGAATGACCCTGACGCAAACGGGAACTGACCGCCGATCACCGGCAGCACCTCGACGCCGCGCCTCAAGTCGTGTGCGCGCGAGCAACCGGTTGACCGTCCACCCCTCGATGGCGCACATCCGTGGGGGAAGGACCGGCATCTCGGCGAGCACCTCGCCGGCGCCGGTGTCGACGTCGAGTGCGGATCCCACGTGCGCGAACCGGTCCGCGAGTTGGCGGCTGTCACCCCAGGGCGGGCGCTCCTCGGTCGCTCGCCCGTCGAGCCACCCGAAATCCTAACCCGACACATCAGCGGTATCGGCCTCCGCGACGAGACCGTCGAAGTCCCCCACACCCCCCCTTCCGTATGCCGTGCGAACCCGCCCGCCGAAGGTATACCCACTGCGTGCGACTCCACGCGCGCAGTGGGCGGCTATCTCAGGCCACGAAATCGATGCGGTGGTCGCGGCCCCGGAAAGCGACCGTGTCGCCGGCGCGGTGGCCGGCCAGCACGGCATACAGCGGGCTGTCGATCGACATGCCTTCGTAGGTGACACCGTCGCAATCGAGGGCCCCGGCGACCACTCCGACGCCATAGCGGTCGCCGTCGAGGCCGATGATCGCCCCCGGGGACACGCGCTCGCGGGGGCCGAAGTCGAGCGTCTCGAGCTCGGCGAGCGCGGTCTGTTGCCTCGCCACCGTCTCCTCGAAGAGCGCCGCGAGGCCACCGGCCTCGTCGGTCTGGGACTGCTCGTCGACCGAGAACGAGGAGTCCTGGTCGAGTTTGCCCGCGGCCTGCTCGGCCACGACGCTTTCCTGCGCCGCGGCCACCTCCTCGCGCGCCCGGGCGAGAAGCACCTCGCGGACCCGCGCCTTGGCTCCCGCATCCATCGTCATCTCAGGCCAGCCCGAGGTCAGTGAGCGAGAAGGCGTGGCGGTAGGCCAGGCCGGCGGCTGCGAACTTCTCCGCCGCCCCCGTCGCACGGTCGGCAATCGTCGCGACCGCGACGACCTCGGCACCGAGGTCGCGCGCCGCATCAGCCGCATCGAGCGGCGAGGCGCCCGTGGTCGAGGTGTCCTCGACGATCAGCACCCGGCGACCGGCGATCGACGGCCCCTCCACTCGCTGCTGCAGGCCATGCGCCTTGCCGGCCTTGCGGACGACGAAGGCATCCAGCCGCTCGCCCGCCGCGGCCGCGGCGTGGAGCATCGAGGTCGCAACCGGGTCGGCGCCCAGGGTCAGGCCCCCCACGGCGTCGAAGTCCAGGTCGGCCACGAGTTCGCGCATGACGCGCCCGACCAACGGCGCGGCCTCCCCGTCAAGGGTGATCCGGCGCAGGTCGACGTAATAGTCGGCCTCCCGACCCGAGGAGAGCGTCACACGACCGTGAACGATGGCTTTGTCCTTGATGAGCGCGAGGAGGCGCTCCCGGTCCGGCGAGAAGGCAGTCATACGGCAAGCGTATGGGGCGGGCGGATCAGTACTGGAAGATCTCAGCCGAGTGGGCAGCCACGGTGACCGACCCCGAGACGCGGGCGCCGTCCAGGGTGCGGGCGCCCTGAGTCAGCCGCAGGCCGGAGGACGACTTGCCGACGTTGACGACGACCTTGCCCTTGGTGAAGTTGCGGGCATACATCCCGGTCCCGATCTTGGCGTAGGACCCCGTCGGGGTGCCGATGTCGATCTGGTTGAAGGGGTGCGCGCCCCACGAGGCGCCGGCGTTCTTGTCGCGCAGGAAGCAGAAGTAGGAGTTGCCGTTCGAGCCCATCAAGAAGGTCGCCAGCGCGTATTTGTGCCAGGCGTTCTTCTGGGTCTCGGACGCATTCGTCCACAGCTTCGTCATCGACAGGACGCGGCTGCCCTTGTTCTGGACGTCGATCATCATGTCGACGTCCTGCTTCCAGTTGGTCTCGCTGTAGTAGGCGCCGACCGGGGAGTGGGCCTCGCGGACGAAGAGCTCCGGCTCCATGCCGTCATTGCCGGCGACCAGGCCCTTGGAGGACATCGTCGTCGAGAAGTACCGCCGGCCGTTGCCCAGGCCATTGCCCATGACGGTCTTGCCGCCGGTGGCCTTCTTGGCGGCGACAGTGATGTCGTCGGCCCAGCCGATCCACTGCGGGTGCGTCCACTGCTTGCCATTGGTGACCGGCATCGAGGACAGGTAGTTGCCCATCAGCGGGCCGGAGCCGAGGACGTCGAGGAAGCAGCCGTCGTACTTGCTGACAGTGATCAACTCGACGCAGCTCTTGCCGACCTCGGCCGCCCAGGCCGGGCTGGAGAGATTCATCAGGAAGGTCGTGGGCCACTTGCGGGCGTAGATCTTCTGACCGGACTTGTTCTTGGCGTAGAGGCTGTCGGCATAGCCCTTGCCGCCGAAGGTGGCATTGCGGTAGGCGAGGACCTTCAGGCTCGGATTGGCTGCCTTCATCGCCGCGATGTCCTTGGTGAACTTGCCGCGCATCGCGACGATGACGCTCATCCGGCGGGCGAGATCCTGGGCCTGGGCGGTGGTGAAGGACTTCTGGCCGGCCATCCACTCGGCCGACCAGAGCTTGAGGAACTTCCCCGTGGCGGCGGTAGAGGCGGCCTGAGGCGCCGGCTCGGGGGCGGCCGAGGCGCTCGGGAGGCCGGCGGCGAGCAGGCCGACACAGGTGGCTCCGGAGGCGACCAGCGCGAGGGCACGGCGCGGCGACGAAGAGGGAAAAGACATGGGGTGTGCTCCAGGTGAGATGGGGGACAGGTCCTGGTGCCGATCGATGTTACTTGCCTTTTCGGTGCCGGTCGATGATCCGCGGGTTGCGGGTGAGCGAGCGCGGTGCGACGCGCAGCAGGCCGACAACGGCCGGTAGCCGCGCCCTGGGATCGAGACGACCCGCCCGCGGCCCGCATCGGCGAGGGCCTCCCTGACCACCTTTTGAACCGGGAGCCAGACGAATTCGGGCATCCCTGTCATGGCCAGCCCGGCCCGCTGGTGGAACTCGGTGTGGACGAATCCGGGACACACCGGGGTCGCGGTCACACCCGTCCCGGCCAGCCGGCCGGCGACCAATTCTGTGAGCACCGTCACATAGGATTTCGCGGCCGAATAGCTGCTGCCCGCGATAAAGACGGCCACCGAGGAGACATTGATGATGCGCCCGTGCCCGCGCTCCCGCATGGCCTTGGCCGCGGCGTGGGTCAAGACGAGAACCGCCCGGCACAGCACATCCAAGAGCCTCCTCGTCGGCGGTCTCGGTGTCGAGGAAGCCGCGTCCCAGTCCGAAGCCGGCGTTGTTGACGAGCACCTCGACCGGCCTTTCGGCGTCGGCCACCCGGTCGGCGACGCGCGCCATGTCCGCGCGCACGCCCAGATCAGCAGGCAGCACCTCTACCCCGATCCCGTATGCCGTTCGCAACCGCCCCGCCGTCGCCTCCAGTCGCGTTGTGCGGGGGTGGCCCGCCGGCCCGGGCGCGGACTCGGTTACCGTGGCCGGATGCGGATCGCGACATGGAATGTCAACTCCATCCGGAGCCGCATCGAGCGCGTGATCCCCTGGCTGGAGCGCTCCGACGTCGATGTGCTCGCGATCCAGGAGACCAAGACCCGCGAGGATCAGTTCCCCTTCTTCCGCTTCGAGGAACTGGGCTACGAAGTCGCGCACCACGGCTACAACCAGTGGAATGGTGTCGCGATTGCGTCGCGCGTCGGGCTTACCGATGTGGTCGCCGGCTTCGCGGACGCGCCGCTGTGGGGTGAGGCGACGAGCGCCGAGGCGCGGCACCTGGGGGCGACCTGCGGTGGCATCAGGGTCAACAGCCTCTACGTCCCCAACGGCCGCAACATCCTTGACCCCCATATGGACTACAAGATCGACTGGCTCGGCCGGTTGCGCGACGCCGCCCAGGGCTGGCTCGCGGACGGGCCGAGCGTGCTGATGGGCGACTGGAATATCGCCCCCCGCGATGAGGATGTCTGGTCGATGGAGTTCTACATCGACAAGTCCCACGTCTCGCCCCGCGAGCGGGCCGCCTTCGCGGCGATCCTCGATGCCGGGTATCTCGACCTGGTGCGCCCGCTGCTGCCGGGGCCGAAGGTCTACACCTACTGGGATTACCAGCAGTTGCGCTTCCAGAAGGGCCGTGGCATGCGCATCGACTTCGTCCTCGGCTCGCCCGACGTGGCTGCGCGGGTGACCGGCGCGGTCATCGACCGCGAGGAGCGCAAGGGCAAGGGTGCGTCCGACCACGCTCCGGTCACCGTGGAGTTGGCCGATGCCTGAGCGGCTCAGCGGCGAGCGCTTCGAGATCCCCCGGCCGGGTGGCGCACGCATCGTCGGCGAGACGTATGACCCGGTGGGCCGGGTCGATCCGGCCCTCCCGGTGGTCGTGCTCGCGCACGGGTGGACACTCAACCGCACGCTGTGGAGCCGGGTGATCCGCGGTCTGCAGGAGCGATTGCCGATCCGGGTGGTTGCCTACGACCAGCGCGGTCATGGCGAGTCGGTGCCCGGCAGCGTCGCACCGTCGATCCGGCTGCTCGGTGAGGACCTCGCGGCGGTCATCGACGAATGCGGCGGCCGGGGCCGGCTGGTCTTGTGCGGGCACTCGATGGGCGGCATGACCGTCATGGCGTATGCGGGCCTGCACCCCGCCGACGTGATCGCCCGCGTCGCGGGTGTGCTTCTGCTCGGGACCGCAGCCGCCGACGTCTCGCGCCCCGGATGGGTGGGCAAGATCGAGATGGGCGTCATGCACGTCGCGGCCCGCGGTCCGCGGATCCCCGCAGGGGTCTTTGTGACCAAACGGCATCAGCGCCACCTGAACTTCGGCGACGACGCCGACCCCCGCGATGTCGCGCTCGTGCGCAAGGCGATCGCGGGCACCAAGATCAAGGACATGGGCTCCTATTTCACGGCCCTGGAGGGGATGGACGAGCGCGCGTCGCTCGCCGCGCTGGCCACGGTGCCGACCACGATCATGGTCGGGTCGAAGGACCGGCTGACCCCGCCGCCCTACGCCTATGCGCTGCACGAGGGCATCCCCGGGTCGGCGCTGATCGAGTTCCCCGGCAAGGGCCACATGCTCGGCTACGAAGCCACCGCCGAGGTCGTCGCCCAGCTCATCGCCTACGCGACTCCCTGACGTCCCTGACGTCGAAAGGCCGGTTCAGACCCGTCGAAAGGCCGGTTCAGACCCGTCGAAAGGCCGGTTCAGACCCGTCGAAAGGCCGGTTCAGACCCGTCGAAAGGCCGGTTCAGACCCGTCGAAAGGCCGGTTCAGACCCGTCGAAAGGCCGGTTCAGACCCGTCGAGTGGCCGGGGTCAGCGAGGCTGTGGGTCGTGCGGGTGGGCGGGGTCGGCGGCGAAGGCGCGCTCGTAGATGTCGTAGATCAGCGCCGACTTGGCGTTGTTGTAGTGCATGACGTCCTCGAAACCTTGGTGCGCAAGAGCGAGTTTCAGCTCCCCATAGGCGCGGCGGTCGTCGTCGTCCGCCCGCAGCCAGTCGCGGAACATCCGGTGCCGCGCCGGCTCCAGGCAGTCCGGGCTCCAGATGTGCACATTCGCTACCGGTTCGGCGCCGCGGACCAGTCGGTGCTCGTGCCACTCCGGCTCGCGGATGCGCAGCACGAAGCCGGCGCTTTCCAGCGCGGGCAGATAGGCGGCCTCATCGCGCGCGTCCGCGACGATCAGGTCGACATCGATCACGGGCTTGGCGGCCAGCCCGGGCACCGATGTCGAGCCGACGTGGGTGATCGCGAGCGCCCGCGCCCCCAAGGCCGCGCCGATTTGCTCCCGCACCCGTTCAAAGGCCGCAGCCCGGCCGGGGTCCGGCGCGACCACCTCGACCCGCTCGGCAGGAGCGGGCTGCACGCGGGCGGCGGCGATCTCGGCGTCGGTGGGCACGGCATACGGCTGCCACAGGGGGTGAGTCGGCATCACGCAACGGTAGACGGAACCGCAGCCGATCGACGCCACGTCCAAGGCCCATGTTCGCTCGCGCAGCCGCCCTCGCCACCATTGCGCTGCTCACGGCCTGCGCAGATGGCGGTGACGCGAAGAACGGCACTGTTCCCGTGAAGAACCTCAGCCAAATCGTCGGTAGCTATACCGCCGTCAACACCGCCCAGTCCCCCACGCCGCTGGTCAAGGGCAGTGTGCTCACGATGCAGATCAGGCCGGACGCGATCATCGTGCAGGCCGGCTGCAACACCCTGTCCGGGCCGGCGAGTGCCGCCGACTCGCACCTGGTCGCCGGTGATCTCGCCATCACCGAGATGGCCTGCGCGCCGGAGCTGATGGCCCAGGACACCTGGCTCGCCGCCCACCTCGCCAAGCGCCCCCGCATCGACTGGTCGGGGCCTTATGTCTCCCTCGTCTGGGACGACGGGTGGCTCGGATTCGACAAGTCGCTCGCGCCCGAGCCGGGAATGACCGGCGACCCGGACACTCCGGTCAGCAGTTCGCCCACCAGCTAAGCGCCCTACAACCCGAACGTATGCTGCCCGCTCACTTGCCCGCGCCGCTTCAGTCCCAGCGCGACGGCGCTGAGCGCGCCGAGCGCGGCGGCCACCGCCGCCCCGCGGAAGACGAAGTGCACCTGCGAGATTGCGGCGTCGACCAGGGCCTTGCGATCCGACGGATCGGGCAGTTCGGCAACCACCTGGTAGTAGTGGTGCAGGCCCAGCGCGGTGAGCAGGGCGATCCCCACGACCATGCCGACCATGCGCGCGACGACGACGAGCGCGCTGGCCGTGCCATGGGCCGATTGCGGCGCCTCGGCAAGCGCGGCGTTGTTGACCGGGGCCAGGGCGAGACCGAGGCCGAGACCGGCAAGCGCGAGCACGGCATACGGCAAGGGGCCGGCGAACGACCCGCGGCCGTAGGTCGTCAGTAGGCCGATGCCGACGGCCGCCAGCCCGAGGCCGACGGCCGCGACCAGACCGTCGCCGAGCCAGCGCAACGCCCATCCACCCAGGAGCGCCCCGACCGGGACCGCGATCAGGAAGCGCACGAGGATCAGCGCCCCCTCGGTGGCGACCGGTTGCGCGCCGGCGGAGTCGGTGTGCACCAGGCGCGCGAGCAGAGGGACATCAACGATCACGGCGACCAGGGCGACTCCGACAAAGAGTGAGACCACAAGGGCCCAGACCGTGCGCCCGCGCACCAGGCCGCGCGGGATCACCGGCGCTGCCGATCGGCGGTGGAGCACGGCATAGCCGATCGCGCTGGCCACGCCCAGGGGAAGGAGCGCGAAGCCGAGCGGGCCGACGACCTCCTTCTCGGGGTCGGAGGCGGCGAACGTCAGCACAACGCAGCCGAGCGCGCCCCCGAGCAGCGCCGCGCCCGCTGGGTCCGCCCGCCGCACCACCGGCCAGGCCGTATGCAGTGTCATCGCCAGCGCGCCGGCCACCAGCACCAGCCCCACCACGCCGATCGGAGTGGCCAGGTGCGCCGTCGCGTCACCGAAGGGGACAAACGGAATCCCCAAGCTGACCGAATTGGTCAGCCGTTCGGGGGCCCAGAGCGCGAGGCCGGTCACTGCGAGCCCGGCCGCCCAGATCAGGACGTGCCCTATTGCGCCACGCGTGGCCGACGCCCCCGTCGCCGGGCCGATTGCCCGGATCAGCAGCGCCAGCACGATCCCCCCGATCGCGTTGAGCCAGAAGATCATCCGCCAGTCGGCGACCGCCAGGACGAGGGCGCCGAGGACCGGCCCGAGGACCGAGCCCAGCTCTTGAACGGCCCCGACCACCCCGAGCGGCAGACCTCGGCGATCCTCGGGCCAGAGGGCGGCGACGATGGACAGGGTCGCCGGCACCAGGCCGCCGCCGCCGACTCCCTGGATGACCCGGCCGGTGACGAGGACCGACAGCTCCGAGGCGAGGGCCGTGATGCCCGAGCCCACGACGAAGATCGCCAGGCAACCGAGCAGCACGCGTTGGCGATCGATGAGGTCGGCGAGCCGGCCGATCAACGGCAGGACCGCGACATAACCCAGGAGGAAGCCGCTGATGATGGGCGCCGCACGTTGGAGGTTCTCGATGCCGAGCCCGACGCCTTGCATCATGTCGGTCAGCGCGAGCACCACGACATAGGTGTCGGCAGCGGCCAACGCCACGGCGATCGAGGCAAAGGTGAGCAGCGTGCGGGCCCGGTGCGGGCCGGGCACCGCGGGCAGCGGGGGGTCAGGGCCGGGGGATGTCAATGCTCTTGCCGTAGTCGGTCAGGACGACCGAATAGGTCGAGCTGATCCCCTCGTAGAAGTTGCCGGTGACCTTGGCCTGCCGCAACTGCCCGGACGCGGGTTCGATCCCGAAGACGGCGTCGAAGGTCGTGCCGTCCTTGCCCAGGCGCAGCAGCGCCTTGATGAGGGAGCCTGGGAGCTGGGCGGCATAGGTCTGCAGGACTTCCTTGCCGTAGCGCTGTTCGCCCGTGGCCCGTGTATCGGTGGCTTTGGCGAGCATCTGACTGAGGCCGGTCGCTGGGTCGAAGAAGGAGCTCGGGGTCGGCGCGCCCAGGTCCGCCAGGTCGACGGGCGCGAGCTTGGGCGTGAAGAGCGACATCCAGGACTTCGCGCCGATGCTAACCATGTCGACGGTGGCGGGCGTGCCGTTGACCACCGCGGTGACCTGGCCCTTGAACTTGGGGGTGGTGGCGTCGATGATGCCGGTGCCTTTGGCGCCTTTGACACCGTTGTGGCCCGAGGGGATGTCGATGCTCGAGGCCAGGTCGATGGTCACCGCCTTGGCGGTGTCGAAGGTCGCCTTGGCCTTGGCGAGGGCTGCCGTCGGATCCTGCGGCTTGCTCTCCCCCGTGCAGGCCGAGAGCGCGATGGGCAGGCTGATCAGGGCAGCCAGGAGGGAGCGACGGCGCATGGGCAGGACGATACCGGCCACCACCGTCAACGACATCTAGGCTGGCTGGCCATGAGCCCCGTTGCCGAGCCCCGCCATCAACTCGTGCTGCTGCGCCATGGCGAGACGGAGTGGTCGCGGACCGGACGGCATACGGGGCTGACCGATCTGCCGCTCACCGAGCGCGGCATCGCCGGCGCGCGCGCCGTCGGCACCCTGTTGCGCGGCCGGGAGTTCGCGCTGGTGCTCACCTCCCCCTTGCAGCGAGCTCGGCGCACCGCCGAGCTCGCCGGGCTGACGCCCGAGATCGAGCCCGACCTCCTGGAGTGGGACTACGGCGCGGCCGAGGGGCTGACCACCGCGGAGATCCGCGCCCAACGAGGTGCCACCTGGACGGTCTTCGGCGACGGCGTCACCCCGGGTGCCACCCCGGGCGAAACCCTCGAGGAAGTCGCCGCCCGCGCCTCCCGCGTGCTGGCGCACATCGACGGCGCGCTGCGAACAGGGGATGTCGCGCTCGTCGGCCACGGTCATGCGTTGCGCATCCTCACGGCCGTCTACCTGCGCCAAGAGTTGCGCTTTGCCGCGCAACTCCCCTTGGAAGCCGGCGCCGTCAGCATCCTCGGCTGGGAGAAGGAACTGCCGGCGATCCTGGCATGGAATCGCCTGCCGGATCTCGAGCCGGCATGACACCACGGGCCGCGGGCGGGCAGGCAGCCCCCACCCGGCGACGAGCTGGCCGCGGCGCTCGACCCGGCCCCGGCGGGACGGCGAGCGATGAGGACCTCCTGGCCGGTTTCCTCAACGGACTCGACGCGGATGCCCTTCGCGGGCTGCTGCGGGAGTTCGCGACGGACGCGGGCATCCGGCGGGCGTTGCTCGTGCGCGCGGCAGCGTCGGTCGGCACCGACGCCGATCTGGCCGCGACGTTGACGGCGAGCGTCAAGGCGACGCTGACACTGCCGCGCCGGCTCGATCGGCGACAGAGCACCGCCTATGCCGCTGCCGCCGCCGCGCTGCTCGACGAGCTCGAAGGACACCTGGCTGCCGGCCGGGCCGATGCCACGCGGGAGCCGTTGCAGGAAGCCGCCGTCCGGCTGCGCAAAGTGGTCATGAACGTCTACGACGACGCGGGCCTGATGGGCGCCTGTTGCCAGCGGGCCGCCGATCTGCATGTCCGCGCGTGCCGCGAGGGTGCGCCCAACGTCCTGCGGCTCGCGAAGTGGCTCACGTCCTTTCGCACCTCGAGCCCCGGGTGGCCTCGCACCGACCTCGCCTCCTATGCCGACCTCTTCGATGAGCGCGCCATGGCGGCCTACCGCGCGGGGATCGACGCATATGCCGTTCGGCTCTCCGGCGCGCGGGAGTGGGATCGCCGCATGCTCCACCAGCTCCAAGTCGAGCTCGCCGATCACGACGGTGATGTGGATGGGGCGATCGCGATCCTCCGCAGCAGGGAGCACCCCGCGTATGACGAGATCCTCGAGCGCCTCGACGCGGCAGGCCGAACGGACGACGCCCTGGCGCTTGTCGATGAAGCGGTGAGGGCAGAGCGGTATTCGGCGCGGGCCCAGCTTCGCGGTCATTGGCTGAGCCCGGATGCGGTCTCGGACCACTATCTCGCGGCCGGCCGGGTCGATGATGCCCTGGCGTTTGCCCGGACCCTACTTGTCAAGGACCCGTCCACCACCAGCCTCGCCCACCTCCTGCGGGTAGGCAGTGAGACCGGAACCGCTGCGGCCCAAAAGAATTGGGCGACATCATGGGCCCGTGACCGAGCGAGCAGGTCATCGGGCGATGTGCTCATCGACTGGGCCTTGGCGGCCGGTGATCTCGAAGAGGCGCGAGCGGTAGCCCTCGAGTTCGGCGCGGGTGCCCAATGGTCGCAACTGTCAACAGCGCTCGAAGCGACACACCCCAAGGATGCTGCCGACCTCCACCGCCCCAGGCTGGCCGACGACCTGCGCTACCCAGATACGCGGACGTATCCGGAGATCGCCGAACGCTTGGCGACGATGCTTCAGTTGTATGCCCGCGCCGGGCTCGCTGACGAGTTCATCGCCGAGATCCGCGGCATCCGCGCGCAGTACGCCAATCGTCCGTCGCTGCAGCTGGCCATGGATGCGGCCGCGCTCCCCCGCTGACCGACCGGGCAAGCGCCCTACCGTGCAGAAGGTGGGGTAATCACGCCACCTACTTCAGGGAGGGTGTCTGCGGGTGAGCGGCCTCACCACGCGCCGGCATCACCGGGCGCGCGGCGAGAGCAGGCCGAGTGCGTCCGCCAACCGGCGGCAGCGCCGCGTGAAGACGACGGGCAGATCCGTTGTGCCGCTGAGGATCTCGGCGATCTCACCAGCGATACCAGGGGCGTCCGCGCGCGTCGGCCGCTGGTCTTTCAAGTCGGGGACGTCGGCGAGGCGACGGGCTTCGGCGGCGAGGGCACGGCATACGTCCTCGGCCACGGGGGACGGGTCGGCGGGGAGTGCGAGGGCCGCCTGCACCAGCGACCTGGCGGCTGACGCACAGACCACCAGCACCGCGACGCGGTGGCGCCGGCCGGCGTGGTCGGCGTCGAAAACGCGCGGCCGGATCAGCGAGTCGTGGGCGCTCGCGAGTTGCCGGGCTGCTTCGTCGAGGGCGACGACCTCGCGATAGATCGTCGCGCGGTCGGTGAAGGACGGCGGCACTCGGACCGCCCCGCCAACGCGCTCGAGGAGGTCGGCCAGCGTCGTGAGCAGTTGCCGGCGAGCCAGCACCAAGGTGTCGCCCGAGGCGACGGGCAGCACGGCATACGTCACGAAGATGCCGGCGGCAGCACCGGCGGCCGTCTCGGCCAGCCGGATCCACAGCAGGTGCTCGGTGTAGTCCCGGAGCAACTCATAAAGCTGCCCCAGCACGATGGTGATCAGGCAGATCATCCACGTGGTCGAGAGGGCCTGGACATAGAACGCGAGGAAGATCCCCAGCAGCATGAGCGCGCCGGCCACCACATGCTGCCCACCGGTGACGTGGGCCAAGCCGATCGAGACGACCAGGCCGACCAGGGTGCCCACGGTGCGATCGATCGCCTTGCGCGTGGTCTCGGAGGTCGTCGACGCGCCGGTGAAGGTGACGAAGGCCGCGATGGCCGCCCAATAGGAGCGTCCCGGCGAGATCAGATCACCGAGCAGCAGGGCGAGAGCCGCCGCCGTCGCCGCCTGGATGGCCTGGCGCGTCGTGAAGGCCATCCGGCCCGGCGACCACCAGTGCTCGGCGTCCAGCGCCACGGCCTTGCCGGCCAGCGCCGCGCTGCCCGGCAGCGCGTCACCGGAGACTTGCACGACCGGCTGATATCCCGGCTGATTCTCGGCGCGCGCTTGCTCGAGCACCGTGCCCGAGTTCCAGTCCTCGACCGAGGTCAGCAGCAGATCGCCACCGAGGACGAACCGCCGCGCCGCGTGCTCCCCCCAATGGGCGTCCTGGCGCAGCACGGCGAGCGCCATCCGCGCCTCGTCGAAGCGGGACCAGCCGAGTTCGGTCAACGCCCGCCGCATCGCCATTTCCGTATGCCGCGTGCCCCCGACCGCGGACGCCGCATCGTCTCGCGGGCGATCAGCGAGTTCCACTACGGCGCCGGCGACCTCGTCGACGCCGATCTCGAGGTCGATGATCCACTGCCGCAGACGCAGCGGTGAGACGCCCTCGGGCAGGGCCCGGGCATCGGCGAGCTGGCCGTCGAAGAGCAGCGCCACCTCACTGGTCTTGATCAGGTGGGCCCGGAGCGCGCGCCGGGCGGACTCGCTCGCGGGGTCGGCCAGGACGTCGAGGCAGGCGCTGAGGACCGAGCGCGCCTGGGCCCGGAGCGCCGTCACCGTGCGCTGCAGGGTGGCCTCCGGGTCGCGCGCGAGGATCGTGACGAGAAGCAGGCCGACCCAGGCCGTCGAGATCACGGCCGCGAGCAGGATGCCGGGCAGGGCGCTCGCCGGCGGGTGGAGGAAGAGCCCGAAGAAATGCGCCTGCCACATGACAAAGCCGGCAGTGAACCAGCGGGGCCCGAAGCGGCGCACCCAGACGGCCAGGAAGGTCACCGCCACGAAGACGGTCAGCGCCACCGGACGCCACGGATCGGCCAGCACCGAGCTCGCCGCACCCACCACGGCACCGCCTGCCGCGGCAGAGGCGGTCGTGACGATCGCGCGCCGGCGGGTGTCCTTCAAGGTGGTCGCGAGGTTCAGGGCGACGATCCCGCCGATCATCACGTGCATGAGCGCGGCGGGGCGAGGCGCGCCGGCCGCCGTGGACAAGATCGCCTGCAAGACGACCGTGGTCGAGGTCGCGACCACCGCCCGCGTGCCGTGACGGAGCCTGGTCAGCCCGGGGTCGGAGGCGACGAAACGGTCGCGGGCGTCGCGCCACTGCTGGCGCACCGAGTCACGTCCGCGGCCGAGCGCCCCCTCGGCCCGGACCCGCGTCATGGTCACGCGCCCAGTCTCTCAAGACGTGGGATACCCCTGCGAACATTTTAGTTGAACTCTCAACTAAACACGAGGCAGAGAGGCACTTCGGAATCTTCACGGTCGGCGATGTGACCATGGACCCGACGACCGGCCGCACGTCGACCGAGCACGAGCGAATCAAGGCGCACGTCGAGATCGCCAAGAAGGCCGACGAAGCCGGCCTCGACGTCGTTGCCTTCGGCCAGCACCACAACCCGCCCTTCGTCGCCTCCGCCCCGACGACGATGGCCTATGTCGCCGCGCAGACCTCGCGGATCCTGCTCTCGACGTCGACCACGCTGATCACGACGACCGACCCCGTGCGGATCGCCGAGGACTATGGCACGCTCCAGCTCCTAACCGATGGGCGGAGGGACCTCATGCTCGGGCGCGGCAACACCGGCCCGGTCTATCCGTGGTTGGCAGGGGTTCACGGCCACGCCACGGCCGTTGGACGGCATACCGCCATTTGTCTGGCACGGCTCGATTCGCAGCCCGGAGATCGCGGAGCAGGCCGCCTACTACGGCGACGGCTTCTTCGCCAACCACGTCTTCTGGCCGGCGTCGCACACCCGGCAGATGGTGCTGCTCTACCGGGAGCGCTATGAGCACTATGGTCACGGCCGCGCCGATCAAGCGATCGTCGGGCTCGGCGGGCAGGTCTTCATGCCCCAACAGCCAGGACGCCGTCCGGGAGTTCCGGCCGTATTTCGACAATGCCCCGGTCTACGGACACGGCCCTTCGCTGGAGAGCTTCACGCGCGAGACCCCGCTGACCGTCGGCTCGCCCCAGCAGGTCATCGACAAGGCGCTCTTCAAGTCCTTCATCGACGTCCTGGAGCCGGATGCCTTGCGCGACAAGCCGATTGTGCTGGCTGCGACGGGCGGCACCGAGCGACACTCGCTGACGTTGGAGCACGCCCTGCGGCCGCTGTTCAGCCACCTGGCAGCGGCACCTGTGAGCACCGCGGTGTATGCCGCGACCGCCGACTTCGGCGGGCCTGGTTCCGCCGCGCTCGCTGGGCGCGTCGAGCGCCCCGCCCGAGAGTTGGCGGCGGCGCTCATCTCCCGCCCACAGGCAAGCAAGCGGGATCAGGAGCCGGGGACGGACAGCCTCGTCCCGTTCGAGCAGATGCTGGCACGACTGTCTGCCTGACGCCGACTTAGCGCAGGTTGGGTGACCTCCAGCAGGGTCCACCGTGCTGCCCGCGACCTAAACCCTGCTAGCAGAGGTTAGGTCACGTACAGCAGGTTCGAACGTGCTCGAGGTGACCTAAACCCTGCTAGCAGAGGTTAGGGCGCCTCCACTACGGCCTACCCTGTTCGAACGTCACCAGCAAGCGCTGAGTGGGTCAGCGGCGGACCTCGGCGCCCCAAATCCGGTCGATGTAGTCGCGCATTGCGCGGTCGGAGGAGAAGAAGCCGCACCGGGCGACGTTGAGGATCGCCGAGCGCGACCAAGCGTCCTGATCGCCGTATGCCGCATCCACCCGCGCCTGCGCGTCCAGGTACGACTGGAAGTCGGCCAGCACGAGGTAGCGATCGTTGGCGAGCAGGTCGCCGACGATCGGGCCGACCACCGAACGGTCACCGTCGGTGAAGTGCCCGCTCGCGATCAGGCCGATCGCTCGGCGCAGGGTGGGATTGGACTCGAAGTAGGACCCCGGGCTGTAGCCCTGCCGCTGCAAGTCCGCGACCTCCGGCTCGGTCAGACCGAAGAGGAAGAAGTTCTCATCCCCGACGAGCCTTCGGATCTCGACATTCGCCCCGTCGTCGGTCCCGATCGTCAACGCGCCATTGAGGGCGAGCTTCATATTGCCCGTGCCCGATGCCTCCTTGCCGGCCAACGAAATCTGCTCCGACAGATCGGCGGCAGGGATGATGCGCTCGGCGAGCGTGACGTTGTAGTTGGCCGGGAAGACCACCTGCAGGCGCCCGCAGACCCGCTCGTCGGCGTTGACGACGGCGGCGACCCTGTTGATCAGGTGGATGATTTCCTTGGCCATTCGATAGCCCGGAGCCGCCTTGGCACCGAAGATGACGACGCGTGGCGTGACCTGCTCGGGTGTCACTTCGCCGGAGATGATCGACTCGTAGGTCGTGACGATGTGCAGGAGTTTGAGCAGTTGACGCTTGTACTCGTGCAGCCGCTTGACCATCACATCGAAGAGATGGTCGGTCGGCAGCACGAGATCTCCGGTGCGCAGGGCAATGCCGGCGAGCCTCTCCTTGTTGGCGCGTTTCGCGGCGCGGAACGCTTCTCGGAAAGCCGCGTCGTCGGCATACGGCTCCAACTCGCGCAACTTCTCCAGGTCGCGCACCCAGCCGTCGCCGATGGTCGAGGTGATCAGGTCGGCGAGCGGCCGGTTCGCCATCCGCACGAAGCGGCGTGGCGTGACGCCATTGGTGACATTGGTGAACTTCTCCGGCCACAGGCGGGCGAAGTCGACGAGCACCTTCTCGCGCAGCAAGGTCGAGTGCAGTTCGGCGACGCCGTTGACCTTCGTCGCGGCGACCGCGGCGAGGTGCGCCATGCGGATGCCCTTGAAGGGGGCCTCAGCGACGATCGACATCGCACGGACCCGCAGCTCGTCACCCGGATAGGTGGCTCGGACCAGGTCGAGGAATTGGTCGTTGATGCCGTAGATGATCTCCAGGTGCCGCGGCAGCAACCGCCCGACGAGGTCTGCCGGCCACACCTCGAGGGCCTCCGGCAACAGCGTGTGGCAGGTGTAGGCAAAGCAGCGGGAGGTGATCGCCCACGCCTGATCCCAGTTCATGCCGTGCTCGTCGAGCAGGATCCGCATCAGCTCCGGGATGGCGATGACCGGGTGAGTGTCGTTGAGCTGGAAGATGATCTGCTCGGGTAGGCGCGTCAGGTCGAAGTCCTTGGACAGCGTCCCGTGGAGATAGTCGTTGATCGAACAGGCGACGAAGAAGTACTGCTGCTGCAAGCGCAACTCGCGCCCCTGCGGCGTCGAATCCTCGGGATAGAGAACCTTCGAGATGTTCTGGGCGAAGGTCTGTGCGCGGACCGCATCGACATAGTCCCCGGAGTTGAAAGTCTCCAGATCGAAAGCGCTGGTCGCCTCCGCGCTCCACAACCGCAAGGTGTTGGCGACGCCATTGCGGTAGCCCGGCACCATGTAGTTGTAGGGAATTCCCCGCACGCTCCAGCCGGGGACCCAGCGGCGTCGCTCGCGACCGGAGTCATCGGCATACGTCTCGGTATGGCCGCCGAAACTGACCCGCACGGCGCGATCGGGGTTGGGGAATTCCCACGGCGCGCCGAGAGCGAGCCAGTTGTCGGGCGCCTCGACCTGCCGCCCGTCCGGTGTGAAGACCTGGGTGAAGATGCCGTATTCATAGCGAATGCCGAAGCCGATGCAGCTGACGTCCATGGTGGCCAGCGAGTCGACGAAGCACGCCGCCAAGCGGCCGAGGCCGCCATTGCCGAGGCCCGGTTCGACCTCTTGGGCCCGCAACTCGTTCAGATCCAACCCCAGCGCCGCCATTGCCTGCTCGACGATCTCGGCGAGGTCGCTGTTGAGGAGTGCATTGTCCAGCTGCCGGCCGAGCAGGTACTCGGCCGACAGATAACCGACCATCTTGGTCGGCTGCTCACGCCGGCGCGCCGCCGTTTCGAGCCAGTCGGCCATCAGATAGCTGCGCACGGTGCGGGCCAGCGCCAGATATTGGTGGTTGACCGTCGACCGGGCCAGCGGCGCGCCCTGGCTGAAGTTCAACTCCTCCAGATATTCGCGCACGAAGGCGTCGACCGTGCGCTCGGGCCCCACGGCCGGGACAAGTGCCAGCGGATGGGTGGGGGCAGCGCGCGGGCCGAGCCGGCGAAAGTCGCGCGAAGGGGCTTCGGGGGTGTCAGGCACGTCGCTCACAGCAGCCTCGCTGTCGTCGGTGATCCGGGCGAGCAGCCTCAGCCCGCTTGGCACGCTAACGCACCGCACCGGCGGGCGCCATGGCGTCGTCGCTGAACATTGGGTAACCCGCGTCACCCTCCGGCGAAGCGCTCCTCAGGGAAGTGGCATGTCCCAGCTGACCCGGTTGCCGAAGATGCTGATCTCCCCATAGGCATTTGTCACCTCTCGGATGTCGGTTTCGAGGCCCACATCGGCCCCGGTTGCCACGTCCATGACATAGCGCACACCCTCGGCATTGCTGCCGTAGATGTAATCGCCCCACGCCGCCAGATCTCGTGGTACCGCACGAGGCACCTTCGTCTTCGGGTCCGGAGACCCGGTCTTCCACCACCAGTCGACCTTGGCTTGCGCAACGTCCAGGACCGCGATCGCGTCCTTCTCATCTCCCGTGGTCCCGGTGCACACCGGCTTCGACGCACCATTGCCGACGCATCGGTCGAGGTCGATCGGGAAAGGTGCCGTGATCGTCCGACCGGATCCATCGGCATAGGAGTAGGAGAGCACCTTGTTGGTCGGCGACCCGTAGTCGATCGTCGGGCCCTGGATGACGAGCCGATCCATTATGGCCCGGAACCGGCGGTCCCGATCCCACGGCCCGATCGCGGCCAGGCGCGTCCAGTTGGCTACGCGCCGGACCGCCATCCCGTATGCCGTTCCGGTCGCTTCCTCGCTGCGGGTCCGGTGGACGATGGTGCCACCGATGAAGACCCGGTCATCAAGGTCCCAGTCGACGCCCGGTGAGCGCCACTTCGCGACCAGGCCCGTGGACGCATCGAGTGACCCCAGACGCAGGTGGCCGACCCCGTCGTCGTCACTCCAGGTCTGAACCACGAGCAATTCCCCGGTCGTCGCGTCCCGATCGATCTGGATCCCGGCCCCGGTGATGCCCGGGGGCTGATCGAGCTGACGCAACCAACTGACCTTACCGGTGTCGTCGAGACCGAGGAGAACGGAATACGACTGGCGCTGCTGGGACTGGATGTCCGGGCGGACGATCTCGATCGGCTGAACGACCCAGAGTCGCCCGGCGTGAATCGCAATGTCCGGCTCGGCGTTGCCCGGCCACGCCGCAGCAAGAGTGTTGTCGTCAAGGGCGGGCGTGTAGTCGGGCCGGCCCACCGGGCTATCGGATGTGACGATGGGCGCGGCCGTCGTCCCACCGAGGGCCATGGTCGAGCACCACTGCGTCGATTGGGTGCTTCGGTCGACCAGGGCGAGATAGTCGGCCGCCCTGACGACAAACCAGTTGTCCCACTGCCCCAGATCTCCCAGATCCCAAGAGCCCTCATCGCCGACTGCGGGGCAATCGACGGTGAAGTCGAAACTCTTGAAGGTCCGAATCTTCAGTTCGGGATCGGCATCGGGACGCAGCGGCGCGGGCGTCGGTTCGTCGGTCGTCGTGCTTGAGGTCATGGAGGTTGTGGACGTCGTCGAGGCGCTCGTCCGCACGGTCTGACTCGTCGACGCACTACTCACACCGCGCGCCGTCGTCGCCGATGTTGTTGCCAGAGCGGTCGGTCGATCATCCGGGCCCCGCACGGCCAGCCAGACCACCAGCCCGGTGGCGATGGTGAGCAGCGCTGCCACTCCGGCCTGCAACCGACGTGTAGGCGACGATGAGGGCGGTGCCGCGTCGGCGGACGGGGCCAGCGAGCCACAGCGCGGACACAACGCGAGACCCCGGGTCAGTTCGAAGCCGCAGGTCGAGCATCCGGGCACGCCTCATCCTCTCCATCCGGCTTTCGACTTGACATGAGCCTGGCACGGGTAGCGAGGCCAACGCACGTCCTCGAAATGCGCGACACCTGGCCGTCGATGCGGCGCTGAGCTGCTTCTGGACCAGGTGGGATGGCTGTCGTTCGTCATTCGCGGGACGCGGAATGATTCGCTCCCTACGCTGATCTCCTAACGGAGCGGACTGAGGGAGGACCTGATGCGCCGATTCACGCTTGTGCTGCTCGGCTGGTTGTCCATAGTGCTCATGGGGGCCGCGGCCGGCGGTGCGGCATACGCCGATTCGGGCGATGTCATCAAGGACTACCGGATCACCTACACCATCGACAAGGACGGGACCATCGATGTCGCCGAGGACATCGACTACGCCTTCGCCACTCCCGATCGGCACGGGATCTATCGCACGCTCATCACCCGGCAGCCGTTCTCCTCGAGCTCCGAAGAGGATGTCGAATACGGCATCACGGACCTGACGGTGACCTCGCCGGACGCCTCGGCGAAGCTCGACAAGAGTGTGCACTGGTCGGGTTTCCGCAAGAGCTGGATCGAGGCGAAGGTCGGTGACGCGGACAAGGAGATCACCAGTCGCCGGGCGCACTATCACCTGACCTATCGCCTCACCGGGGCGCTGCGCACCACTGGCGGCAAGCCCGAGTTCTATTGGAACGCAACGGGAAACGACTGGCAGGCCGCGATCGCCAAGCTGCACATCGAGGTCAAGGCACCGGCGACCGCGACGAAGGCCGTCTGTTATCAGGGCATGACCGGAGCGACCACCCGATGTGATGCGACCAGGACGAAGACGCTCACCACCTTCGATGCCCACGGTCTGACCGACGGGGAGGGCGTGACGATCTCCGCGCTCTACCCCGCCGGCTCGATCGCCCACGCAACCCCCACCATCCTGCCCAAGGGCAGCCTGCTGACCAACGCCCATATCACGCCGGTGACGATCGGCGCAGGGGCGGCCGCGCTCGTCGCCGGCCTGCTCGCCGCCGCTGCGGCCCGGTTCGGTCGCCGCGACCGCCGGTATGCTGCGACCCCGCCCGGCGTCTTGGCTCCCCCGGGCACACCGTGGGTCAAGGACACCATCCCTGAGGGCAGCATTCCCGTGCAGTTCAACCCGCCGGATGTCCCGCCGGCCCTCGGTGGCACGCTGCTCGATCGGGATGCGGCTGAACGCCGCACCGCCGCGGTGCTCGTGGAACTCGCGACGCAAGGCGTTATCGGCATCCGCGCCGACCCGGACCAGTCCGGCTCGAAGCGCAAGCGCAAGCACGCGACCCTCGTGCGCTCGGCCCTGGTCCACGATCTCGAACGTGCCCGGCCGGGTTACCAGCGGGCCTTCGTCGACGCGACCTTCGGCTACACCAAGCAGCCGCTGATCCTCGATGCCACCAACGCCGCCGACAGCCAGCGCTTCAGCAAGGCCGACCAAGCGCTGACGAAGGTGCTCGATCGCGAAGCCAAGACCCAGGGGTGGTATGCCGGCACCTCCAGCCGGCCGATCTGGCTCGCGCTCCTCCTGATCGCGGCCGCCGGCTTTGTCCTCGTGCGCGCCATCCTGCCCCTGGGGCCGGCCGGCTGGCTGTGGCTGGTTCCGGCCGCCCTGGTCGCTCTGCTGCTCCTGCACGCTGCCGATCGTTGGACCCGCGGTTATCGGACGCCGGTCGGCCGCGCCCTCACCGACCAGATGATCGGCTTCCGCCGCTACCTCGGGACGGCCGAAGCGGGTCAGTTGCGATTCGAGGAGGGTGAGGACATTTTCAGCAACTACCTCCCTTGGGCGATCATGTTCGGCGTCGCCGACCGGTGGCAGCGGGTCTGCGCCGAACTCGCCGCCGCCGGCCGAATCCCCGCCTCACCCGGCTGGTACGACGACAACCGCAACGACGGTTTCTACTCGACCTACTCCACCAGTGATTTCGGTTCCTCGCTGGTGAGCGCGTCGGTGAGCAGCTCGGCCGCCAGCGGGTCGAGCGGCGGCGGGTCGTCCGGCGGGGGCGGCGGAGGTGGCGGCGGCGGGAGTTGGTGAGTCACCGGCATACGGCAAGGTGCGTTGCGCGCCGACGCTGTTCGAGGGGCACCGGATCACCGGTGCCCCTCGTTCATTGCCGTATGCCGTGTGGCTCAGGCCCGCAGCGTCAACCCGTCGGCGTCGCTCGCAGTGTCGACGGTGACCTTCTCGCCGTCGCGGACGGTGCCGGCCAGGACAGCCCGGGCGAGCCGGTCGCCGATCTCCTTCTGCACCAGGCGGCGCAGCGGCCGGGCGCCGTAGGCCGGGTCGTAGCCCGCCTGCGCCAGCCAGGCCTTCGCCGCGTCGGTCACGTCGAGGGTGATCCGGCGGTCGTGCAGACGCGTCGCGAGTTGGCGCACCTGCAGGTCAACAATATGCGTCAGCTCCGCCTGAGTGAGGGCGTCGAAGATGACCACCTCGTCGAGCCGGTTGAGGAACTCCGGCTTGAAGGACGCGCGCACCGTGGACATGACGGCCTCGCGCTTCTGCTCCTCGCTCAGCGTCGGGTCGATGAGGTAGTGCGAGCCGAGGTTGGAGGTCAGCACCAGGATGACATTGCGGAAGTCGACCGTACGGCCCTGGCCATCGGTCAGGCGCCCGTCGTCGAGGACCTGCAGAAGGATGTCGAAGGTCTCCGGGTGGGCCTTCTCGATCTCGTCGAGGAGCACGACGCTGTAGGGGCGCCGGCGTACGGCTTCGGTGAGCTGGCCACCCTCTTCGTAGCCGACATAGCCGGGGGGCGCCCCGATCAGGCGGGCGACCGCGTGCCGCTCGGAGTACTCGGACATGTCGATGCGGACCATGGCCCGCTCGTCGTCGAACAGGAAGTCCGCGAGCGACTTGGCGAGTTCGGTCTTGCCGACGCCGGTGGGGCCGAGGAAGAGGAAGGATCCGGTCGGCCGGTCGGGGTCGGCCAGGCCGGCCCGGGAGCGGCGTACCGCATCGGCCACGGCCTCGACCGCGGCCTGTTGGCCGATCAGACGCGAACCGATGATCGACTCCATCGAAAGCAGCTTCTCGGTCTCGCCCTGGAGCAAACGACCGGCCGGGATGCCCGTCCAGGCCGAGATGACCTCGGCGATGTCGTCCGGTCCCACGCGTTCCTTGACCATCAGATCGGTTGTGCCACGGGCGATTTCGTCCTCATTCGCCTTGGCGAGCTCCTTTTCCAGCGCAGGGATCTCGCCATACATCAGCCGCGAGGCGTCCTCATATTTGCCCTCGCGCTGGAGGCGTTCGGCCTGGGTGCGCAGATCGTCGAGCTGGACCTTGAGGTCGCCGACGCGATTCAGCCCCGACTTCTCCGCCTCCCACCGGGCGGTGAGCGCATTGAGCTCCTCGGTGCTGTCGGCCAGCTCTGCGCGCAGCTTGGCCAGGCGTTCTTTGCTGGCGTCGTCTTTCTCGCGGGCGAGGTGCAGCTCCTCCATCTTCATCCGGTCAACCGAGCGACGCAGTTGGTCGATCTCGACCGGGCTGGAGTCGATCTCCATGCGCAGCCGTGAGGCCGCCTCGTCGACGAGGTCGATGGCCTTGTCGGGCAACTGCCGGCCGGTGATGTAGCGGTCCGACAGCGAGGCGGCGGCCACGAGGGCAGTGTCCTCGATCTCAACCTTGTGGTGGGCCTCGTAGCGTTCCTTCAGGCCGCGCAGGATCGCGATGGTGTCCTCCACGCTCGGCTCACCGACGAAAACCTGCTGGAAACGGCGCTCCAACGCGGGGTCCTTCTCGATGTGCTTGCGATACTCATCGAGGGTGGTCGCGCCGACGAGGCGCAACTCGCCGCGCGCGAGGAGCGGCTTGAGCATATTGCCGGCGTCCATCGCGCCCTCGCCGGTCGCCCCGGCTCCGACGACCGTGTGCAACTCGTCGATGAAGGTGATGATCTGTCCGTCGCTGGCCTTGATCTCCTCCAGGACGGCCTTGAGCCGCTCCTCGAACTCGCCCCGATATTTCGCGCCGGCCACCATCGCGCCGAGGTCGAGGGAGAGAAGTCGCTTGTCCCGCAACGACTCCGGGACGTCCCCGTCGACGATGCGTTGGGCGAGTCCCTCGACGACGGCGGTCTTGCCGACGCCGGGCTCGCCGATGAGGACGGGATTGTTCTTGGTGCGGCGCGAGAGCACCTGCACGACCCGGCGGATCTCGGTGTCGCGGCCGATCACCGGGTCGAGCTTGCCGTCGCGAGCCGCCTGGGTCAGGTCCGTGGAGTATTTGTCGAGCGCCTCGCTGGTCGCATCCGGGTTCTCGCTGGTGACCTTGCGGCCGGCACGCAGATGCTCGATCTGGGCCTCGATCGCCTTGGCGTCGACACCTTTGAGCGCGCCCTTCTCGGCCAGCGCGAGGACGAGGGCGTCGGTGGATAGATAGGTGTCGCCCCAGGCTTGCATCAAGGTGTTGGCTTGGGTGAGGACGGGCAGGACTGCCTGGCCGAAGCCGGGTCCGCTCGTCGAGCCGCTGACGCGCGGGAGTTTGCCAAGCTCGGCGCGCGCCGCCGCGGCGACGGCCTCGGGGCTGGTGCCTCCGGCTGCGAGAAGGGCGGGCACGGTCGTTTCCGGCACCTCGGTGATCGCGAGCGCGAGGTGGGCAGGGGTGATCTCGGGGTTGCCGGCCGCCTGCGCCGAGCGCTGCGCCACGGCGAGGATCTCGGCAACCTTGGTCGTCGGCTTAAGTTCCATAAAGGTGTATGACTCCTTGAATCTTGAGCAGGGGTTTGGTTCTGTCTTACCAGAAACAACGCGACCAACGTTGAGTGTATTCCGCTCAACTTTCACGGCTCGGGACTCACCGGCCCCAGGCGCCGCGTGCGCCTGCATAATGCATGCATTGCCGTTAGGATCCGGCTATGCCGAAATCGATCACCATCCGCAACGTCCCCGACGAGGCCGTGCGCGAGTTGGCCTCCCGCGCCGCCCGGGATGGGCGATCGATGCAGGAATACCTCCGGGGTGAACTCGTCCGGCTCGCGAGTCGCCCCGATCCGGCCCTGTGGTTGGAGCGGGTCCGCGCGCGCAAGGCCGAAGAACCGGTCGAACTGACCGTCGAGGAGATCCTGGACTCCATCCATGCTGACCGGAGGTAGCGAGTTCGTCGTCGACGCCGCGGTTCTGGTCTCGATGGTCACGGCGGTCGGGGCAGGGCCTGAGTGGGCGGAGGATCTGTGTCTCGGCTCGGTCCTGCACTCGCCCCACCACGTGTTGCCCGAGTGCGCGAATGCCATTCGGCGATTGGAGCGGTCGGGCTCGATCAGTGGCCGACAAGCGGAGGGCGCCCATCGCGACCTGCTCGCCCTCGACCTCGACGTGTGGCCTTACGCTCCCTTGGCATTTCGCGCCTGGGAGTTGCGACACAGGTTGACGTCGTATGACGCGAGCTACGTCGCCCTCGCGGAAGCACTCGGGCTCCCGTTGGCCACGCTCGACGCCGCCATCCCTACGACGCCGGGGGCCCGATGCACCTTTCTGACCCCACCCGGGCCAAACTGACGGGTATGCCCGATCTGCCCGATTGGCTCCCCGGCCCCATTGCCCTCGCCCCCATGGCCGGCGGCCCCTCGGCCCCCGAACTCGTGTCCGCAGTGTCCGGCGCCGGCGCGCTCGGCTTCCTCGCTGCCGGGAACACGACTCCGGACGCGCTGGCCAGGAAGCCAGCCGCAGTCTGCATGCGGGCGCCACGCACTTCGGGGTGAATCTCTTTGCACTGAAACGTGATCCGGTCGACATGGACGCGATGAGCAGATATGCCGATCGGCTCGCCCCGGGGGCCGCTCGCCTCGGCGTCGATCTGGGCCTGAGCGATTCGGACGACGACGATCACCGCGCCGCCAAGGTCGACCTGCTCGCCGACCTCGCGATCCCGGTGGTCTCGTTCACCTTCGGCCTGCCATTGTGTGGGCGAGATCGCGAGCTTGCGGGCTGCCGGGATCGTCGTGCTGGCGACCGTGACGTCACTCGAGGACGCGCTGGCCGCCGACGCCCTCGGCGTCGACGCGCTCGTCGTGCAAGGCCCGAAGTCCGGCGGTCATCGGGGGACGCACTCAGCGGCCACCGAACCCGACACCCGCCCACTCGACGAGTTGCTCGCGGCTGTTCGCGCGACCATCGCGCTGCCGCTGATCGCGGCGGGCGGGCTCACGTCGGCCGCGGATGTCCGTCGCGTGCTCGATCTGGGCGCCCTCGCGGCGCAATGCGGCACGGCCTTCCTGCGCTCCCCGGAGGCCGGCACGAGCGCCACGCACCGTGCCGCACTTGTCGACGGCCGGTTCACCGAGACCCTGGCCACCCGGCCCTTCACGGGACGCGTCGCCCGAGGGTTGCGCAATTCCTTACGGCACAACTCGATGCAGTCGCGCCGATCGGCTATCCCGCAGTGCACCAACTCACCCGGCCGCTGCGGGGCCGCCGCAACCAGGGACGGCGATGCCGAATGGACCCGCCTGTGGGCCGGCGCCGGCTGGCGCGCTGGCACCGACCTCTCGGGCGCCGACGTGGCGCGCTTGCTGACTACCTAGATTGCCTGGGCTCAAGTCAACGACAACCATCTGCCTGCCCCCGTGCGTCTCTATCACGACAATGCGTTCACGAGGAGGTCGAGATGAACCCCGCGGAGTTCGACCGGTGGTATGCCACGGCATACCCGCGGCTGGTCGGTCAGCTCACGCTGATCCTTGGCGACCGGGCCGAGGCGCAGGACGCGCTTCAGGAGGCGTTCGTCCGCTTCTGGGATCGCCGAGCGGCGTTGACCGATGTCGCGTCCCGCGACGCCTGGATCCGCACCACCGCCCATCGGTATGCCGTGAGCCGCTGGCGCCGGCTGGCGCGCGGGCGTGAGTTGACGCGGCTGCTGCCCGAGCAGCGCGTGCCCGACGAACTCAGTCTCGACCGGGCACACTAGTCGCGGCCCTTCGGCGCCATCTTGCGACCGCAGGGGGTCTCCTCTGGCGACGGCCGGTGTGAGCGCGGGCGCCGCGATCTGGAATCCGTTGGCGTCGAGCGCCCCATCCGACCCGGCAAGCACCACGCGCTTCAGCCCGGCACCGGGGGATGCGGACCTGATCGGCAACTACCCGCACATCCTCGCGCTGCCTGCTGGCGGCACGGCCCTGCTAGCGGGGCCCGACGTGATCTCGGGAACGGCGTTCATTACCGACACCGACTGCCTTGCGCTGCGCTTGCCCGGCCCATCCGGCGAGCAGGGCATCGCCACGGCGCTCGTCCTGCCACCCGGGACGCTGTCCACGGAGAGCCGCAGCAATCCCGGTGCCCTGCTGGGCAATGACGCGATCCTCCCGCAGGGTGCCAAGATCTGGCGACCGGAACGGCATACCCGACGGACAACGGTATGCCGCGGCGTGCCCCGGCACTACCGGCTACGTCGAACTCAACCGGCCCGATCTGATCGGCTGGGTCCGCCGCTGGAGGATCGGACGCCCAACACCGACGACAACTTCACCGCCGCGACCGGCGTCACCTGGATGACATCGATCGGCGCGGTGACTCTCGCGCCGGATGTGGTGAGCGGCGGCGAACGGACCGTCACCGAGCCCGCTTCGGCCTCCGCGGCGCGGGCACCATTGGGCCTGACCGGATCGTCGATCACCCCGGCCGACCAGCACGTTGCCGTCGTCAAAGACCCTGCCGCGCAGCAGATTCGGTGGCTGACCCTGCATGCGGACGACAGCACGGCCTACGACGCCATGCGCGCCTGGGGCGAGGCCGCCAACCTGGCCTCGGGGACCGCCGTCGCCGGTCCGCCGGACCTCATGAGCACGTATGCGGTGACCTCCGACGGCGACGACCTCCTGATCGTCCAGACCTTGACCGACCAGACCGGCGCGCTCTACGTGGGCAGAGGGCACCTTGGGGGTCCGGCGGATCGGCAACGCCCTGCTTATGGTGTGGTCCACCAGCGAGGCCAAGGCCACGCCGGACAACGCCATCGCCTGGACGACCGGCGATCAGGAACTCCTGGCCACCCTCGGCAAAGGCCTGTGCCGCTTCACCGCGACCGGTTGCGACTGAGCGCCCCGGCCGCTTCACCGCGACCGGTTCGACTGAGGTGACCGCAACGCGGGGTGCCACGTGGTGGTCCCTGCCAGCCGCGCCAGCGACCGAGTGCGGATGGAAGTGGCCGCCGCCCCCTCAGGCACCCCGGGTGACATGTGGCCGCTCGCCGCCGGGTGCGTCGGAACGTCAGTGCGTTGGCTCGAGCCAGGTATGCACGAGCGCCACCACGCTCGCGCCTTCCCCGGCCGCACTGGCGACCCGCTTCATCGAGCCGGCGCGCACATCGCCCACGGCGAAGATGCCAGGCACGCTCGTCGCCAGGCTCGCCGGCGGACAGCCGTCGATCCAGTGCTCCATGGGCACATCCCGGCCGGTGAGCACAAAGCCCTTCTCGTCGCGCATGACGTCCGGCGGCATCCATTCGCACCGCGGTTCGGCACCGAGGAGGAGGAAGAGCCCGCGCACATCGACCCGCTCACGCGACCCGTCCAAAGTCGACTCCAGTTCCACCCATTCCAGCGTGTCGGTGCCGCCGCCGTCGACGACACAGGCGTTGCCGCGCACCGTGATTCGCGGGTTGAACGAGATCTCGTCGATCAGATACTGCGACATGGTCGCGCTCAGATCCGGCCGGCGAACGACGATCGTCACGGTCCGCGCGAAGCGCGCGAGATGCACTGCGGCCTGCCCCGCCGAGTTGCCGCCCCCGACGACGAGGACGTCGTAATCCTCCATCTCCCGGGCCGCCGTCATCGCCGCGCCATAATTCACGCCGCGGCCGACATACTCATCGACAGACGGAATGTTGAGCTTGCGATAGTCGACGCCGCACGCGATCACGATCGCGCGGGCGCGCACGTCGGCACCCTCAGTGCACACCACATGCGGCTCCCCGTCCACGCCGGTCTTGACGCCTGTGACCGGCCAACCGGTGAAGAAGCGGGTGCCAAAGCGCAGCGCCTGGGACCGCGCCCGTTGGGCGAGCTTGGTACCGGAGATGCCTTGCGGGAAGCCGAGGTAGTTGCGGATCATCGAGGAGGTCCCGGCCTGACCACCGATGGCTTCCGACTCGATTGCGATCGTTCCGAGGCCTTCGCTCGAGGCATACACCGCTGTGGCGAGACCGGCGGGTCCGGCACCCACCACAACCACATCGACGACCGTTTCGACGTCGATCTCGTCCGGCCGCCCGTAGATGGACATGGCCACATCACGAACCGAGGTCGGCGCCACGATCTCGTCCTTGCTGAAGACGCGGACCAGCGGCCAGCTGGGCTCACCGTCATACGCCTCGACGACCGCGCGGCCGACCTCACTGTCCGGCGGATAGACCCGGCTCGGAGCCCCGATCCGGAAGAGGTAGTCACGGATCGCAAGCACCAGTCCGCGGCTGTCGGGCGAGACGATCTGCACCGAATCCACCAGTGGCGCCGCGATACTCGCGCCCCACTCGTTGAGCAGTTCGACGATCGCGAGGTGGAACTCCTCGTCCCGCAGCCCACGCGGCATCAGCAGGAAGGCGTCGAACTTGCCTTTGGCCAGCGCCGGCCGGAAGGCCACGGAGTCCTCACGGAAGTACTCCCAGGGCGCCACCAGCACGCGCCGGCTGGTGGGGACCAGCGAGCGCAGCATGTGCAGGGCCGTCGGCGCGAGGTTGTCGGGCAGCCGCGAATCGGAGACGAACATCGCCACCTGCACGCCGCGGCGCGTTAACGACATGGTCACCGAGATGGCCTCGTCGACCGATCGCGTCTTGGCAATCTCGTAATCGCGGGCATACCGGCCGAACTCATCGACAAGCTGATCGGCATGCTGCGCGGAGACGACGACGATGGCTGGCTTGGGAGCATCCGTCATGCTCGCGAATATACGTCCGCCCCAGGTCTCTACGTGTTCAGTCCGTCTGGGCGCACTGAGCTATTGGCTGGTCCGCTTGGGGGGGCCAGATCCTCGATCACGATCAGAGACGCGTAGCGCACGAGGTCGCGGACATTGGCTGTCATGATCGCGTAGGCACCGTGAGCAAGGGCACAGGCGACGACATTGGCGTCGTGCACCTGCTTCCCTACGGCCGGGATGTCGAGAAGGAGGTCGCGGAGTCGGGTGGTGGTCGCGGGGCCCTCGCCGAGCATCGTGGAGATCATCTGGATCTCCTCGACGTTCGCAACCGCGTCGGCGGGACCCAACCCCAGACCGTTCACCTGGACCGGGCGGGTGGCAACTGCGAGGTACTAGCGAACGATCTGAGGAGTTACAGCCAGCCGCCGCTCGTCGTGCCGCAGGAAGGTGGTCGCGGCCCGGTGGTGGGCACGACTCCCATCCGTGGCGGCCAACAAGACGGTGGTGTCGACGACGACGAGAGCGGGAGGATCAGCGGCCGTCGGGGTGGACTACGTCTTCTTAATAGCGCGACTCCGGCTCGGGGTCGTACCACCCGCCGCGGTCGGCGACCGTGGCCTCGAAGCGATCGCGCAGCCCATCCGCCACGGGACCCGTCTCGTCGGCCACATTGGCTTCGCGCACATAGACGGCCCACTCGTCGGCCTCGGGGTCGTCCTCGCCCGCGAGTGGCTGCCGGATCACGCGGATCTCGGTGAAGCCCTCGTCGCGTAGCTCCTGCGCGACCTCGTCGGCGTCGTCGCGCTCGGGGAAGACCAGCAGGTGCTCCGTCATGGTCAGGATCGTATGACGGACCACCCGCCGAAATGGGTCGACGCACGGCGAGCCGGGTGATCCACAATTCCGTCATGACCGCTCTGCCCCTTCCTTCCGCCGCGCACCACCGCACGCCGGAGGAGTTGGCCGCGTTTCTGCCGGAACTCCATGCCGCGCCGAAGGATTCGGGGACACTCAAACTCATCGTCAGGCGCCCGGCCGTGGGCGAGCGTGAGGTGCTCGACGTCGGGAGGCTGGACCCGGCATGCGGGATGGAAGGTGACAACTGGGCTGATCGCGGCTCGTCGCGGTCGCCCGATGGCGGTCCGCACCCCGACATGCAGCTCAACGTCATGAGCCACCCGATGGTGGCCTTCCTGGCTGGCGACCCGGCCCTGGAGCCGCTCGCCGGCGACCAGCTCTATCTCGACCTCGACCTCTCGCACGACAACCTCCCGGCGGGGACGCGCCTGCTCTTCGGTGACCCCGACGCCCCGGGCGCGGTGATCGAGGTGACCGAGCAACCGCATGCGGGCTGCAAGAAGTTCGTCGCGCGCTTCGGCGCGGAGGCGATGCGCTTCGTCAACGGCAAGGTCGGCCGCCCGCTGCGCCTGCGCGGGCTCAACGCACGCGTCGTCCTGGCGGGCCCGATCCACGCGGGCGATGTCGTGACTGTGCGCCGCCCCTTGACCTAAACCCTGCTGACACAGGTTAGGTGTCCTCCAGCAGGGTCTACCGTGCTCGAGGACACCTAACCTTTGCTAGGACACCCCTCGAAGTTCTCCGCTCCTTCGGCCCACGCAGAGCGTGGGACCCAGCTCCGATACTTCGTGGGGACCCCGTCCACAATGACTTTCGCGACACGGCCGCAGCAGAAGTTAGGCAACGGGGCCAGAGGGAGAAGCACGTATGCCGAGTGCCAGCGCGCGTGAGCGGGCGTGGGTGCCGCTTGCTGTCGTCGCAGCCGCTGTGCTCGCGATGGCGATCCTTTTCGCCGGCCCGCTCGCCACCTTGCGCGACGCGCTCTTCGGCGAGTCGACGCCGAAGCCCGGCGACACCACCTTGCTGGAGATCCGCAAGACCGCCGAGCTGCGGGCGGCGACCGGCTCCTATTCGGTGCCCGTCTACTTCGGCATGGACGAGCACGGCGTCAACAAGGTCATCCCCGACATCTTCGACGCCAACAGCGGAGTGGCCATCTATCAGGGCTCGATCGACGCCCTCATCGACCTGCACGGGCTGACCGAGAGCGACATTAAGGCGGACAAGGCCGCCGGCGCCCTCACCCTGACCGTGCCCCCGCCCACCTTGACCACCCCGAACATCGACGAATCCCGCTCCAAGGTCGTCGCCCAGAACCGCGGCATCGGCACCCGCGTCAACGACTTCTTCGCGGGCACTCCCCTGGAGCAGCGCGAGGCACTGGACCAGGCGGCCGTGCAGGCCCTTCAGCAGGCGGCCGCCGAATCGGGCCTGGAACAGACGGCCCGCGACAACGGCCGCGACTTCCTCACCGCACTGGGCCACAATCTCGGCTATCCCACGGTGACGGTCGTCTACCGCGACGAGCCCGCAGCCCGCTGAACGCGACAAATGGGGCAACGGACCGGGACGTTCGCAACCTCCCGGCCCTCACGGGTGCCCGCTGGCTCGCTGCCCTGGTGGTTCTCGTCCACCACGCCGGCCTCGCGGCCTACCTCAGTGGTGAGCCACAGCGGTCGCTGCTGACCGTCGGGCGGGTCGGGCACGTCGGGGTGATCTTCTTCTTCGTCCTGTCCGGCTTCGTCCTGCTCTGGTCCACCCCGCCGTCGGCGAGCGCGGCAGCCTTCTGGTGGCGACGGGTCGCGCGCGTCGTCCCGCTCCACCTGGTGACGGCCGCCGCGGCCCTTCTCCTCGGTTTCACCATCGCACCCAGCCTCGGTCCAAGACCGGCGACCGGCGGCTGGCCGGCGACGATCGCCAACGCCGTCCTGCTCAGCTCGTGGGTGCCCACGTGGTCGCAGGCCGGCGACCCCGTGAGTTGGTCGCCGGGCTGCGAGGCCTTCTTCTATGCCCTCTTCCCCGCCCTCGCGCTGCTGGCCGGCCGCCTGCGGGCTCGCGGTGCGTGGGCACACCTTGTCGGGGCCGCGCTGGGCGCGCTCGCTGCCGCGCTCGCCATCGATACCGCCACCCTCGACCTCAGCCGGGTCCCCTTGATGCGCCTGCCGGAGTTTGTGGCCGGCGTCGCCTGGTGCAGGGGCGCGCCTGGCCGCGCATGCGCTCCTCCGTGGCGCTGCTGTTGCTCGCCGTCGGGTGGGTGATCGCCTGCCACGCCAGCCGCCCGTATGCCGTTGCCCTGGCCACCCTCCCCGGTTTCGTCGCGCTCATCGGCGCCCTCGGCGAGCAGCAGAATTACGGGGCACGGGCGACGCCTTCGCTCGGTGGTTCTCGCGGCCCACTTTGGTCCGGCTCGGGGAGTGGTCGTTCGCCTTCTATCTGGTCCACATTCTGGTGATGCGCACGATCGAGCACACCGTGATCTCCCATCCCGGCTGGCGAGTCGGGCCAGGGCTGGCACTGCTGCTCGGCGTGCTGGCGCTGGCCCTCGGCATCTCCGCACTGCTCCACCACGCCATCGAGGTCCCCGCCAATGCCGCGATCCGGGCGCGCACCCAGCAACGCTCCCCTCCTCTCAGCCCGTGACCGGCGGCAACGAGGCCACGGTGTCGCGGTATTGCGTTGGGGCGGCGCGGCGGTCGAAGTCACAGCTTCGTCATCGTCCGCGTGGCGGCGCCGACATGTTTCCTCGGTGCTCGGGCTCCGGGTCCGGTGGCTGGACGGGTCTCCGGCGCCGGCAACGGGTCACAGTGTCAAGTCGTAGATGCCGGTTGTGGAAGTGACGTGGACGTGCCCGTCGTCGACGATTGCAGTGCCGGGGATGATCTTGCGACCGGCGGGGTCGGTGATCGGGGTGCTGGAGAGTTGCTGTCCGGTGGCGGCGTCGTAGGTGGTCAGGGCGCCGGCGATCGGGACACAGAGGATGCCATTGGCTTGCGTGATGCGGACCTCGTCCAACCATCCGGGTCGCGGCAGCGGCGTGGACCATTTCTCGTGGCCGTTGAGGTCGACCGCGACCAGGTACCGGTCGCGAAGAGTCTTGACGGACCGGACCAGGTAGGCCCGGTCGGCGTCCACCGTCACTTGCGACCAGATGCCGGTGGTGACATCGATCGACCAGGGCCGGTCACCATTTTCCGGGTTGACCCGGGTCAACTCGACTCCACCGTTCGGGTCGTCCTTCGCGAACAGCCCGATCAAGTCCTTCCCGTTCGTCGACAACGCCTTGACGCCAGCATAATTGCGCGTCCGCAACTGGCGTCCGGTTGTCGGGTCTGTGGCGTACAGGGTTGGCCCCCCGACGCTGTAGAGAACCCCAGCGGACGTCAGGGTCAGTTCGAAGACACCGGCGTCGTATGCCACCCAGGCGAATTCGCCCGCCTTGGGGTCGAATGCGCCAGGGAGGCTGCGTACCCAGTGTGTGCCGCCAACCAACAGCTTGCCGGCGTAGGGGAAGGTCAGGTCGCCGCGGGAGCCCCACACATACGCGCCGGTCTCCAACATGAAACGCTGGAGCCCGACCCACATAGTGCCAGATGAGGCATCAAGGTAGGGTCCGCCGTCGCCGCTGCAGTATTGGATCTCGCTCGGGTTGTCCTCGTGGTACTCCCACAAGACCCGTCGCGAGGCGAGGTCGAAGGCGGCGATATTGCCGGTAAGCGTGCAGGCATACCCACGCCCGGCCAACGTCGCCAACCAGGCGAAGGCATTGTCCGGGTCCTCCCCACCCACCGCGAACCTGCCACCGACCTTCAGATTGGCGACGGTGCCTTTGGTGACTTGCTTCTCATACAGGTTGACGAAGTTCCGGGCCTTGCTGAAGCCCGCCATCCGCCAATCCACGCCCACCCGCAACCGACCGTTCGCGGCCCTTCCGCCCTGACTCGCACGCACCGTCACCATCCCCGGCACCATCGCCCAGGGCACCAGGACCCGGACCGTGAACCGGCCGGTCCCGTCCACCCGAGCTGCGACGGAGCCAGTCCCAAGCCTGATCGCAACCGTCGCATTCGGGAGCCACCCCTGCCCGGTGACCGTGACCTTCCCGCCCGGGTGCATCGCCGCCGGGCCGATCCCAATCCCCGGCGCGGCAACTGCGGCTGCCGCGCCGGGCACCGTCGCCTGACTAACCACTGCCTCCGTCCTGGGCGAAGAAAGAGTCACCCCCCCAACAAGCACCAGCGCGATGACCCCTGAGGCACCACACTCGCGCCGTGAAACGCGGCGACCAATTCCTGCGACCCACTGGACACCCCACTCTCCAACAGCGGTCAGCATTCACCTCCACCCGTCGTGCGTAAATGGGCATAGGCGGGCGGGCCCACCGTGCAAGCAAGGCTGCTGCCGACCCTCGTTCGCCCGGACGAGATTCGGTCGCGCCGGCCCCGCCGACTAAACTGGTGCGACGTGGTGTCATACCTCGTCGAGCAGCCCGTCCTGCTCCTTTTCGTTCTCCTCGCCCTCGGCACCGCCCTCGGCAATATCCGGGTGAAGGGCATCTCGATCGGGCCGGCCGCGGTGCTCTTCGTCGCCCTCGGTGCGTCCGCCATCGATCCCGAGTTGGCCCTGCCGGCGATGATCGGCAATGTGGGGCTGGCGCTCTTCGCCTATGGCGTCGGCGTGATGGCGGGCCCATCCTTCTTCTCGTCGCTTCGGACCGGCGCGAAGCCGGTTGCGCTCGTCGCCTCCACGCTGGCCGCGGTGGGTGGGCTGTGCTGGGGGCTCGGCGCCCTCCTCGGCCTGACCCCCGGATCCATCGCGGGCCTGTATGCCGGCGCCAACACCAACACTCCCGCGCTCGCCGCCGCGGTCGAGCGCGTCGGCGGGGCCCCCGATCCCACGGTCGCCTACGGGCTGACCTACGCAGGCGGGGTGATCATCATGCTGGCGGCCGCGGCATACGCCCTCCGCAGCGCACCACCCGAGGGCGGCATCGACGAGGCGGCACCGGACCCGATCCGCAATGCCACGATCAAGGTGACCCGCGACAACGTCTTGACCGTCCGCGAACTGACCTACACGCCATACGGGCGCGTCCTCTTCTCGCGCCATCAGGTCGGGGACAACGACATCCATGTCTCGCGCGGCGACACCCTGCTCAAGACCGGCGACCGGGTGCTCGTCATCGGGCCGCAGCGCGCGATCGACCATGTCGTCAAGCAACTCGGCCGGCTTTCCCAGATTCGTTTGGACGAGGAGCGCAGCGACGTCGACTTCCGGCGAATGGTGCTCTCGCAGAAGCAGTTCTACGGCCGCACGATCGCCGACCTCGAGCTGTGGCGCAAGTATGACGCCCGCGCCACCCGCGTGCGTCGCGCCGATCACGACTTCCTCGCCACCGACGGATTCATCCTGCAGGCCGGTGACCGCATCCGCGTCGCCGCGCCGAAGGAGCGGATGGCCGATGTGGCCCGCTATCTCGGCGACAGCGAGCACGGCAGCTCCGACATCAACCCGCTCGGCCTGGCCGTCGGCGTCGCGCTCGGGCTCCTGCTCGGCCAACTCCCGATCCTCATCCCCGGCCTGGGCACCCTCGAACTCGGCCATGCTGCGGGGCCGCTCATCGTCGGCCTGATCCTCGGCCGGCTGCAGCGGACCGGCCCGGTCGTCTGGAGCCTGCCGCACCAGTCGATCGAGGTCCTCAACCAGCTCGGCATCCTGCTCTTCTTGGCGTATGCCGGCGGCCGCGCCGGCACCGCATTCGTCGACGCGATCCAAAGCCCCTTGGGGCTCAAACTAATTGCAGCCGGTGTTCTCGTCACGGCCGTGCACGCGATTGCCTTGATCGGCATCGCCAAATGGGTGCTGCGGGCATCGGGCCAACGCATCGCCGGGTATGCCGCCGCCTCCCAGACCCAGCCGGCCGTCCTGGCCTTCGCGAACTCGGCCACCAACCACGATGAGCGTGTCGCCCTCGGCTACGCACTCGTCTATCCGGTGGCGATGGTGACCAAGATCGTCATCGCCCAGTTGCTGACCCTCACCTGACGAGCAGTGGCCCGGCAACGAAAGAGCCGCCGTCTTTCGCATTTCTGCTAGATGCCGGCGGCTCTTCTCGGGGTCTCCGCGCGTCGTTCAGCGGCTGAGTGCGTCCCAGAGCACCAGCGCCTGTGAGCGCGTATGCCGCGGCCGCTCCCCGGGGCGAATCGCCATTGCGTCCCCGGTCGGTCCAACCGCGAAAACCCTTCGCCCACTGGCGATCTCGGCCTCGCGTAGGGCGTGCGTCAACTCGGCAACGCGGGCCTGCAGCGCATCGACCTGATTCTCCAGAGTCATGATGCGCAGGATGCCCGCCAGCGAGATCCCTTCGTCCTGCGTCAGCCGCTGCACCTCGCGCAGGCGGACGACATCACGCGCCGAATAGCGGCGGCCTCCGCCCTGGGTGCGCGAGGGCGTGACGAGCCCGAGCCGGTCGTACTGACGAAGGGTCTGCGCGTGCATACCGGCAAGTTGCGCCGCGACCGAGATGACGAAGACCGGGGCGTCGTCGTCGGGACCGAATGCGTGAAAGGCCATGTGGGTCAGGCCCTTTCGGCCTCAGCGAAGATCTCAGCGCGCGGGTCGACGCCGGCCTCCTGCTCACGCAGCGCCTCGACCGCGGCCTTCGCCTCATCGGAAAGGCGTTGTGGCACAACGACCTGCACCTTCGCAAGCAGGTCGCCAGTGCGCGACTTGGTCGCCACCCCACGCCCCTTGATGCGCAACACCCGGCCCGACGGCGTGCCGGGGGCCACGCGGACTTTGACCGGCTTGCCGTCCAGCGTCGGCACCGCCACCGTCGCACCGAGGGCTGCCTCGGCGAAGGTCACCGGCAGATCGAGCGTGAGGTTGTCGCCCTCGCGCCCGAAGACCGGGTGCTTCTCGACCGTCACCGTCAGGATCAGGTCACCGCGGGCGGCGCCTGGATCGCCTTCGCCGCCCTTGCCGCGCAGCTTGATCTTCTGCCCGTCCTTGACGCCGGCGGGGATGCGGGTGGTGATCCGCTGCCCGTCCAGTCCCGACAAAGTGACGGTCGATCCGGTGACGGCCTCACGGAAGCTGAGCGTCGTGCGGGCCTCGATGTCGTGACCCGGCTGCGGTCCGTGAGGGGCGCCATACCGGCCGAAACCGCCTGCGCCGCCAGGGAATCCACCTTGACCGCCAGGGTATCCGCCCTGGCCGCCGAAGCCGCCTTGGCCGAAGAGCCCGCCGAGGATGTCCTCGAGATCGGGTTGGGCACCACCGCCGGTGTTGAAGCGAACATTGCCGCCCTGCCCACCGCCGAACATCGAGGAGAAGACATCCTCGAAGCCGGCGCCTCCCGTGGCGCCGCCCGGCCCGCCCGCGGTGAAGCGGGCCCCACCACGCGCCATCTGGCGGATCGCGTCATACTCCTGACGCTGTTTGGGGTCAGACAGCACCGAGTGGGCCTCGGTGATGTCCTTGAACTTGCGCTCGGCGGCCGCGTCCCCGGCGTTCTTGTCCGGGTGGTGTTGTCGCGCGAGTTTGCGATAGGCCTTCTTGATGGCCGCCGCGTCGGCATCGCTGGGGACGCCGAGGACCGCGTAGAAGTCTTTCTCGAACCAATCCTGACTAGCCATCCTGGCGTCCTCCTCTCCTGAACTGTGGTTTCACGTGAGCGCTATCGATCCCTCAGCTGGGGTCTGAGACGGCCACGCGGGCCGGCCGGATGACCCGGTTTCCGGCACGATAGCCCGGCTGGAGGACCTGGACGATGGTCGTCGTTGTCGCACCAGCCGGAAGCTCGGCACCGGGCAGGTGCATCAGCGCCTCGTGGAACTCGGGGTCGAAGGCCTCGCCCACGGCGCCGAAGCGCTCGAAGCCAAAGCGGCCTAGCGTCCCTTCCAGCTTGTCGGCGATCGCTGCGAACGGCCCGCCGGTCAGGTCACCGTGATCGCGCGCGCCCTGGATGTCATCCATGACGGGAAGCATGGCTTCGAGGACATCGGCGATCGCGCGCTCCTGAATGAGCGGGCGGTCCCGATCGACGCGCTTCTTGTAGTTGACGTATTCGGCATTGAGCCGCTGCAGGTCGTGCAGCCGCTCCGCAGCGAGGAGGGTGTCCGGGTGGACGGCATCCGGGGCTTCTGGCGCGACGGCGACGGCCGGGTCGACCGCCGCATCGTCGTATGCCGTGTCCCCGCCCGCGGGCCCGGCCGAAGCCGGGCCCGCGGGGGCGCTGCCGTCGTTGACGGCGTCCCCAGCGCTGGCGACTGCGTCGCCGCCACTGTGGGCCGAGGCGTTCACCGCATCCTCAGCGCTCGACGCGGGGTCGCTCGCCGGGGTGTTGGGGAACTCGGTCACTTCTTCTCCTCGTCGTCCTCGACGACCTCGGCGTCGACGACATCGTCATCGCTCGCACCCGAGGCGTTGTCGCTGGACGCACTGGAGTCGGCACCGGGAGTCTCCGCGGAGTCCGCGGCGGAGGTCGCGGCATACAGGGCCGCGCCCATCTTCTGGGACTCCTCGTTGAGCTTGGTGACCTTGGCGTTGAGGTCCTCGACGGAGGTGTTGCTCTCCGGCTTGATGGCCTCCTTGAGGTCGGCCAGGGCCTCGTCGACCGGCTGGCGCATCTCGGCGGTCAGCTTGTCGCCGGAGTCGGCGAGGAACTTCTCGGTGGAGTAGACCAGCTGCTCGGCGGTGTTGCGGGCCTCGGTCTCCTCGCGGCGCTGGGCGTCCTCGGCGGCGTGTGCCTCGGCGTCCTTGACCATGCGGTCGATCTCGTCCTTGGACAGAGCGGAGCCACCGGAGATGGTGATCTTCTGCTCCTTGCCAGTGCCGCGGTCCTTGGCCGTGACGTGGACGATGCCATTGGCGTCGATGTCGAAGGTGACCTCGATCTGCGGCACGCCCCGCGGGGCCGGCGCGATGCCGGACAGCTCGAAGGTGCCGAGGTTCTTGTTCAGCTGCGCCATCTCGCGCTCGCCCTGGAAGACCTGGATCAGCACGGAGGGCTGGTTGTCCTCGGCGGTGGAGAAGACCTCGGACCGCTTGGTCGGAATGGCGGTGTTGCGCTCGATGAGCTTGGTGAACAGGCCACCCTTGGTCTCGATGCCCAGGCTGAGCGGGGTGACGTCGATGAGGAGGACGTCCTTGCGCTCCCCCTTGAGGACACCGGCCTGGAGGCTGGCGCCGAGGGCGACGACCTCATCGGGGTTGACACCCTTGTTGGGCTCCTTGCCGGTGAGTTCCTTCACGAGGGCCGACACCGCCGGCATACGGGTGGAGCCACCGACGAGGACGACGTGGTCGATGTCCTCGAGCTTGATGCCGGCGTCCTTGATGACGTTGTGGAAGGGCTGCTTGGTGCGGTCGAGCAGGTCCTTGGTCATCTGCTCGAACTGCGCCCGCGTGAGGGTCTCGTCGAGGTGAATGGGGCCGTTCTCGGACATCGAGAGGTACTGCAGGCTGATGTTGGTGCTCGTCGCGGACGACAGCTCCTTCTTGGCCTGCTCGGCAGCATCCCGAAGACGCTGCATGGCGATCTTGTCCTTGGACAGGTCGACACCGGTGGTGTTCTTGACCGTGGTCAGCAGGTGCTGGACGATCCGGTCGTCCCAATCGTCGCCGCCGAGGCGGTTATCGCCACTGGTCGCCTTGACCTGAATGGTGGCGAAGCCGTCCTCCGGGTCCTTGCCCACCTCGAGGAGGGAGACGTCGAAGGTGCCACCGCCGAGGTCGAAGACGAGGATGAGCTCGTCCTCCTTGCCCTTGTCGAGGCCGTAGGCCAGCGCGGCCGCGGTCGGCTCGTTGACGATCCGCAGGACGTTGAGGCCCGCGATCTCGCCGGCCTCCTTGGTGGCCTGGCGCTCGTGGTCGTCGAAGTAGGCGGGGACGGTGATGACGGCGTCGGTCACCGGCTCGCCGAGGTAGGCCTCCGCGTCACGCTTGAGCTTCTGGAGGATGCGAGCGCTGATCTCCTGGGCGGTGTAGGCCTTGCCGTCGATGTCGGCGGTCTTCCAGTCGGTGCCCATGTGGCGCTTGACCGAACGCAGCGTCCGGTCGGCGTTGGTGACGGCCTGTCGCTTGGCGACCTCACCGACGAGGACCTCGCCGTTCTTGGAGAACGCGACGACCGAGGGGGTGGTGCGACCGCCTTCGGCGTTCGCGATGATAGTGGGCTCGCCGCCTTCGAGGACAGCGACGGCCGAGTTGGTGGTGCCGAGGTCGATACCGACTGCACGGGCCATGTGGGGTGCTCCTTGGTTGGGGATGAAGTTGAGTTGCTTGCACTCAAGCTACGACCCCGTATGCCTCTTGCGCAACCCCGGGTCCGTAAACTTGCGTCTACCTGACTCAACTCCTCTTCCCGGTGGAGTGTTCCCGCTACACCAAACTTTCTCCGACGAGCCCTGTAGGTTGACGCGCATCTTGTCGGATTGCCAATAGCTTGCCGGGTGCGTGTCGGTTTGCCAGCAAGTTGTCCATGAGGTTCATGCTGGACGCATGGGGCCGCCGACGGCGCGCGGATCGACCGAACTGCGGTAGTGCACTGCATCTGGCGAGGAGGTCGTGACGCCCCTCGCCGATGTCGAGGTATGGCGGTCGCGGCCGGATCGCCGGTTCGCGAGTTCTCTTGGCACCCTCGCCAGGGCAACTACCCGGGGTGGTTGTGGACGGGGACGCTCGTGGGCTACGAGAGCCTGCTGGAGCCGGACCGGGTCCTGCTGCCCGACTTCGACGTTGCGGTGACGGGGATCGCCAGTCCCAGTCAGCCATTCTGGCTCAGTGGCCTCGACGAGGGTGTGCAGCGCCGGCACGCTCCGGACTATCTCTTGGCCTGTGCGGACGGCTCGGTCGTCGTGGTGGATGCCAAACCTGCCCGCATGTGTCAGGAGCCGGTGGTGGCCGCGGTTCTTGAGTGGACGGCAGGCTGTGCCGAAGCAGGGCTGGCGCTATGAGGTGTTCCATGGCGGGGACGCGGTCGTGATGGCGAACCTCCGGTTCCTGGCCCAGGGCCGCCGATCGATGTTTCTGGACGAGGAGTGCGTCACCGTCGTGTCCGCGGCCGGGCGTTCGGGAATGACGTTGGGACAGATCGAGGGTCGGGTGTCGGGGTTCGATCCACTGGACGTGAGGGCTTCGGTCTTGGCGCTGCTTTGGCGGAAGGCGTGGACGACAGACCTGACTCGGCCCTTGTCGAGCCGCTCGGTGGTCTCCGTGCCGGTGAAGGAGAAGCGATGCTGAGCGGCGTCCCGACCCTCGAGACGGGCTCGAGGTTCTGGTTCGAGGGCGAGGTGTGGGAGGTCGACACGTTCGTCGGGGACAGGTGCGGCTGCGCCGCGATGCCACCGTCCGTTCGGTGTCCACGTCCGCGCTGCTGGACGCGGCGAGTCCGCTCGATGAGCCGGAGGACGGGCACGGCGCACATGGTGATCCGTTCGCCCTGCCCACGGTCGTCCTGGCCGCCCTGACTGTGAAGCAGCGCCGTGAGGTGGAGCGCCAGGTAGAGGAGCGCGCACCGGGTCCCTCTTGGCGGCCCACGGTTCTTGTCGTTGACTCTTGACTCATGGTGCCAGATGCGCTATATGAAATCCATAGCCACTGCCCGTCGTCCTGCGCGTCCGGCTCGTGCCGCCCGAGGGCTACCGGCTTGATGGCCGCGACCTCCACGTCCAACTGACGCTCTCCCCATGGGAAGCCGCACTCGGCGCCACCATCACCCTCGACACACCGGCAGGGCCGGTGAGCATCGACGTGCCCCCCGGAACGTGCTCCGGCCGAGTCCTCACCGTGCCCGCCCATGGCATCCCCAACCCGAACGGACCCTTCGGTAACCTGCACGCCCACACTCACATCCTCGTGCCCGCCAGGCTGACACCAGCCGAACGAGACCTCTTCAAGCGCCTTGCCACAACCTCGAACTTCAACCCAAGAACTCCGACAGCGCCCGGACCGTGACCCCCCAGAGCGCGGACAGACACCCCGGCACGCTCGAAACCCCGGCCCTTGGGCCAAGGATCTGGAGCCCGACCACGTCGATCACGCCCGCGTTCACGAGTGGGCTCGCGACGGGTTGTCCAGCGGTTGGGCCTCGTGGTCAATCACCCAGAACGGCGTCGTGCGCATCCTGAGCCAGCCGGCCTACCCGGGGACTGTCACAGTGACCGAAGCAATCGCGCTCCTTTCCGCATCGATCGCGGACACGGATCATCAGTTCTGGGCGTGCGGCCTGAGCCTGGTCGACCCTAACGTTGTCACCCCATCAGTGCTGTTGGGGCATCGGCAGGTGACCGAGACCTATCTGCTCGCCCTGGCCGTGCACCGAGGGGGGCGCTTCGTCACCATTGACCGGTCGGTGCCTCTTATCGCTGTTCCTGGCGCCAGCGAGGAGCACCTGACCGAGCTGTAACCGTCCGCGTCGGCATCGTGCCCCAGGAGCTGGACGGGCGCATGCCAGTGACGCCGAGGGCGAGGGCCAGGCCCCAGATGAGGCACAGCGGATCCCATAGCCAGGCGTGGCCGATCATGCCTGCGCGGTCGTAGCCGCCGTCCGGTCGGATGGCCCGCCCAGGACGAGATTCCCCACGACCGTGTTGACCCCGCCCTAGAGAATCATCGCCGAGGCACCCAGCCAGCACACGCGACGCCCCCAGACGCCGAGCCGCCCGATGCGCCAGTGCGCGAGAGGCAGAGCAGCAAAGCCGGCCTTGACGATGGCCACCGGAATCAACAGCCAGCGGTGGCCCTCGAACTGAGTCACCAGCCGTCCTCCCAGCGTGCTCAGCAGTCTCCGCCCAGTCCCCAATGGGCGCTAAACCCGAAGTGCAGGAGCCCGACGAGGGCGGCCAGCCCGAATGCCAAGCGGGTGACGGCGCGGTCGCGGTGGATCGGCATACGGTAAGCGTCGCCGAGGCAGTGGCGCAGCCGGTATGGGCATCGACCCGGTCCGGACCCGAACGCCACCACCAGAGACTCGGCTCGCGTTCATGACAAATGTCATGGGGATGCGCCCTGGCGGCGCGCAAAACTGCGTTGAGCCGCCGGATCCGGCGGCAATCTTTCGGCCCGAAAGGCAATCCCGGACATGGTGGTTTCGAAACGCAGTCAACTCGCCGTCATCGCCTCCGCGGCCTCAGTTCTGGCCCTCGCGGCACCCGCAATGGCTAGCGCGTCCAACGCTCACAAGGTCGTCACGGCGGCGCCGTCGTGGACCGCGAGCCTCAGGACCACCCGGGCGCCGGTCGCATCCGCGCGGATGGACGTGTACGTCGTGCTCGCGCTGCGCGATCCCGCCGGTGCCGAGTCCCTTGCCGCGTCGGTCTCGAACCCCGGATCGGCCAGCTACCGCCATTTCGTCACCGCCGCGCAGTGGCGCCAACGCTTCGCGCCGACGTCTGAGCAGGCTGCCCAGGTGTCGAACTGGTTGCGGGCCAACGGGTTTTCGATCGACGAGGTCCCCTCCAACAACCGCTACATCCGGGCTAGCGCGCGCACTTCGGACATCGAGAAGGCCTTCGGCACCCGCCTCGGGACTTTTCGCCGCAACGGCCAGGCCGTCACCGCGCCAACCACGGCACTGTCCGTGCCCGCCGACCTCGCTGCTGTGGTCGCGGGCATCGGCGGCCTCGACACCTCCGCCATGGCGCACCCGATGAACGCGGGAGTCGAGCGCACCCAGGCCCGCGGCAGCGGCGACCCGGTGCCGCCCGGCCAGCTGCCGCCGCCGGAGCCCGTCTTCCGCAACTCGGGCCCCTGCTCCACGTACTTCGGCGAGAAGACGGCCACCTCCGTGATCAACTGGCAGGGCACCAAGCGGCCCTACGCCCCGTGCGGTTACAAGCCGGCGCAACTGCGCGGCGCATACGGGGTAGGGACTGGCGCGGGCAGTGGCAAGGGGGCACGGATCGCCATCACCGATGCCTTCGCCGCCCCCTATATCAAGGCTGATGCACAGGCGTATGCCCGCAAGAACGATCCGGGGCATCTGTGGCGGCCGGGGCAGCTGACCCAGGTCTTGCCCAAGAGCTACCACCACATCGACGAATGCGGCGGTGCCGGGTGGTACGGCGAGGAGACCCTGGATGTCGAGTCCGCCCACGCCCTCGCACCCGACGCCAATGTCGTCTACGTCGGCGGACGCAGCTGCATGGACGCCGACCTCGACGCCGCCATCGACAAGGTGGTCAACGGCGAACTCGCCGACATGGTCAGCAACTCCTGGGGCGAGACCGAGAGCGATGGCTCAGCGGTCGCCGATATGACCCACCAGACCGCCCTGCAGGCGGCAGCCCAGGGCATTTCGCTGCTCGTCTCCTCCGGTGACAACGGCGACGAGATCGCCAACACCGCGCGCCGGCAGGCCGACGCCCCGGCCAACGACCCCTTGTTCACGGCCGTCGGCGGGACGTCCCTGGGGGTCAACAAGACCAATGGTTATGGGTTCGAACAAGGCTGGGGCACGGGCAAATCCGTCCTAACGGACGGCAAGTGGGATCCGATGCCGCCCGCGTGGGTCTACGGCGCCGGCGGTGGCACCAGCCGCCTGTTCACTCAGCCGGCCTACCAGAAGGGCGTCGTCCCGGACACGATCGCCCACTACTTCGGCACCGCGAAGGCCATGCGCGCGGTCCCGGACATCGCCCTCGACGGTGATCCGCAGACCGGCTTCCTCATGGGAATGACGCAGACCTTCCCCGACGGGTCGCTGCGCTACTCGCAGTACCGCATTGGCGGCACGTCGCTCTCCTCGCCCCTCATGGCCGGCGTGACCGCCGACGCCATCTCGCTCAGCGGCGGCGCCAAGCTGGGATTCCTCAACCCCGCGATCTACGCGATGGCCGGCTCGAGCGCCGTGCGCGATGTCAACCACGGCCGGACCGTCGACACCGCCGTCGTCCGCGTCGACTACATCAACGGCTTCGATGCCGCGGACGGATTGCGCACGAGCCTGCGCACCTTCAACCAAACCGGCACGATCTACACCCGCCCGGGCTATGACGATGTCACCGGCGTCGGCACCCCCGCCGGCACCGCTTTCCTTCGGGCGCTCAGCCGCTGACGCCGCAGGACCGACGAGCGCGTCACCGTGGGACTCCCCGCGGTGGCGCGCTTGTCGTATGCCGCGCCCCGCCCACCCTCTGCTGAGCCCGCCTCGTCGGCGGGGGCGTGGCGGGCGCCACGGCGGGGCACGGCGGGCACGGCGGGCACGGCATACGGGATGATCGGGCACGTGAGTGTCGTGGACCGGGTGGACGGGTTCCAGCGCCGGCATCCGGTCCTGGGCTTCCCGATCGCCGTGGCCTGGAAATTCTTCGACGACTCCGGCGGCTATCTCGCAGCCCTGCTGACGTACTACGGCTTCATCTCGCTCTTCCCGCTGCTGATCCTGATCTCCACAATCTTGTCCGTGGTGCTGGTCAACGACCCCGGGCTACAGCAGGAGATCATCGAGTCGGCGCTGCGCCAGGTCCCCGTCATCGGCGACCAGCTCGGCGACCCCCGGTCGCTCTCGGGCGGACCGGCGGGTGTCGTGATCGGTAGCGCGGTGTCGATCTATGGCGCGCTCGGCGTCGGCAATGCCCTGCAGTATGCGATGAACACGATCTGGTCGGTGCCGCGCAACTCCCGCCCCAACCCGATCCTGACCCGCGGCCGGAGTCTGCTGATCGTGCCGCTCGGGTTGCTCGTCGTCACCGCGTCAACGACCATCGCGACGATCGCCGCGTCCTACGACTTCGGCAGCGCCACCAAGTGGCTGGTCATGCTCGCGACGATCCTGCTCAACGCCGGCGTGATGTATCTGACCTATCGCATCGGCGTCGGCGTGGCCGAGCGGCGCCATTTGATCGTCGGCTCGGTGGTCGCCGCTGTGCTGCTGCAGGTCCTGCAGACCTTCGGCGTGGTCTATGTCGGCCGGGTCGTGCGCGATGCGTCCGCCAGCAATGGTGTGGTCGGCTTCGTCCTCGGCCTGCTCGCCTTCATCTATCTCGCGGCCGTCATCCTCATCGTTTGTGCCGAGATCAATGCGGTGTCCGCGAAGCGCCTCTATCCCCGCGCGTTGCTGACTCCGTTCACCGACAATGTCTCGCTCACCGACGCCGACAAGAGGCAATACGCCGCCCAGGCGCGCATGATGCGGACCAAGCAGTATGAACGTATCGACGCCACCTTCGAACCGCCCCCGGAGCGGTCTGCCCGACCCCCGAAGTCGGTGGGCGAGCCGGCGAAAACGGGTGGCGAGGCGCAGGGTGAGCCGGAGGGTGACCCGCAGGCGGAGGCATCGAGGTAGCGGGCTTGGTGCGCGGCATACTTCCCGCATGGCGTATGACGAGGAGTTGGCCGACCGCATTCGCGAACTGGTGCAGGACGAGAGTGGGCTGACCGAGAAGAAGATGTTCGGTGGCCTGGCGTTTCTGATCGGCGGCCATATGGCGGTTGCTGCGGCCGGTCATGGCGGATTGATGGTTCGCAGCGACCCCGCGAAGGCCGACGACATCGTCGACGATGTGGTCATCTCGCGGATGGAGATGCGCGGCCGGCCGATGGGCGGGTGGTTGCGCGTGACCGAGGAGGCATTGGCGGATGAAGCGATCCTGCGCCGTTGGGTCGATCATGGCGTCACGTATGCCCGCTCCCTCCCGCCGAAGTAACCTCACTGAGCGCACAACCGAGTTGCGCTGTCGCGCAAGGTGATTGCGCGATTCGCCCGGATGATACGCAACTTCGGCGCAGACTGCGCAGCATGCAACTGCCTCGTGGCCTGACCGTCATCGCCGGTGTCTGCGCCTTATGGCTGGCCGCGTGCACGGGAGTGAGCGAACGGCATACGTCCTGAGCGCGACGGCGCGACCCACCACGACGACGAGCGCGCCCAGCTCGGCGGCGACGCCGACGGTGACCGCACGGCCAGGCATCGACCAAGCCCCGGACGCCCCGCGCTATCCGCTGCCGGGCGCTGCGGGCCCGGTCGTGGACGGCATCGACTGGCGTGAGCCGGACTGGCTGCGGCCGGCCGCCAATTCCGTTTCTACTCCGAACGCCCGTCGGCGCCGGACGGCGTGCTGGTGCGGGCGATCGATCCGTTCTGGCGGCAACTGCAGCCGCACACGGGCGCGACGATCTACACCGACGTCGGCCAGGCGCAGCAGAGGAGCTTCGACCACTCGTGCAGCAACTGGCCGAGCCGGGCGACTTCTGGATGCGCATTTTCCGCCAGCGGCGTCGACTGGGCCCCCGACTGGGTCGCGACCGAGTGTGGCGTGCACGGCTTCAAGCCCGACTACGACGGCGAAGCGCACCTGCCCATCTGGGACGACTGCGTCTTGGGGGCATCTGCTCGATCTCTATCGCGAGGTCTTCGTGACCAAGGGGCTGCGCGCCGACCCGCGGCTGAATTTGTCTATGTCCCAGGGGCTTTCACGTGGGCGGAATACGACTCCGCCCGTCGCCATGCCCACCCGGACAAGCCCGGGTGGGCTGCTCCGAAGCCGGCGACAACTGCCCGCCCGCCGACTTCGCGCTGCTCGCGCATGGCCAAGCGGATCGTCACCTCGTTAGGCGATGCGAACCGGGCCTACTGGTCCTCTGAGTTCACCGAGTGGCTGACGTCCGCGGCCCAGGACGAGAAGTGGAATATCCCTCTGGGGAATCTCCCGCTGCGCTCGTCCGAGAAGGACTCACCGGTCTTCATCGACACCGACAAGGCCTTGCCCGGTTTCGCGCACTTCGCCGACAACCTCGAGAATGCCAAGAAGCCCCGCCCGACGCTCAAGGGTTACGCCGGCTTGTCGAAGGTGTTCGGCGAGCAAGTGAGCAACATCCTCCAGGGCCAGGCAACCCCGAAGGAAGGCCTCGACGCGGCCAACCAGGCCGCGGATCAAGAACTGGCCGACAGCCAGTGAGCACGGAGCGCGCCACACCGGCGACCGCCAGGGCCCGGGCGACCAACGGCCCGGGCGGACGCTGCGTCCGACGGCCGGAAGCCCGGCCGTCGGATGGGTTGGTTGCCCTTCGATCCGGCCCACTTGATTCTCGCGCCGATGCCGATCGCCTTCTTGATGCCGTTGGTGCAAATGCTCTTTGCCGCGTTGAGGACGGATGCAGAGATCCGCGCCTTCCCGCCAACCTTCTGGCCGAAGCACCCGACTCTCTCCGGCTTCCAGGCGCTCTTCACCGAGTCCGACGTCCTGCGCTGGATCATGAACACCGTCATCGTCTCCGGGACGGCCATCGCGTCCCATATGGTCCCTGTGTTCGCTCGCGGGCTACGGCTTCGCGCGGCTGAAGTTCGCCGGTCGCAATGTCGGCTTCATCCTCGTTTTCACCACGATCATGATCCCGACCCAACTGCTGATGATCCCCACCTACATCATGTTCAGCAAGCTGCACCTGGTCGACACGCTCGCCGCGATGATGCTCCCCTCGCTGACGTCGGCCTTCGGCGTCTTCCTCATGCGACAGTTCTTCCTCTCCTTGCCGCGGGAACTCGAAGAGGCCGCCGTGCTCGACGGGTGCTCGCAGTTCGCCGTCTTCTGGCGAGTCATCCTCCCGCTGGCCAAGCCGGCTCTCGCGACCCCTGGCCATCTTCACCCTGCTCGGGTCGTGGAACGACCTGATCTGGCCGCTGATCGTCAACAACAGCCCGGCGAACTACACGATCCAACTCGGCCTGGCCAACTTCCAGGGCCAGCACCGGACGCAGTGGTCGATGCTGAAGGCCGGCAATGTCGTGGCCACCTTGCCGCTGATCATCTTCTTCCTGATCGCGCAGAAGCAGTTCGTCGCGACCATGACCTTCTCCGGGCTGAAGGGCCGACCGGACGGATCGTGCCCTCTCGACGCGGCTGGGGGTCAGCTTCGACCGAAGAGGCGGCTGAGGAAGCCACCGCCCGCGTCCTGACCCGTTGTGGCCCGGTTCGCATCCCCCGTCGTGGCCCGGCTCTCGTGGCCGGGGCACCACTGCCCGGCCGGGACACCGGCCTTGACCGAAGCCACGTGCTGCCCGCACCCGGCCCACGTCGTCTTGCCACAGGTCTTGCATCGCACCGCACGGCACATGGGTGTCTCTCCTCGGACCTCGTCAACCTAACGCTGCGATCCTATACCCCCCTAGGTATGACGCAGGACGGTCACCACGAAGTCCGCCGCGGGCTGCCAGGCCCGCAGGTCCCACGTCGCGAAGCGATGCTCGATGCGCAGTCCGCTCACCTCGATCGCGGCGTCGAAGGCGGCAAGCGTCAACTCCCGGTCGGTGTGAAACCCCGTGACCACGAAACCCTCCGGCGCCAGATGCGCCGCGAATCGCTGCAGCACAAGCGCTTCGGTCCCAGGTGCCAGGAAGACCATGACATTCCCCGCGACCAGGATGGCATCGAACGGGCCCTCGCCGACCAGGTCCAGTTCGCTTAAGTCGGCCACCTCGAAACGCGCGTCGGGATGGTCCTCGCGCGCGGCCGCGATCAACTCGGGGTCGGCATCGACCCCGAGCACGTCGTGGCCGACCGCGTGCAGATAGGCCGTATGCCGCCCCGGCCCGCACCCTGCGTCGAGGATCCGGGCTCCCCGCGAAACCATCGCGTCGACCAGCCGCGCCTCACCCACCAGATCGGCGCCCTCGGCGGCCAGCGCGCGGAAGCGCTCGACATACCACCGGGAGTGGCCTGGGCTGGTGTCGGTCGTCCAGCGGGTCGGGGTAGGCATACGCGCAGGATAGAGCCGGGCAAGCCGATGCGACCCGCCGCTAGCTACCATGCCAGGGTGGAGACTCTCGTACTGACCGTCATCGGCGACGACCGCGCCGGGCTCGTCAAGGCGCTCGCAGACACCGTCGCGGACGGCGGCGGGAACTGGGAGCGCAGCCAACTTGCCGAGCTGGCCGGGAAGTTTGCGGGCATCGTCGTCGTCACTGTTCCCGAGGACAAAGTCGAGGCGCTGCGCACCGCGCTCGCGCCGCTGGCGGGCCTGCTCGATGTCAGCGTGCATACCGGCCGCGGCGCCCCGGACGCGACCACCGGGCAGTCGGTGCGCCTGGAGATCCTCGGCAACGACCGCCCCGGCATCGTCCGCGACGTCTCCGGCGTGCTGGCGGCCCATGACCTCAGCGTCGACTCGCTCACCACACAGACGCGGGACGCGCCGATGGCCGGCGGCGTGCTCTTCGAGACAACGGTGCTCGCCCACGCGCCCATCGGGAGCGACCCGGCGGTAGTCCGCGCTGCGCTGGAGCAACTGGCCGGCGAGATGCAGGTCGACATCACCCTCGACCCAGCCTGATCCCGCTCCCGGCACGGGCGAGACTGAGGGTATGGCGCGCGTGCGGCCGGCCGCCGTCGCCGGTCACCTCTACCCTCGCGACGCCACCACATTGGCAGAGACGGTCGATCGGTTGCTCGCCACGGCTGCCGACCCGACGGCCCCGGTCGCGCCCGTGAAGGCACTCATCGCACCGCACGGCTCCTACGCTGACTCCGGCGCGATGGCTGCCCTCGCGTATGCCGCCCTGCTCCCCGCCCGCGACATCATCACCCGCGTCGTGCTGCTGGGCCCGACCCACCGCGTGGCGATCGATGGCCTTGCCGTGCCGGGCGCAGATTTGTTCGCAACTCCGCTCGGCCAGGTGCCGGTCGCGCGGCTGAGCGATGAGATCCTCACCGCTCTGCCGCAGGTCCACATCAGTCCCGCTGCCCACGTCGCAGAGCATTCGCTAGAGGTGCAACTGCCCTTCCTACAACGGGTGCTGCGCGAGTTCGAGCTCATCCCACTTGCGGTCGGTCGCGCCGCGCCGGCCGTGGTCGCCGAGGTGGTCGACGCGCTCTGGGGCGGTCCAGAGACGGTGGTCGTGGTCAGTTCGAACCTTTCGCATTACCATCCGTATGCCGTGGCGCGCCGTCTCGACGAGGCGACGGCGCGCCACCTCCTCGCCCTGCAGCCCGACATCCGCCACGTCCAGGCGTGTGGTGCCGCACCCGTCAACGGCCTGCTCGTGTCGGCGCGAGCGCACCGACTCCGCCCGCGCCTGCTGGATCAGTGCAACTCCGGCGATGCAGCCGGTGGTCGGGAGCGGGTGGTCGGCTATGCGTCGTTGGCCTTCGACTCAATCGCATGAGTGCTAACACCGAGTCGATTCGATTGCGCCGCAGCAGCCTTCGGGGAGCGACTAGTGGCTGTGTCGCTCTCGCTCGGGGGTCAGCGAGCCGAGCGATCGGATCCGAAATAGGCCGCGGCGGCCGAGACCGCAGAGACGACAGCCACAGCCGGCCACGCACCGATTTGCTTGGCGAGCGGGTGTGATGCGCCGAAGGCCAGCAGGTAGACCCCGCCGAGCAGACCGGCGGTCGTCGGCCCATGACGCATCAGCCACGTGCGGCCGGCGAGCAGTCCGGCGGCGCCAAGCACCAGGCCGCCCAGCGGGCGGATGCCGGTGGAACTGGCGACGACATAGCCGCCGGCCAAGCCGGCTGCAACGACGGGAGCGGTCGGCAACCGGCCGCCTGAACTCTCGGTGGACATGCTCCGAGAGTACCGGCGGCGACGACTGGAACAGCCTCAGGTGATCGGCAGCGGGGGGGAGGGGTTTGCCGATCACCCCGGCGTCGTCAGTCGCCGCCGCCGGTGGTCGTAGCGCCCTGGGTGGCGACGACCTGATCCGCCCACGCCGACTTGGCGCCGGTGTGGCCGGTGATGGCGATCGACACGATCGCGGCACAGCTGACCAGGATCATGGCAGCCGCCCCGAGCATGCCCAGGGCCTTGCTCCGAGCCGGTTTGGTTGCCGGGAGCAAGAAGTAGACGACGCCGAGAACGACCACCATGAAGACCAAACAGAGGACTTTGGCGAGGTCGCCGGCCTCGGTGTGCTCGTGGAGCAACGCCATGGCTGCCGCGTCATTGCCTCCGGCGGCCTGCAATCGGTGTTCGAGTTGCTCGCCACTCTCACCGGCGACGAAGCCGCTCAGCCCGGTGGCAACGGCACCGAGGATCAGCGGCAGCCGAAGGCGGTCACGCCACGCGGGCCGCACGGCATACGCCAAGGCGAGCAGGGCAGCGATCGGCCCGAGCACCACGACAGCGTGGATCACGAGAATGTGGACCGGGAGGCCCATGATGGTGTCGAACATGCCAACCCTTCACCGTTAGCGAACACCCCGACGGTATGACGCGACCCCTGAGAGAGCGCTGAGAGGACCTATGCGGCTGCTGATCGTCGACGACGAGCGCGATCTCGCGACGGAACTCGCCGCCATCCTGCGTGGCGAGGGCTGGGTCGTCGATGTCGCCCATGACGGGCTGACCGGACTCGCGATGGCCGAGTACGGCGGCTACGACGTTGTGCTGCTCGACATCATGTTGCCCGGCCGCAATGGCTATGACGTGCTCAAACGTATCCGGGCCAGCGATCCGACGACGGCCGTCGTGATGTTCAGCGCCAAGGACGGCGAGTTCGATCAGAGCGACGCCTTCGAACTCGGGGCGGACGATTATGTCACCAAGCCCTTCAGCGTCGTGGTCCTCGCGGCGCGGCTGCACGCCGTTCTGCGCCGCTCGGGCGTGCCCCGACAGGTCACCCTCGCGTGCGGGACACTCACTCTGGACCCGATGACCAAGCGGGTTGCGCGAGGCGATCAGATGATCGAGTTGACACCACGCGAGTTCGCGCTGCTCCACACGCTCATCCGACAGCCGGAACGGGTGTTCAGCAAGTCCGATCTGCTTGACGCCGTGTGGGATTCGGACTATCCGGGGGCTGACAATGTCGTCGAGGTCTATGTCGGTTATCTGCGCAAGAAGGTCGACGTGCCCTTCGGCGTGCGGACGGTGGAGACCGTCCGAGGCATGGGCTATCGGCTGGTCGCCGACGCGCCGCCGGGCTAGTCGCTCGCGGCGAGCGGCAGGTCGACGACGAACCGGCACCAGCCGTCATCGGCGACGTTCGTATGGACGCGCCCTCCGTATCTCGCGACCGTGTCGGCGACAACGGCGAGGCCGAGGCCGGATCCGCCCCGGTCTCGATCGCGCGCCTCGTCGAGCCGGACGAACCGCTGAAAGACCATCTCGCGCAAGTGTTCCGGGACCGGTGCGCCGTCATTGTCGACGGTCAGAACGGCGCTTTCGCCGGTGTTCTCCACACGGACGCGCATCGCGGAGTCGGCGTGGCGAAGGGCGTTGTCCAGCAGATTGCGCACCACGCGGTCGAGCAACCCGGCGTCGCCGAGCACGCGCGCCGGCGCGAGTTCGAGGCTGACGGGCGTCTGCCCCGGTAGCGCCCGGACGGCGTTGAGAGTGACATCGTCAAGATCCACAGGCACCGACACCGACCGTGCTCCCGGGTCGCCGAGGCGGGCCAGGACGAAGAGGTCGTCGACGACGGCGGAGAGCCGGTCGATGGCCAGCCCCAATTTGGCCAGGGACTGCTCGCACTCGCTCTTGTCGTAGTGGGCAATAGCCAGGTGCTCCACGGTGACGCGGGCAGCAGCTAAGGGGCTGCGCAGTTCATGCCCGGCGTCGGCGACGAACGCCCGGCGCGCAGCGTCGGAAGTTCGCAGGCGATCCAGGAGGTCGTTGAGTGTCGTTGCGAGCCGGGTGAATTCGTCCTCACCGTCCGGAATCGCGACCGATCGCGAGGAGCCGATATCCGAGATCGATTGCACCTCCGCGCGCATGGCCTCCACCGGGCGCAGGGCAGCGTCGACGGCATACAGCACGCCGAGCCACACGCTCATCAACAGACCAATCCCGGTCAGGACGAAGCCCGCCACCAGAGCAGCGGTTGGGCCTTCCTCCAGGCTGGCGGGCGATGCGACAGCGACGGTGAGCATGGCGCCGTTGCGATCCGGCGCGCCCGTCACCGCCAGGGCAAAGTTGTCCGAATCGAAGTCGGGGATGCCGTCCAAGGTCGTCATCACCGTCTGGTGCTCGCGTCCTCTGGCCGTCGTCAGCGGGGCGAGTCCGGGCGGGGTTGCGGCCACCAATCGGCCGTCCGCGTCGAGGATCTGGATCACGCGTTCCGAGCCCGGTGGCAGCACGTGCTCCGCAACCACCGTCTTGGGGTCGGTCGTCGTCAACTCCTCGGCGATCCAGCCCGCGGTGGCCGACGTCGTCGACTGGGCCTGCGTCCGCAGCACATGGCTGACGATGGTCGCCAGCACGGCGACGGCGATCAGCCCGATGGCGGCGAAGGCCGTGAGGACGACCACCACGACACGCCCGCGGATGCTCTGACGTAAGCCCACGCCGGGAGGCTACGCGTAGCCTTTGCCTTCATGAGCCGAGCGCGTGCGTCGGGTCCGTCACCACGCCGGCGCGATGTGCTCGGGACGACGGCATCACTGCTCACGCTGGGTGCCTGCACGGATGCGGGAGGGGAGCCACGGCATACGGCCTCTGGGGGGATTTCGACGCCGTCCTCCCGCGGGACGTCGCGCGGCCCGGCGACCCCGGCGCGCACGTGGGTCGCCGAGGAGAACAGTCGCCCCGGTGACCGCGAGTGGCACTTGAGCCCGCGGGTGATCGCTCCCACCGGGATGTTGAGCGCGTATGCCAGCCATGCCAGCGCCCGCGCCGGTGACGCGGTGGCGGTCTATGTCGACAGCCGGCTCGGTGACGTCGTTGTGAAGGCGCACCGACTCGGTCACTACGGCGGGCAGGGCGGGCGGACGGTATGGCGCAGTGGGAGCCTGCCCGGTAGGCCACAACGGCCGCCGGTTATCGACGCCGACCATCGGGCGCGGTATACGTGGGAGCCCACGACGGTTTTGGACACGACCGGCTGGCCGCCGGGGACCTACCTGCTGACCGTGACCTCTGGCGGTCAAAGCCACTATGTGCCGCTGACGATTCGGTCGGCCGACGTGACCGGCCGGCTGGTTGTGGTGAATGCGACAGCGACGTATCAGGCATACAACACGTTCGGCGGGTACTCGCTCTATTCTGACGGTGCGACAAGGCATTTCGAGAACCGTGCCCGGAAGGTGAGCTTCGATCGGCCCGGCGACACCAGCGGCGCGCGGACACTGCTGCTGTATGAGATCGGGCCGATCCAGGCCGCCGAGCGGCTGGGCTTGGACCTCGCCTACCTGACCTCCGGCGATCTCGATGCGGGGACGCCGGCGCTGGCCGGAGCGGCCGGAGTGGTCTCGCTGGGGCACGACGAGTACTGGAGCCGGGGGATGCGGGCGGCGGTGACGAGCGCGCGTGATACGGGGACGAATGTCGGCTTCCTCGGCGCGAATGCGATGTATTGGCGGGTGCGCTTCGAGGATGCCGGACGGACGGTCGTGTGCTTCAAGGACGGGAGTGCGGATCCGCTCGGCGACACGGCGGAAGCGACCGTGAAGTGGCGCGATGGGCCGGTGCCAGACCCGGAGAATGCGCTCGTCGGGATGCTTTACGAGGCGTTTCCGGTGCAAGGGCCTTTCGTGGTGCGAGATCCGGGGTTCTTCGGCTTCGCCGGTCTCGGCGCGCGGGCGGGCCTGTCGGTCCCGGGACTGTGCGGGACGGAAGTGGACCGCGCGTATCCCATCGCCGGGACGCCCCCGACCTTGCAGGTGGTCGGACATTCGCCGGTGACGGGAGAGGGCATCGGGACGACCTTCAGCGATATGACCTACTACTCGACGCCGAGCGGCGCGGGAGTGGTCGCGGTCGGGAGCATGCTGTGGTGCCCCGCCCTGCGGGGCGCGTATGCGCGATACGGCATCACCGCGGCCAGCACCGCGTTCGCGGCCGCGGTGACCGACAACCTGCTGCGTGAACTGGCGACGCCTCGGCTCGGTGAGCGACGGCCGGCCCGCCCCGACCTGGATGCGGTGGGGGCGTCGCCATCGACCCGCACCGGCAGCGGCGGACCCGTTGCGCCGGCCTGAGGTGGCCTGCCCCCCTGTCCCTAAACCCTGCTAGCAGGGTTTAGGGACAGGGGTCGCGTCAGCGCCAGAAGGGCGTGAGGGATAGGACGTTCTGCCACGCGGCCAGGACGTCGGCACGACCGGGGTGGGGGCCGAGGTGTTGCAGCGAAATCCCTTGCGCCGCAAGCATGTGCGCGGCGGTGGCATAGTCGTTGGCGGCGCCGAAGGCGTCCTGCATCGCGCCCATCGCCGCGGCATACTCGGCGGGCGGGGTGCCAGGGGAATCGGCATACAGGTCGGCGAAGAACTCGCAGCCGTAACGGAACTTCTTGCCCTCGATGCGCACATGGTGCAGATCGTGCGCCGGCATCGTCAGCAAGGTCTCGCCCGCGGCCACGACGCGCGCATAGCGGCGCTCGAGAGCTGCGTCGGTGACCTCTCGGGCTGGGGCGTCTCGCAGGCCGGCGGCACCGTCGAGCCAGTCGGGCGCGGCCAGCCAAGCCATCAGGTCGTTCTTGATCTCCAGCCACTGCGGGGAGCGAAGCAGGGGGGCGGCCACGGCATACGTCCGCCGGCGCCGGCCGCGCAGGGCGCGTTGCTCCCGGGCCGGCCACTCCTCAGCCACCGCGCGCGCCAGCAGGACGTCGGCATCACGCGCCGGGCCGAGGGGCAGGACGATCTCGCGCATCCGCACCTTGGTGTCCAACCCGGCCTCGTCGGTGCGCACGAGTGCCCGGAAGAGCGAGAAGGCTGCCCGAGCCCGGCGCCAAGACACGCGCGTCTGGTGGAGGTTGTCGGCGTGCCGGCCGCGCAGGAAGAGCGGTTCGTTCGCGGCCAGGTGCTCGAGGCACGACTCCAGACTGATCCGGAAAGCCTCGCCGGCACTCGCTTCGGGCGGGATCGCAACGAGCGTCGCCTTGACTGCCGGCGAGGCAGGCTTGGCCGCCGTCGCTGCGGACTCGGGGGCGCCGACCGTCATAGGATCAGTTGACCGAGATGTGCACGTGGTCGAAGTGGTTCTGCGTGATGCTGCCGCGGTCCTCCATCAACCGCCAGCCCGAGCCCATCCAGATCCGCTGCTGCCAGATGATGTATTTGATGTTCAGGCGGCCCATGTTGGCGATGGCATAGGAGGCCACGGCGTTGCCCTGCGCGGCACTGGTGATCATCACATCAACCGCGTGGCCGGTGCCGTGGTCGCCCCAGTCACCCGCCCGGTAGCCGCCGATATTGGTGATCCCGAAGGTCGAGCGAATCGCGGAGTAGACCGCCGCTGCGGAGGGCGCGAGGCCCAGGGCGGCGCCAGCGGCGGCATACGAACTCGTGCTGCCACCGGAGGGGGTGCTCGCCGCGGGCGCCGAGCCGGTCGCTGCGGTTGCCGTCGACGCGCCGGTCGCGGGGCTGGCCACGACCTTCGGCTTCGGCTTGGCGACGGCCTTCAGGCCGAGCGTGCCGTATGCCGCGACGGTCGGGCCCTCGGTCCGCGGCGCGGACACTGCGGTCAAGGCGGCGCGGGCGTCGGCGCGGGAGGCCCGCGGGGCTTCCGCGCGGGTAGCCACGCCGGCCGGGGCCGGGGTCGCGAGCTGACTCGCCGCGAAGGTCGCGGATTGAGCCGCGGCCGTGGGCAGCGCGCCCGGGGTCAGGGCGTATGCGGCGGCGGTAGCCCAGACGGCGAGCGCGGTGGCGCCGGTCAGAGTGCGGGCATCGGCGGCGCGGCGAACGCCGCAGGTCGCACGGTGCGCGGGCACATGGGAAGAGCGAAGCATGAGAAGGAAGGGGCCTTTCAGGGGGTCCGTCAACGGTAGCGACCCGAGGGCGCCCGTGTCACATCGAGGTAACGACGCACGTCGCATCGTCGGGTGGCAGGCGTGCCGATGCCGGCGCCATCCCAGTCCCTGACCAACCCTCGGCAGGCAAGGCAGGAGTGCTTGAGTAGCCCTCGTGCCCCGCTTCACCCGCGCCGAGTTGGAGGCCTTCCGGGACGCCGAAGTCCCTGACCTGCTCGGCCCGGACTGCCGCCTGCTCTTCGTCGGCATCAACCCGGGCTTGTGGACCGCTGCTACCCAGACGCACTTCGCCCACCCGGGCAACCGCTTCTATCCGGCCCTCCTGCGCGCGGGGATCATCGATCGCCAGATCGACCCCGCGGCGGGGATGACCGACGCCGACCGGGCCTATCTCGTGGCCCGCGGCATCGGCATCACGAATCTCGTGCGACGCGCCACCGCCCGAGCCGACGAACTCACCACGGCCGAACTCCTCGCGGGCGGCGAGCAACTGCTCGCGACCGTGGGCGCCGTGGCACCGAGGGTAGTCGCGATCGCGGGCATCACCGCCTACCGGCAGGCGTTCGGGGTGCGCACCGCACGCGCCGGCCAGCAGCCGGAACCGCTCGCCGGGGCCGACCTGTGGGTCGTCCCCAACCCGAGCGGCCTGAACGCCCACGAGACCATTGACTCCCTCGCCGAGGCGTACGCCGCGCCCGCCCGTGCTGCTGGGCTGCGGCTCGCCGCGAAGAAAGCGGCCAGCGGATAGGAAACCGACGCACGGGCTATTGCGAATCATTTGCAGTAGCGTTAGAGGTCCGAGCAGAGGAGGAGGCGCCGCGTGCACGTGCCAGATGGGTTTCTGGACGCGCCGACATCCATCGGCACGGCGTCGCTCGCGGCGGCGGGGGTCGCCGTATGCCTGCGCGGTGCCCGCCGCGAGCTCGACGACCGCACTGCGCCGCTGGCCGGCCTGGTCGCCGTCTTCGTCTTCGCGGCCCAGATGCTCAACTTTCCCGTCGGCGCCGGCACCTCTGGCCATCTCCTCGGCGGCGCGCTGGCCGCGGTCCTCGTCGGCCCGTTCACGGCGACCTTGTGCCTGGCCGTCGTCCTGCTGGTGCAGGCCCTGGCCTTCGCCGACGGCGGGCTGACCGCCCTCGGCACGAATGTCACCCTGATGGGCATTGTCGGCGTCTGGGTCGGGTATGCCGTCTTCGTCGCGGCGCGGGCCGCGCTGCCCAAGCGCCTGGCGAGCATCCCCGTCGCGGCCGCTCTCGGCGCCGCCCTCTCGGTGCCGGTCACCGCCCTCGCCTTCACCGCCCTCTATGCCATCGGCGGGACCGCGCCGATCCCCCTGCGGACGCTCGCGATCGCGATGGCCGGCTGGCATACGCTCATCGGACTCGGTGAGGCGGCCATCACCTACCTCGCGGTCGGCAGCATCGTCGCGACCCGGCCGGATCTCGTGCACGGCGCCGGGCCCGCGCTCGCCACACCGAAGCTCGTCATCCGTGACGGGGCACTGACGTGAAGCGGCTGAGCACCCGCACGCTGATCCTGTGGGGACTTGCGGTCAGTCTCGTCCTGGCCGGGGTCGCGAGCTACTACGCCTCGTCCCGTCCCGACGGGCTGGAGTATGTCGCCGAGCAGAACGGGATCGCCGGTCAGGCGCAGCAGCACGGGAGCACCGGTTCGCCGTTGGCCGAATACGGCGTCAGCGGCGTCCACAACGCCCGGCTCTCCGGCGGGCTCGCGGGCGTCATCGGTGTGCTGCTCGTCGCCGCGCTGGCCTTCGGCCTGATGGCCGCCTTGCGTCGCCGCGGCCGGGCATCGACCCCCGACCCGGGCGCCTGAGGTGGGCGCTGGCCACGGCCATACCGTCCATTTCCACGGGCACTCGGTCGTCCATCGCCTCCCGGCGCACACCAAATTGGCGGCACTGGTGGCCTTCGTCCTCATCGTCGTCGCGACGCCACGCACCGCGGTCTGGGCCTTCGTGACGTATGCCGTTCTCCTCCTCGTTCTCGCCCGCGCCTCGCGCGTCCCCGCGCGCTACCTCGGCAAGCGGCTGCTCATCGAGATCCCGTTCGTCGTCTTTGCCGTGTTGATGCCGGTGGTCTCGACCGGGCCGCTCATCGCCGTGGGGCCCGTGTCGCTCTCGGAGCCGGGGTTATGGGCGGCGTGGGGCTTGCTGGCCAAGGGCACGATCGGCGTGGGTGCGTCGGTGTTGCTGGGTGCGACGACCGAGCCGCGCGACCTCGTGCGGGCGCTGGAAAGGGCCCGCCTGCCAAGGCAATTAGTGCAGATCGCAGCGTTCATGTTCCGCTACCTGGAGGTCGTCGGCGGCGAACTGACTCGCATGCGGATCGCGCGCGAGTCACGTGGCTTCCGGGCGCGCTCGGTGCGCGCGTGGCCGGTCCTCGCCGCGACCCTCGGCGCCCTCTTCATCCGGTCGTACGAACGCGGCGAGCGCGTCCATCTCGCCATGCTTTCGCGCGGGTATGCCGGCCGTCTGCCCTTCCCCACCGACCTCACCGCGACCCGCGCCGAGTGGGCGCGCGCCCTGGCGCTGCCCGGTGCCGCCGCGCTCTGCGCCGGCGCCGCGTGGTTGGGAGTGGGCGGATGAGCGTGCCCGTGCTCGACCTTCGCGGAGTCGCTTATGCCTATCCGGACGGACATCAAGCCCTCTTCGGCGTCGACCTGCACGTCCACCCCGGCGAGCGGGTCGCGCTTCTCGGACCTAATGGCGCCGGTAAGACCACCCTCGTGCTGCACCTGAACGGCATCCTGGCCGCGGGTGCGGGCAGCGTCTCGGTCTCGGGGCTGCCGGTGCGCAAGGAGAACCTGCTGGAGATCCGGCGACGGGTCGGCGTGGTCTTCCAGGACCCCGACGACCAGCTCTTCATGCCCTCGGTGCGTGACGATGTCGCCTTCGGCCCGGCGAACCTCGGCCTGGCGCCGGACGTGATCGAGGCGCGGGTGGAGTCGGCGCTGCGGGCGGTGGGCATGCTCGACTTCGCCGCGCGCCCGCCGCACCATCTCTCCTTCGGCCAGCGGCGCCGGGTCGCGGTGGCAACGGTGCTGGCGATGGAGCCGGAGATCCTGGTCCTCGACGAGCCGTCGTCGAACCTCGACCCGGCCTCGCGACGCGAACTCGCGGAGATCCTCGACAGCCTGGACGTGACCATCTTGATGGTCACCCACGACCTGCCCTATGCCCTGCGGCTGTGCGAACGCGCGGTCATTCTCGCCGACGGCCGGATCGTCGCCGACGGTGCGACCGCGTCGATCCTCACCGACGCGGAGTTGATGGGGCGCCACCGGCTTGAGTTGCCCTTCGGCTTCGACCCGCGCACCGTCGGCGGCCTGACGCCGGGTCCGTGACCGGTGCCCCCTGCCCACTCGACCCGGCGAGATTGCACTCTCGATCGTGTTTGGGTGCCCTCTCGACGGGGTAGACGTTTGGGTGAGGGGGGTCAGCCGCAGGGGCAGGATCTTCATCCCTGATCCATACCTGGGTCCGATGTACCGGAGCGGCTCGCGCGGGCAGGCTCGATGTCATGACCTTCACCGACATCGCCATCGCTGCCCTGACCGTCATCGGGATTGCCCTGATGACCGCACTCGCGGTCGTGCCCTTCCTGCTCGACCACGACGCCGAGAAGCGCACGGCCCGGGTGGTGACCTTACGACCCGGCGCGCCGCGCGGACATACGGCAATCGGCGCGCGGCAACGCGCGGCCTGAGGCGACTACTTGTCGTAGGCCGTGGCGTGTTTCGGCTGGTAGATGAGGATCGCGTCGGTGCCCGGCACCTCGATCTCCATGCCGATCCCGAAGCCCATGTCGGACGGGCCGGTGAGGATGTGACCACCCTTGGCGCGCACCTGGGTGGCCGTCGCCTCGATGTCGGTCGTCATCAGGCTCAGTTGGTGGTGCCGCGGCGCGGTGAAGGTCTCGCCGTCGAACTCCCCCTGAGTGGGGTGCACGCCCACCTCGCTCGGCCCGGTGGCGAAAATCAGCCAGTCGCCGGGCTCGCCCGACCCGCCGTCGCTGACGAAGGACAGGCCGAGGACATCCTTGAAAAAGGTCCGCGTGGCCGGGGCGTCGTCGCTGTAGACGAGCACGTGAACGGCATTGATCATGTCCCGACCCTATCGAGGCTGCGCCACCCGGGGAACCGCGACGCAGCGGCCGGCGACCAAGCGCACGTATGCCGTCTCCCCCGCCACCCGGTGGCTCGCCTGCGCCTCGGCCCGCGTCCGCGACGGGAGCTCGACCTCGACCGTGACATAGCCCCGGTGATCGATCTGCTCACCGATGGCCAGGATCGCGCCTGCTGGGCCGGCATCAGCGGAGTCGTCGCCCTGGTCCGCGGGCCGCGCGATCAGGCCGCCCGGGGCGACGGCCAGGACGTGCTCGGGTGGGATCGGGTCGGGCCAGCCGAGAGCGGCGGCATCCTGCTCGCCGAGCAGCGGCGCATAACCGAGGAAGGCGGCGACGCCGGCGTCGGCAGGGGCGTGCCAGAGGCGCTCTGGGGAGTCGAGTTGGACGATCGCCCCGTCGCGGAGCATAGCGATCCGATCGGCGACCGCGAAAGCTTCGTCCTGATCGTGCGTGACATAGATCGCGGTCGTCCCGGTGGCCCGCAAGGTGGAGCGCAGGACGCCGACAAGGTGCTCACGTAAGGCCCGGTCCAGCGCGGACAGGGGCTCATCGAGCAGCAGCAGGCGGGGTTGCGGGGCGAGGGCGCGGGCCAGCGCGACCCGTTGGGCCTGCCCGCCGGACAGTGACGTGATCGCACGGCGCTCGAAGCCGGCGAGCCCGACCAGGTCGAGCAGTTCGGCGACCCGGCGCGCGCGCCCGCGGCCCCCCAAGGCAGGCAAGCCGTAGGCGACATTGCCGCCGACGTCACGGTGCGGAAAGAGCTGCCCGTCCTGGAACATCACCCCAAAGCCGCGCTTGTGGACCGGGACCGCCGTGACGTCGACGCCGTCCCATCGGACCCGGCCGGCCGCGAGCGGCTCAAGGCCGGCGATGCCACGCAGCAGTGAGGACTTCCCCGAGCCGGAGGCCCCGAGTAGCGCCAGGATGCCGCCGGGCAGTAGGTCGAGATCCACCGCGTCGACGGCCACGGTTGCACCGAAACGGACGGTCAGTCCCCGCACCGTGAGCCCCGGCCCGGACCCGCGCTCCGCCGCGCCTTCGCCATCTAGGCCGTCGCCGTCCTGCCCGCCGGCGCCCGGGCCGTCCGTCGCCGCGGGAACCTCGCCGGCCCCGGGCCTCATAGCTGCCCCGCAGCGGGCGGACGGACGAACTCGGCAACCAGCATCACGACGGCGGTCAGGACCGCGAGCACGACCGAAGCCGCTAGCGCCGCACCGAAGTTCGCCTCACCCGGCCGGCCGACGAGCTTGAAGATCACGACTGGGAGCGTGGGCCGGTCCAGGCGCGCGAGGAAGCTCGTGGCCCCGAACTCCCCCAACGACGTCGCCATGGCGAAGCCCGCGCCGATGCCCATGCCTCGCAGGAGAAAGGGCCCGTCCACGCTCCACAACACCCGCGCGGGCGAGGCCCCCAGGGTCGCGGCAACCTCCCGCTGGCGCGGATCGATCGCGCGCAACACGGGCAGGATCGAGCGCACCACCAGCGGCAGCGCAACGACGGCCTGGGCGATCGGAATCAGGACGATCGAGCTGCGCAAGTCCAGCGGCGGTCGGTTCAGCGTGATGAGGAAGCCGAAGCCGACGGTCACCGCAGACACCCCGAGCGGCAGCATGAAGACCGAGTCGAGCAGGCGTAATGCCCGGCGCCCCAGCGCTGCTCGGGGCCGGCGGCTGACGACGAGCGAGACGAGAGTCCCGAGCACGAGAGCGAGCACGGTGGCTTCGAGAGCAACGATCAGGGAGTTGCGGATCGCCGTCCAGACGGGCACCGGCAGCGCGCGACCGACCGTGGTGCCGAGCGCCCGATAGTGATCGAGCGTCCAACCGGTGGCATCGCGCAGCGAGCGGATCACCAGGGTGATCATCGGCAAGGCGAGCAGGCCGAGAACGACCAGGCCCGTCACCACCGTCGGTCCCCAGTCGCGCCGCCAGGACCACGCATGCTCCCCACTCGCGTCGCCGCGCAACCGCAGGGCGCGCTCGCTGCGCCCCTGGGCGGCGGACGCCGCGAGCAGGGACGCGGCGACCACGACGAGTTGCACCACGGACAATGCGGAGGCAGCGGGCAGGTCGAGCAATTGCGTTGTCTGATACCAGATTTCGGTCTCGATCGTGCCGTAGCGCACACCGCCCATCACCATCACGACCCCGAAGGCCGAGGCGCAGAACAGGAATACGAGTATGGCTGCCGAGGCGATTGCCGGTGCCAGCGCGGGCAGGGTCACGGTCAAGAAGGCCCGCCGCGGACTCGCACCGAGCGCCCGGGCCGCCTGGGTGGCCCGCGGGTCCAATCGTGACCACAACCCGCCGACGGTCCGCACGACGATCGCATAGTTGAAGAAGACGAGCGCCAGCACGATCGCGGTCAGCGACTGGCTCAACCCGAGGAAGCCCAGCGGCCCGTGCAGCCCCAGGACCGCGAGGAAGGCCACCCCGACGACCACGGTCGGCAGCACGAAGGGGACGGTCACGAGGGCGCGCGCGAGCGCGCGGCCGGGGAAACGGCATACGTAAAGGACATAGGCACCGGGTATGCCGAGCAGCACCGACGCGGTCGTCCCGAGGACCGCGAGGGTCAAGGTTGTGCGGACGATCCGCAGCGTGCGGGCCGAGCCGAGGACCGAACCGACGGCATCCATCGCGATGCCGCCGTCATTGGACACGAAGCCGCGTCCGATCAGCGTCCAGACCGGCCAGGCGAAGAAGGCGAGCAGGAAGGCGAGCGGGACCAGCGCGGCCATCCCCCAGAGAGCGGCCGGCGCCGGCCGGATGCGACCGGCGAAAGCCGTTGGCCCCGAGTCCCTTTCGACCGATGTCGCGCTCACTGGCGTCAGCCGAGGACCTTCGCCGTCCAGTCCTTGATCCACTGCTCGCGCTTATCCGCGATGGTCGTCGGATCGACAGCGATCGGCTTCGGCGCGAGCGGCGCGAACTTGACCCAGTCGGCGGGCAACTCGACCGATGAGTCGACGGGATACATATACATCTGGCCGGGGATCTCGGCCTGCACGGTCTTGGTGAGCAGATAGTCGATGAACTTCTGCGCGCCCACCTCGTTCTGCGCGCCCTTGATCACACCCGCGTATTCGACCTGGCGAAAGCAGGTGTCGAGCAACGCGACAGTCGCGGACTCCTTGCCGCCCTTGGGCACTTCGAAGGCCGGCGAGGTGGAGTAGGACACCACCAGCGGGCGTGGGCCCTTGCCGCTGGAGCCGGAGAAGTCGCCGGTGTAGGCCTCGGTCCAGCCCTTGGCGACCTTGACGCCATTGGCCGTCAGCGCGGACCAGTAGTCGAGATAGCCCGGGTCGCCCTTGGCACCCACGGTCGCAGCGAGGAAGGCGAGCCCGGGCGATGAGGAGGCCGGGTTCTCGACGACCAGTTGATCCTTGTATGCCGGCGCGGCCAGGTCGTCGAGGGTCTTCGGCAGCGCAATGCCCTTGTCCGCGAACCACTTCTTGTCTGCGTTGACGCAGACGTCGCCATAGTCGATCGGGGTGAGCAGATCGTCGCGCGGCCCGAGGTCGGCGGTGGTCGTGGGGAGGCCGGGCGCGACATACGGGCTGAGGACACCGGCCTTGATCACGCGACCGGCAAAGGTGTTGTCGATGCCGAAGACGACATCGCCCAGTGGGGCGTCCTTGGTCAAGATGATCTGGTTGGTCACTGTTCCAGCGTCGCCCGGGGCGACATAGGTGACCTGGATGCCGGTGTCCGACTCGAACTGCTTCTTGACCTCGTCGGAGAGGGCGAAGGAGTCGTGCGTGACCACGGTGAGGGTGTCCGAACGTGTCAACTCCGCCGACGTGCTGGCACCGTCGGACGCGAGGGTCGCAGCGGATGTCGCGGCGGTGACGCTGGAACTCTTGGTGGTGCAGCCCGCGAGCGCGACGAGGGCCGCGACGGCGAGCACGCTGGTGTGCTTACGCATGGTGAATGTCCTCCACATATATGGAGGGCCCGGCGCGAGCCGGGGAGATCTCGACTCCCTACGCCGGTGCGAACCGGATCAGGTCCGAGGGTCTGCGCTGGCGCGCACTCTCAGCGCCCTGGGTGGCGCTCCCCTGTCTGTGTCTCGACTCTATCGCGGGATTCCGGATGGTCGCACGCGGTGACCGGGAGCGACGAGCGCATGATGGAGGGCGTGAGTGATGTCATCGAGATCGAGTCACTGGTCAAGACGTTCGGCCCGACTCGGGCGCTGGACGGGCTGGACCTGCGGGTGCGGTCCGCCGAGGTCCACGGCTTCCTCGGACCGAACGGCGCGGGGAAGTCGACGACGATCCGGGTGCTGCTGGGCCTGCTGCGAGCCGACGCCGGCGCGGTGCGGTTGCTCGGTGGCGATCCGTGGGCGGATGCCCCGGCGCTGCACCGGCGGCTGGCCTATGTGCCGGGCGATGTCACGCTATGGCCGAATCTGACGGGCGGCGAGATCATCGACCTGCTCGGGCGAGCGCGTGGGGGCCTGGATCCGGCGCGGCGCGCCGAGCTGCTGGAGCGCTTCGACCTCGACCCGACCAAGAAGGGGCGCAGCTATTCCAAGGGCAACCGGCAGAAGGTCGCCTTGGTGGCAGCTCTGGCCAGTGACGTGGAGTTGCTGCTGCTCGACGAGCCCACGTCGGGGCTGGACCCGTTGATGGAGCGGGTCTTCACCCAGCTCATCCGCGACGAGCATGCACGTGGACGGACCGTGCTGCTCTCGAGTCACATCCTCAGCGAGGTCGAAGCCCTGTGTGACCAGGTGAGCATCATCCGGGCCGGGCGCGTCGTCGAGAGCGGGACGCTGGCCGAGATGCGCCACCTGACACGAACCCAGGTGGTTGCCGACCTTGACTCTGCGCCAATGGATCTCGCGCAGCTGCCGGGAGTCCACGACGTCGTGCTCAACGGCCACCGGCTCACGGCGCAGGTCGACGCGAGCGCGCTGGGAGCGGTGCTGGGGCGGTTGGCGGGGCACGGCATACGGTCACTGACGTCGCCGCCGCCGACGCTGGAGGACCTCTTCCTGCGGCACTACGACGAGGCTGCGGGATGACAAGCGTCGTCGCGGATCGGATCGCGAGCAGCGGGTGGTCGAGCCAGTTGAGCGGCACCGGCTTGGCGATCCGGCGCATCCTGCGTGCCGACCGGTGGTTCTGGGTGACGTGGGTGCTGATCCTGTGGTCCTTCATCCCCGCGACCGCCTCGGCCTATCGCTCGACCATCAGCGACGACGCCGCGGGACGCGAGGTTGCGGCCGCGCTGGCAGCGAACCCGACGATGCGGGCGATGCTCGGTCCACCCTTCGACTTGCTCACCGTCGGCGGATTCACCATGTTCCGCGTCGGCGGTTTCACCGCGATGATGGCGGCGATCATGGGCGTTCTCGGAGTCATCCGGGCCACCCGCGCCGAGGAGGAGTTCGGGCGGACCGAGTTGCTGCGCGCCGGGTCGATTGGGCGGCACGCCATGCTTGCCGGGGCACTCGCCGTGGCTGGGTCGGCATCCCTGCTGCTCGGGATCCTCGTGGCGATCTCGATGGTCGTGGTCGGGACGCCCGTCGGCGGCGCGCTCGTCATGGGCGGCGGGCTCGCCCTGACACCCATCGCGTTTGCCGGTGTGGGCGCATGTGCTGCCCAGGTGACGGCGTCGGCCCGCACGGCCCGTGAGATCGGGCTCGCGGTGGTGGGTGCGGCCTACCTGCTGCGCGCGCTCGCGGATGCCGCCTCCGCGGACAGCCCGGTGCGCACGCTGCGGTGGCTCTCGCCGCTGGAGTGGGCTCCCCTCGCGCGGCCGTATGCCGGCAATCGCTGGTGGGTGCTGCCGTTGCTGGTCGCGCTGGCAGCGGCTCTCGTCGGCGGAGCCTTCGCGATGGAGGCGCGCCGCGACTACGGCGCGGGCATGCGGGCCGCCCGCCCCGGGCCCGCGCACGCCCCGGCCGGCCTGAGCTCGGCCGGCGGGCTGGCGCGGCGGCTGGCGCGTGGCAGCGTCTGGGCCTGGACGGCCGGCCTTGCGGTCTTCGCGCTCGCGATGGGCTCGATGTCGGGTGTCTTCGACGCGATCGCCGACGAGCCCAGTCTCGTGGAGCGGTTCCGCCGGATGGGGGCAGGCGCGCAGGATCTCACCGACGCCTTCTATGTCGCCATGCTCGGCATCCTTGCCGGCGTCATCGCCATCTTCGCCCTCCAACTCGCCGAGCGCCTGCGCCGCGAGGAGGCCGCCCACCGCGACGAGGTGATGCTCGCGACAGCAACCTCCCGAATCCGTTATGCCGCAGGTCATCTCGCGCTTGCGCTCATCATGCCGACGCTGCTGCTCGCGCTCGTCGGGGCGCTGTTGGCACTGCCGGCAGCGCTGCGCGACGGCGACTGGGGAGTGCTGACCCGCACCATAGGCGCCGCGTTGGTGTTGTCTCCGGCGGTGTGGCTCGGGGTCGGGATCTTCGCGGCGGCCTTCGGGTGGGTGCCGAAGCTGCACCTGCTGCCATGGCTCGTCGTCGGGTGGACCCTCATCGTCAGCTGGATCGGCGCGGTGCTCGGCTTCCCCCAGCGCATTCTTGACGCCACGCCGCTGGCCGTCCTGCCGCAGGTGCCCGCCGAGTCGATGTCCTGGCCGCCCGTCCTGATCGAGGGTGCTCTCGCGCTCGTGCTGGTGGTTGCCGGACTGGCCGGCTACGCCCGCCGCGACATCGGTTGAGCGCGGGCTACAACTTTCCCGCCCGGGCCGCTACCTGTCGGCGCGGCCATGAAAGGCGCGGGCCGCAAGGACCGCGTGACCGTCTACTACTTGCTTGCCAAGAACGCCGACAAGCTGTCGCTCTTCGGCTGACCGACTCTCGGCCGGTCTCGGCCGACGACCGACGTTCGGGGCGATCCGCGTTGCGGACCGCCCCGAACCTGAGTTCAGCCCTTGATCCCGGCGGCACGCAGAGCTGCCACCGTCTCCTCAACGGCCGTATGCCGCGGGGTCGGCGCCAGCTCGAATCGCGCCTGCGCGTCACTCGAGTCGAGCACGAAGGGCCGCTCGAACTGGTGGCGGGTCTCGCGCAGTTCGGCCAGCAGCGGCACGACCAGGCCGCCGATGGTGACCATCGAGCGCGGCATCACGTGCACCGGACGGGCCTTGGCACCGGTGATCGTCGCGACCTCCTCGCCCAACTGAGCGAAGGTCGCAGGCGCATCGGTGGGCACGTGCCAGGCCCGGCCCCAGTCCGCGTCACCGTCCGAGAGCGCAAGGGCACGCACCAGCGCGGCGACATCACCGTCATACGTCCAGGAGTGGGGAGCATCGACGCGCCCCATCGGCAGCCACGGGCTGCGGCCCTTCAGAATCGGCTTGATCAGCATGCCGGACACCAAGCTGGTCCCGAGCGTGGCCGGTCCGATGTAGTCGGAGGCGCGGACCTCGCTCACCCGTGCCCGGCCGGCCGCGTGAGCCGCGAGCGCCTGCTCCCACATCTCGACGCGCACGTGACCCTTGACGCCGTTGGGGCGCAAGGCCGTCCGCTCGGTTATCGGCCCGTCCACCAGGCCGTAGCCGTAGAGGTTGGAGACCGTGATCAGTCCGGCACCGCTGCGTTCCGCCGCGGCGAGAACGGCCTTGGCCATCGGCGGCCAGTCCCGCTCCCAGTGGGTATAGGCGCTCGGGTTGAGGGCGTTGACGATCGTGCGCGCTCCGGTGGCCAGGTCCGCCAGCCTGGTCTCATCCGTGACGTCCAGGGCGACTGCGGTGGCCCCGTCCGGTCCGAGGTCGCGGTCGGAACGCGAGACGAGTACGGCGTCTTCACCCGCAGAAATGAGGGCATGCGCCACGCTGCGGCCGATGCCGCCGGCGCCGAGAACGATGTGTCGTGCCATTGCTTGCTCCTGTCCGATACTAACGAGCTGCTCATCGCGGCAATCTCGCGCGAGGTCTTCGAGCAGATCGGCCCGATCCCCGGCGATCCGCGGGACCTCTTCGAGGCGACGCTCGCCCGCGCCGACGCCATGGTGATCAGGTAGCCAGAGATCGTGCCGCTAGCGTTGAGCCATGACGCGCCTCGGCTACCAGATCCCGAACTTCACCTATCCCGGCGTCGGCAGCGACGACCTCTTCGACGCAATCGTCCGGCAGGCCGTCGAGGCCGAGTCCAGCGGCTTCGACACTGTCCTGGTCATGGACCACTTCTACCAACTGCCCATGTTGGGCGCACCCGAGAATGCGATGCTCGAGTGCTACACACTGCTCGCCGCGCTGGCGCAGCACACCAGCCGCGTGCGGCTGTCCGCACTCGTCACCGGGAACACCTACCGCAACCCCACGCTGCTGGCCAAAACCGTCACCGCACTCGATGTCGTCTCCAAGGGTCGCGCGCAGCTGGGCATCGGTGCGGGCTGGTATGAGCTCGAACATGACTCTCTCGGTTTCGAATTCGGCACCTTCACCGATCGTTTCGAGCGTCTGGAAGAGGCCCTGCAGATCGTCACCGGCATGCTCCGCGGCGAGCGGCCGACACTGGCGGGCAAGTGGTACACCGCGCGGGAGGCGATCAACTCCCCCGCCCCGGTGGCCCCGATCCCGATCATGATCGGCGGTGCGGGCGAGAAGAAGACGCTACGCATGGCCGCGCAGTATGCCGATGAGTCCAATCTGATCTGCGCGATCGACGACATTCCGCGCAAGCTCGCCGCACTCGATGAGCACTGCGCGCGCCTGGGTCGCGACCGTCGCGAGATCACCGTCACCTATCAGACCAGCGCGTGCATCGCCCCGAGCGCCGCGCAGGCCGCCCAGGAGGCCGACGACGCCGTCGCCCGCATCCCCGAGCTTGCGTCGCGTCGGGCGTCCCTGATCCTCGGGGCTCCCGACGACGTCCGCGCGACCTATGAGCGCATCCTTGCTGCCGGCGTCGATGGTGTGACCGTCAACCTGCCGGCCAACGGGCACATCGAGGGTCGGGTGGCGCTGCTCGGTGACACGCTCGCCCCCCTCATCGCGTGACACGGATTGTTTGATTATTGAATGCCTGGTCACTATTGAACGTATGCCCGAGCGCACCTCCACCCGCGCCGGTCGCCAGATCCGTCTGCGGCGCGAGCAACGCGGCCTGAGCGCGGCGGAGCTCGCCCGCCGGGCGGGTCTGTCCAAGGCAACCCTCTCGGGTCTGGAGTCCGGCACCGGCAACCCGACGATCGACACCCTCGAAGCGATTGCGCTCGCGCTGGCCCTGTCGCTGACCGACCTGCTCTCACCCGAGGCGCCGGACACCGTGCACGTGCTCGCGACCGCCATCGACGGTGACATTCAGTGCGAGTTGCTGGTGCGCGTTCGTGGCACGCACGCCCTGGAGTCGTGGCGGCTGCGCATCCCACGGCATACGTCCTTCAGCGGCGTTCCGCACGCATCCGGGACGATCGAGCAACTCTTCATCGCCTTTGGTGCGGTGCGAGCGGAGCTGGAGGACGCGGCATACGACCTCGCAGCCGGCGACCTCCTCTCGTTCGCCGCGGATGTGCCGCACGCCTATATCACCGCCGACGAACCCGTCGACATCCACGTCCTGCTCGCCACCCCCTCCCGCTGACATCACGAAAAGTTAGGTGCTCCAATGCCTTTCGCGCAGATCGCACCGCTCCTCGGGGTGTGGCTCATCGCCGTCGTCGCGCCCGGTCCCGACTTCATCACCCTCCTGCGGGTATCCGCTGCGCGCGGACGCGCACAAGGAATGGCCGTGGCCGGGGGCGTGATCTCCGGGATCGCCTGCTGGGCGATGCTGGCGATGGCCGGCCTTGGTGCGCTGCTGACGCGTTACGTCCATGTCTATGCGGTGATTCGCGCTGTCGGGGCGGCATTCCTCCTGGCGTATCGCGCGGATCCTCTTGCACGCCTGGCGGGCCCGGACCGGCGAGTCCGGGCCCAGTGGCGAGGTGGCCGCGATTTCCGTGGGCAGTCTCGGCTCGGCGTGGCGGCTGGGGCTGGCCACGGACCTCGCCAACCCCAAGGCCGTCGCCTTCTTTGGCGCGCTCTTCGCGTCACTTCTGCCCGCCGGCCTAAGCACCGCCGCCCGCGCCGAGGTGGTCCTCGCGTTGCTGTTCATGGCGCTCACCTGGCTGGTCGCCGTGGCCTGGACGGCCTCGACGGGACGGGTGGCGGCCGCCTATCAGCGCGGCCGCCGGGCCATCGATGCCGTCACCGGTGGCGTGCTCGCCGGCGTCGGCCTGGCGCTCTTCCCACGCTGAGGTCTCCTAGGGTGACGCTATGACCGATCAGGCGACCCCCAACCTGCCCGCCCGCGACTTCGACGCGACCATCGGGTTCTACGCGGCGCTCGGGTTCGTCACGGCCTACCGCGACGAGAGTTGGCTGATCCTCAACCACGGCGAGCTGACACTGGAGTTCTTTCGGTATGCGGATCTCGACCCGGCGAGCAGTTCGTTCAGCTGCTGCTTGCGCCTGGACGATGTCGACCACTTCTATGCCGCCTGCCTCACGGCCGGCATCCCCGAGACGCGGCGCGGTTGGCCGCGCTTGCACCCACCTATGGTCGAGGACTCCGGCCTGCGGATCGGCTACCTGATCGACCTCGACGGCACCCTGCTGCGCTTGGTGCAAAATCCCTAGCCCCGCGAGGATGAGGGCCACTCGGCCTCCCGGTGACGCAGGAGATGAGCCAGGACGGCCGCTTCGCTGATGTCGTCACGCTTGGCGGCGGTTAACAGGGTGAGGGCACCGACGGCCGCCATAGCCTCGAGTTGCGCGTATGCCGCCGCGTGGTCGTCAACCTTGAGCTCCTCTCGGTAACGGGTGGCGAACTCATCGAACTTCGCCGGATCGTGGTCGTACCACCGGCGCAGCCCGGTCGACGGCGCGACTTGCTTGCACCACGCAGGGAGTTGGGCTCGCGCTTTGCTCACCCCCCGCGGCCACAGCCGGTCAAGGAGGACCCGTTGACCGTCGTCGGCCTCGGGCTCGTCGTAGATGCGCCGGACCTGCGCAGTCGCCTTCGTCATCACTGCCTCCTGGCAAACCACCATGGCACGCGAGCTAGGCGGGTGGGCTGGGCGGCGCTCCTGGACAGCCGCAGGCAGCCGAGGACCGCCAGCGCGATCCCGGCGACCGCGGCCGGCGCCCAGCCGGGCCGCACCGAGTCGCCGAGAAGCGCGACCCCCAGCGCCCCCGGAACCACGACCTCGACGACCCACATGGCCGCGGTCGCGGCCGCGACCGGGCCACGCTCGAGCGATCGGGCATAGGTCACGGCACCGAGGATGCCGAACGCGATCACCGCCCAGGTCAAGGGATTCGATACAGCCGACGTCAGCGTCCCCTGCCCCAGGTGCGCGCCTCTCGCCCCCAGCGCGGAGCCCGAGAACGCGAGACCACCGACGCTCGCCAGGGCAAGCGACGTCCCGCGGACATAGAGCACAGCACCCAGCACGATCATGGCGACCACCGCGCCGATCATCGCGGCGCCGAACCAGCCGGGCGCCGCCGCCGCGGACTCGCCACCCGCCGCGGCGGAGACGAGGGTCAGTCCCGAGACGACTGCTGCAACACCGATGAGATCGTGTCGCGTGACGGGCACGTGGAGCACCGCGAGCGCCAGGAGCACGGTCACCGCGACCGATCCGGCGAGCAGCGATTGGACGACGAAGAGCGGCAGCGTGGCCAGCGCCGCGATCGAGCACACCCACGCCAGCCCGTCACCCGCCATCCCGAGCACGTATGCCGGGTGGCGAAGCACCGCGGACCCACTCGCCCGAGACGCGGCATACGCCTGGCTTACCGAGGCGACACCGTAGAGGAGCATGCCGGCCAGCGCGGCGGCGAACCCCCAGATCACAATGCCCATCCTCCCAGTCCCGCACGGCCGCCGGGCGAGTCCTGCGACAATGTGGACGCCATGGCCACCGAACTTGACCGCGCCGTCGCGGCCTACCAGCTGCTGCATCCGCAACTGATGGTGGCGAGCGACGCCTTCATGACGATGGTGCGCGAGATCATCGACGAGGCCGGCATCAACTACCTCACCGTCGAGGGACGCGCCAAGGCGGTGGCGTCCTTCGCGGGAAAAGCCCTGCGTTTCCTCGAGGTCCAGCCGGACGGGGACCCGCTCGTCGGCATTACCGACCAGGTCGGGGTGCGCGTCATCACCTATGTCCAGAGCGATATCGACGCGGTCGCGGCGCTCCTCGCCGAGCAGTTCGCCATCCTCGACGATCGTGACATGGGCCGCGAAACGGCGAGCGAGGGGCGGTTCGGATACGCAAGCCGGCACCTGCTGGTCTCGCTCGACCGAGGTGAGGACGCGGCATACGTGCCTTTGCGGTGTGCCTCGATCCAGCTGCGCACGGTCCTGCAGCACGCGTGGGCGGAGTTCGAGCACGACATCCGTTATAAGGGCACGGTGCCGCCAGAGCAGGTGCCTGACCTGGATCGCCGCTTCACGCTCGCCGCCGGTTTGCTCGAACTGGCCGACCGCGAGTTCACCACGATCCGCGACAGGCTCCAGGCCGGGCTGAGCGACAAGGTGGTGGCCTCGGACGAGGCGGATCCGCGCATCAGCCCCCAGGAGCTGGCGACCTTCCTCGCCGGCCGGTATGCCAGCGCCGGCTGGTCGCGCACCGATCATTACGAGTGGATGGCCGGCCTGTTGTTGGAGCTGGGAATCGGCTCGCTCGATGAGCTGAGCGCGGTGTTGCGTGACATCGACAGCGCGGCGATCACGGGGGCGATGGGCTACCGCTATCCGCCGGGCGCCGTGCGGCGCCTCGATGACGATCTGTTGGCTCGCTTCGGCGAGCGCTATCTGGCCCTGCACGGCAACGCGCACCGGACGACAGCCCTGCGCGCCCGGCTGGCCAAGCTGCACTGACCCCGGCTTTGGGTGACCGGCCATCCCCCGACGTCGACCGATCGCGGATAGCGTCGAAAGCGCCCGCACCATTCGGCGGCCTCGGCACTGGGCCGGGGACGAGGGCAAGGAGGACGCGATGCCCAAGGCATGGAGCGCAAAGGACGAACGTCAGTACGAGCACGTCAAGGAGTCCGAACTCGACCAAGGCCGGGACGCGGACCGAGCCGAGGAGATCGCGGCGCGCACCGTCAACAAGGAGCGCCGCAAGGAAGGTCGCACCAAGGAGCAGAAGTCGTCGTCGGATGAGTGAGGCGCAGCAGACGGCGAAAGTTCCCCCCGAGCCAAAACGCGGTTAGCCAAAACCCCTGCGCAACAACAGAAATGGCCGGGCACGGTCTCGGAGTTGACCCCGCAGCCGGATCACGGCGAGCGCACCTGGAAAGTCGCGAACGACTGGCCAGAGTGCGCACTGAACACCGGGGCCGACTCCGGCATCGGCCGCGCAATCGCCGTCACGTATGCCGCGCAGGGTGCCGATATCGCCATCGCCCATCTTCCGCAGGAGAAGACGACGCGGAGGTCACCCAGCGGCTCGTTGCGGTGGCGGAACTGGGCCGGGTCGACGTCCTCGTCTGCAATGCCGGACTCCAAGATGTCCCACGGATCCTTGGAGGAATTCCCGCCGGAACGGATCGAGCGCACCTTTGCCACCAATGTCTTCTCGCCCTTCTGGCTCGCCCAGGCGTTGGCCGGAGAACTTGAGGACGGCGGCTGATCCTTGTGACGACCTCGATCCAGGCCTACGAACCCTCCGAGGCGCTCCTGGACTATGCCGCGATCAAGGCCGCGCTGAACAACCTCGTCGTCAACCTCGGGGCGATCTCGGCCCGCCCGACTTCGGGTCAATGCCGTCGCGCCCGGGCCAATTTGGACACCCTTGATCCCGTCCACCTTCGGGCCGGAGAAGGTCGACGGCTTCGGCGTCGACACGCCGCTGGGGCGTGCCGGTCAACCGGTCGAAGTCGCCGCCGCCTTCGTCTTCCTCGCCTCAGCCGAGGCCAGTTACATCTCCGGCACGGTCCTCGGCATCACCGGTGGCCCCGGCGCCTTCTGAGCCTCGTGGTGTCCTAGCGTTGGTGGATGGCGACATCCCCGGGCAATGCCCCTGACACGGCATGGGCCACGCATCCGGTGACCCGTGATCGCTTCGACGACTTCGCCGATGTCATCAATCCCAATCGCCGCGCGACGCACTGCTGGTGTCTCTCCCATCGCCTCGGTGCGCGGGAGATCGCCGAACTCGGCGGCGCTGGCGGCCGAGCGGCGGCCATGCGAGCTCTGTGCGGGCGGGACATCCCACCCGGGGTTGTCACCTACCGGGACGATGCGCCCGTCGGCTGGTGCAATATCGGCCCCCGAGAACACATTCCGCGACTGGCCGCGTCCACGTTGATCCGCCCGGCCGATGATCTTCCCGTATGGAGCATCATCTGCCTCGTCGTGCGCGGCGGCTTCCGCCGGCAAGGCGTCGTGACCCACCTCATCGACGGAGCGGTTGCCTGGGCGCGCTCCCAAGGCGCTCCGGCCGTGGAGGCCTACCCCGTCGATCCGCCGGGCCGGATGGACACGACCATGGCATTTGTCGGACCCGGGCGATGTTCGCCCGGGCCGGCTTCGAGGTCATCGGCACGACCGGCGCGATCGCCTCAAAGCTTCCACGGTTGATGATGCGCAAGGTCCTGACGGCCTAGGCCCTTCGGCGAGCGAGGTTTGGAGTCAGGTGTCTCCGGCGTCGACGGAATCCACGCTCGCGGTCTCCGCGAGCCACTGCAGCGGGGTCAGGCGCAGCAATTCCTCACAGACGAGGTCGCGCATGTGCAGGATTTGCTGGGCGTACTGGGCGAGCAAGGGATGGAGTCGCTGACCTTCTGGGGGTGGGGTCAGTCGCAGGTGCTCGCCGCTGAGCGCGACTTCGACGTCGAGAACCCCGTCCCCCGCACTGTGGACCTGCATCACGCCCAGCTTTCCGAGGATCGCCAGCGACGCCGTGTTGTCGACCGCCACCTCCGTCAGCAGGTGCGTGATCCCCTCGGGTGCGTTCTCGCACAGGCGGCGCGCGAGCAGCGTGGCGATCCCCTTGCCTTGCCAGGCATCCTTGACCGTGAAGGCGATGTCCGCCGTGTCCGGCATTTCCGAATAGCGCACGATCCGTCCGATGGCGACGGGGTGCAGAGCGGCGCCCACCTCGACGAAGACGACCAGAGCGACATGGTCGATGCCGTCCACCTGGTCGACTAGTCGGTCGAGCAGGGCCGGGGTGAGCTCGGGGATCGCCGTCAGGAACCGGCGGCGCTTCGACTCCTCGGACAACTCGAGGTAGCCCTCGGCGAGCATCTCCCGGTCGCCGGGCAGAAGCGGCCCGATCCAGGCCAAGGTGCCGTCCCGAAGCGCATCGGCCTCGGACGCATTGCTGAGGCGTTCGGCAAACGTCGGTGCGGGATGGGCAGTCATATCTGGGCTCCGTCGTGGACTGTGATCAGGCTACGTGGCTGTCGGTTGCCGCTGACCGCGCGATCGTGGTCCGCGACGCGTGGCGCCGAATCGTCACAACGCTGCTTCGTGCAACCAGGCCAGTGTGCGCATAAATCCCTGCGCCACAGTGACATTCCGCACGTCAACCCAGCGAATCCACCCAACCAGCCGCAATATGTGGGACCGGTCATACTCGGGAGGTGGATTTCAGTGATCGCGCAGAGACGTGGGACGACGACCCGGAGAAGGTCCGCAACGCGGTTGAGGTTGCGGCGGCCATCCGTCGAAACCTGACCCTGACCGGCCGAGAGCGGGTGCTGGAGTTCGGCGGCGGGACGGGCCTGCTGAGTCGGCAGTTGGCCGACGACGTCGCCACCATCTTGGTGACCGACGCGGCATCGGGCATGGTCGAGGTGGCGAGCCGCCGCATACGGGAATCAGGCCGGGAGGCGAGCATGCGCGCAACCCTCTTCGACCCGACGAGCGATCCGGAGGACCCGGGTGAGTTCGACGTGGTCTGGAGCATGCTGGCCCTGCATCACGTGCCCGATATGGACACCGCCCTGCGGCGCCTACGCGGGCTCCTGGTCCCCGGTGGCCGGCTCGCGTTGGCCGATCTCGATGAGGATCCGGGCGGCTCCTTCCACCAGGCGCACGGCGACTTCCACGGGCACGACGGCTTCGACCGGCACGCTCTTGCCCATGCCCTGACCCGGGCCGGCTTCGCTGACATCGCGTTCGACACCGCGACGCACGTCACCAAGGAGGTCGACGGCGCGCCCCGCACCTACTCCGTCTTCCTCGTCACGGCCACGAATCCCGGCTGAGGAGGCCGCGTTCGCCGACTCAGCACAGGTTAGTGACGTCGAGCAAGGTAGACCCTGCTGGAGGTCACCTAACCACTGCTCTAGCAGGGTTTAGGTACGGGGGCCGCCCACATAGGCGGCGAGGTGCTGGCCGGTCAGGGTGGTGGCGTCGGCGACCAGGTCGGCCGGGGTGCCCTCGAAGACGACACGCCCACCGTCGTGACCAGCCCCGGGGCCGAGGTCGATGATCCAGTCCGCATGCGCCATCACGGCCTGGTGATGCTCGATGACGATCACCGACTTGCCCGAGTCGACCAGCCGGTCGAGCATGCCTAGGAGGTTCTGGACGTCGGCGAGATGCAACCCGGTCGTCGGCTCGTCGAGGACATAGACGTCGCCCTTGTCGGCCATCTGGGCGGCGAGCTTGAGCCGCTGGCGTTCCCCGCCGGAGAGCGTGGTCAGCGGTTGGCCGAGCCGCACATAGCCCAGGCCCACGTCGGCCATGCGCTCGAGAATCTTTTGTGCCGCAAGTGTTTTCGCCTCACCTTTCGCGAAGAAGTCGACCGCCTCGGCCACCGGCAGGTCGAGCACCTCGGCAATGTTCTTGCCGCCGAAGGTGTAGTCGAGCACGAAGGGCGCGAACCGCTTGCCCTCGCACTCCTCGCACACCGTCGCTACCCCCGCCATCATCACCAGGTCGGTGTAGATGACACCGGCCCCATTGCAGGTCGGGCAGGCGCCCTCGGAGTTGGCGCTGAAGAGCGCCGGTTTGACCCCATTGGCCTTGGCGAAGGCCTTGCGGATCGGCTCTAACAGCCCGGTATAGGTCGCCGGGTTGCTTCGTCGGGACCCCTTGATCGCCCCCTGGTCGACGACGACGACCTCGTCCCGGCCGGCCACCGATCCATTGATCAGCGAGCTCTTGCCCGACCCGGCGACACCGGTCAGCACGACGAGGACGCCCAAGGGAATGTCGACGTCGACACCGCGCAGATTGTTCTCGGTGGCGCCGCGCACCTCGAGTGCGCTCGTTCGCGAACGAACCGCGGGCTTGAGACGGGCCCGGTCGTCGAGGTGCCGTCCGGTCAAGGTGTCACTGGCCCGCAGCCCGGCAACATCGCCCTGGTAAACGATCTCCCCGCCGCCCGTGCCGGCTCCCGGTCCGATGTCGACGACATGATCGGCGATGGCGATCGCCTCCGGCTTGTGCTCGACGACCAGAACGGTGTTTCCCTTGTCCCGCAGCTGGATCAGCAGGTTGTTCATCCGCTGGATGTCGTGCGGATGTAGCCCGATCGTCGGCTCGTCGAAGACATAGGTGACATCGGTCAGTGCCGAGCCCAGATGGCGGATCATCTTGATCCGCTGCGCCTCGCCGCCCGACAAGGTCCCCGACGACCGGTCCAAGGACAGATAGCCGAGACCGATCTCGACAAAGGAATCCAGGGTCTCCTGCAGGCCAGCAAGCAGCGGGGCGACGGACGGGTCGGCGAGGTCGCGCACCCATACGGCAAGGTCACTGATCTGCATCGCGCAGGCATCGGCGATATTGATGCCCTTGATCCTCGATGAGCGCGCCTGCTCGTTGAGGCGGGTACCCTCGCAGTCCGGGCAGGTCTGGAAGACGACCGCCCGGTCGACGAAGGCCCGGATGTGCGGCTGCATCGCCTCCCGGTCCTTGGACAGCATGGACTTCTGGATCTTCGGGATCAGGCCTTCGTAGGTGATATTGATGCCGTCGACCTTGATCTTGGTCGGCTCTTTGTAGAGCAGGTCGGCGAGCTCGCGCTTGGTGAATTTGGCAATCGGCTTGTCCGGGTCGAAGAAGCCGCTGCCCAGATAGATCCGGCCGTACCATCCGTCCATCGAATAGCCCGGGATCGTCAGCGCGCCCTCGCGCAGTGACTGCGACGCATCGTAGAGGGCGGTGAGGTCGAAATCGGAAACCTTGCCCACGCCCTCGCACCGCGCGCACATGCCGCCCTGGATGATGAACTCGCGGCGCTCCTTGACCTCCATCCCGCCCTTGGTCATCGTGACCGCGCCCGCCCCCGAGATCGACGCAACATTGAAGCTGAAGGCCTTCGAGCTACCGATGTGCGGGATGCCCAAGCGGGAGAACAGGATCCGCAACATGGCATTGACATCGGTGACCGTGCCGACCGTCGATCGGATGTTGGCGCCCATCCGCTCCTGGTCGACGATGATCGCCGTCGTCAGGCCTTCGAGCAGGTCGACGTCCGGCCGCGCGAGCGTGGGCATGAACCCCTGGACAAAGGTCGAATAGGTCTCGTTGATCATCCGCTGAGACTCTGCGGCGATGGTGGCGAAGACGAGCGAGCTCTTGCCTGACCCGGACACCCCGGTGAAGACGCTCAGGCGCCGCTTGGGCAACTCCAAGCTGACGTTCTTGAGATTGTTCTCGCGGGCGCCGACCACGCGGATCCGGTCGTGGGAGTCAGCCGTATGCCGCCCGCTTGCCTCGGTCGTCGTGCTCGCCATGGGCGTCTCTCCACTTCTCGGTCGACGGCGCCGTCGAGCGCGTGCGCGCGGGGCGGAGCCGGGGGTCAGGACAACCTAACCACGCGGGCCTACCACTGGTTCGTAGGCTGAACTCCATGACGGGGCAGGGTGAGCACACCAGTCATGGGGGAAATCCCAGCCATTTCGAAGCGATGGCTGCGGCGTATGCCGGGGCTCGCCCCGACTATCCGGCGATCGTCTTCGAGACGCTGCGGAAGTTCGAGGTGATCGGCAAGGACAAGGCGGTGCTCGAGATCGGCGCGGGCACGGGCGAGGCGACCGCGACCCTTGTCGGCGCCGGCTGCCGCGTCACCGCGGTCGAGCCCGGCCCCCGCCTTGCCGGCCTGCTCGCCGAGCGCGTCCCGCAGGCCAATGTGGTCGCGGGCCGCATCGAGGACCTGGACCTGCCTGCCTGCGCCTTCGACGCCGTGCTCGCCGCGACCGCGATGCATTGGGTCGACCTGACCACGACCTTGCCGCAGTTGCATCGCGCCCTGCGGCCGCGTGGCCGGCTTGCGGTGTGGCGCACCACCTTCGGGGACGCCTCGGTGGCCACACCCTTTCGCCGCCGGCTGCACGAGATCGCCTCCCGGCGAGCCGCGCACCTCAACACCGACGCGGATGTCCGCGGCATCCGGCCGACCATGCGTGAACTCGTCGCCACCGGCCACTTCGCCGCGCACGACTCGTGGGAGTGGCCCTGGTCGATCCGGTTGACGGCCGACCAGATCGCCGCGCTCTTCCTGACCTTCAGCGACTGGAGCGCCGACGAGGTGGCCGAGGCGCGCGCGGCTGTGCACGACCTCGGCGGCTCGGTCGTCGAGCATTACCGCACGATCCTGCACCTTCTCGACCGGGTGCCCGACCCGGTTATCAGTACGGCAGGCTGACGGCCGGACCCACATCGGCCGGTGAGTCAGGTGCGAGCGGGGCGTCGGCGGCATACGGCCGGGCACGCAGGTTGCGGATCCCGGGCACGGACAAGGCCACGGCACTCGTGGCCACCATGACGGCGGCGCAGACGATCAGCACATGATGCGCGCCGAAGGCGTCTGCCGCCGGGCCTGCGAGGATGATGCCTAACGGGCCGAGCGCGAGCGAGCCGAGCGCGTCGTAGGAACTGACCCGCGAGAGGGCCTCCGGCGGGATCTCGGTCTGCATGGTCGTCTGCCACAGGATGGTCAGCAGTTCGAACGCGAACCCCAGGCCGAAGCTCCCAATGGCGATCGCCGCCAGTGGCGCGTGCAAGCCCAGCAAGAGATACGGAGGCGCCCCGAGGAAGCTGAGCAGCACCACCATCCGGATCGGGAACCTCGGGCGCCAGCGCATCGCCACCAGGCCACCGAGGATCAGCCCGAAGGACTCGACGGTCAGGATCGTCGACCAGGCTCCGGCCCCGCCGAGCGCCTGCTTGGCAACGACCGGTCCCAGGACGAGATGCCCGGCCTGCCAGACCATGACGAAGGCCGAGAACTGCAGGACGCACACCCACAGCCACGTCCGCGAGCGGAACTCGACCCAGCCCTCGCGCAGTTCGGTCAGGACCGAGGCTGCGGCAGGCTGATCGGCAATCACCGGGGGCAGGTGCAGGCGGGTGATGAACGCGCCGGCCAGCGCGAAGGCCGCGCCCGCGCCGACCAGGGCCCATCCGCCACCGATTGCCACGACGACGATGCCGCCGCTGACCAGCCCCGCGACGCGGGCGACGTTTCCGCCCAGGCCGATCAGGGCATTGCCGTCCTGCAGCGAGTGGGCTGGCACCACCTGCGGAATGATGCCGGTGATGGCCGGCCAGACGAGGGCCCCGGCGGTGCCGGCGAGGAAGGTCATGGTGACCAAGCCCCAGAGGGGAGCGTGCCCGGTCAGGAACATCACACCGAGGGCGACGTGCAGGAGCGCATTGGTCCACTCGGCGCCCTGGAGAACGCGGTCGCGGGGATAGCGGTCGGCGATCACCCCGCCGATCAGCGTGAAGAGCACGAGGGCGATCGACTCCGCCGCCAAAACGACCGACAGGGTGGTCGCCGTAGCGCCGGGCAGGTCGAGCACGCCGAAGGCAAGCGCGACCGGCGCAAACGCGAGCGCCAGCATCGACAGGGTGCGAGCGGTCAGCAGGGCGACAAAGCGCTGGTCCTTCCACAGCAGTGCCCGCGTCGATGCCACCTGCTCACGCTACGGCGGCCGGGCCTCGGACTGCCACCGCTTTCCCCTTCCCCGCCCCCGACGGTCCGCCGGGTGGGACGATGACCGCCATGGCCACCTCCCCCTTCGACATCACCGGCGCGCGCGCCCTGGTCACCGGCTCGAGCAAGGGCATCGGCAAGGCGCTGGCCCGGGCCCTCGTCGAGGCCGGCGCCGACGTCATCCTCAACGCGCGCACCGCGCAGGCGCTGGAACGCACGCGCGAGGAGTTGGCCGATGCCGGGCCGGGGCCGGTGCGCATCGCCGCCTTCGACGTCACCGACGAGGACCAGGTGCGTGACGGCCTGGCTCGGGTCGGGCGGATCGACATTCTCGTCAACAACGCCGGTATGCAACGCCGCGCCCCGCTGACCGATTTCGCGACCGCGGATTTCGACGCGGTGATGACGACCAATGTGCGCAGCGTCTTCCTGGTCACCCGTGAAGCGGCCCGCGGCATGATCGAGCGGGGCCGCGGCAAGGTCATCGTCATCGCCTCGGTCCAGTCCGAGCTCGCCCGCCCCGGCATCGCTCCCTACAGCGCCAGCAAGGGTGCCGTGCGCATGCTCGTCAAGGGCATGTGCGCCGACCTGGCAACCGCCGGCATCTGCGTCAACGCCATCGCACCCGGGTATTTCGCGACCGAACTGACCTCGGCGCTGGTGGCGGACGAGGACTTCACGTCGTGGGTTCAGGCACGAACGCCGGCCGGCCGCTGGGGCCGGGTCGAGGACCTCACGGGCACCCTGTTGTGGCTGGCCAGCCCGGCCTCGGACTTCGTCAACGGCCAGACGATCTTTGTCGACGGCGGGATGACCGCCGTGCTGTGAGTCAGGCCTCGGCCGCGGACTTGAGCCGGGCCAGCCCCTTCTCGAAGTCCGGCCCGACAAGGGAGTCCATGGACTTGACCAGCGCGAAGATCCGCATCATCAGGCCCATCTCGCCGTACATCGACCAGGTGACCCGCGTGCGCTCCGGCCCGGTCGGCGCGAGCGTGAAGACGATGCGATTGTCCGCCGGGAAGGGCTTGTCGAAGTGCAGCGCCACATCGACCCGGTCGTCGGTGACGCCGGTGATCGCCATCGTCCCCTTGCCCGCCTTCTTGTTGCCCTCCCAAGCGTAGGCCGCGCCCACCCCGCTCGCGGAGCCGCTGTAGCTGCGCTGCATCGCCGGGTCGAGATCCTCCCAGGGCGACCACGTGCGCCACTGGTGGAAGTCGGTCAGGAGAGCCAGGATCGCCGCACACGGTGCGGCGATCTCGGTGGTGCGGGTCACGGCATACGGCTTGGGCATGGGTCAGGCACCGCTCTGGCGGGCGATCTCGGCGCGCGCCGCCGTGACGAGCTCCGCGTTCGTATGAGCGTGCCCCCACAGTCCCCAGCCGCCCTCGGGCGCTTCGGTGAGCAGCACCCAGGTGCGCTGGGCCAGGCTGTCGGCACCGGCTGCAGCCGCGATGATCGCGGTGAGCCGCTCGCCCACGGCGACCTGCTTGTCCCGGTCAAGGGCGCCGGCGTTGGTGAGCACCTGCACGCGGACGTAGTTGCTGTCGCCGTCGACATTGGCGATCGAGCCCGCCGGCAACTCGTGGACGAACGCCGCCGTGTTCTTGCGGAACATCGGAATATTGGGCACCTGCTCGACATCCATCACCGCGGCCGCCACATCGGCCGCCAGCGAGATGGTGTCGGCAAAGGTTCCGGCGGTGGCGTAGACGTCGATCATCGGCATAGCGGGAGCGCTTCCTTCGGGGGGTGGGGGCGAGTCGAGATTAGCGAGTCTGTAGCCCGTGGTCTCATCGGCGTGCCGCCTAGTCGAGATACCAGGCCGGGAGCGGGCCGGGTCGCAGGTCGGTCGCGTCGCCGGGCCGGGTCAGGCTCAGCACGGCCTGGGCGATCTCCGGGCGCGCGTTGAGGGCGTCCTCCACCGCCTGCAGATTCTCGGCGACGACGTCCTCCGGGTCATTGCCGACGAGGTCGACGCTGGCGACCATGAAGACGATATTGGCACCCACCCATTCGAGGTGGAGGAAGCTGCCCCGCTCGATGACGGGGCGCGATAGCAACGCCTCCAGGGCGCGGTTGCGGCTGAGCGGCGTCGCGGCCTCGCCGGTGAGGAAGTCCATATTGCGCCCGATCAGGAAGACCGCGACGACGCCGAGGAGGACGCCGACGGCGATCGAGCCGATCGCATCCCATCTCGGGTTGCCGGTCAGATGGTGCAGGCCGATGCCGAGACCCGCGAGCACGATCCCGATGAGCGCGGACAGGTCCTCGGCGAAGACCGCGCGCAGCATCGAATCCGACGTCAGCCGGACATAACGCAGCGGGTGCACCCGCCGCTTCCCCGCACCCGTGCGCGCTTGATGCAGCGCCTGTGAACAAAATCCCTTCCAGGACAGCGGAAAGCGCGAGAACGGCATACGCCCAGCCGTATGCCGCTTCCTCCGTCCCGGGCGACCGCAGCGTGGCGATGCCATGCCAGACCGAGACGGCCGCCCCAACCGCGAAGAGGCCGAAGGCGGCGAACATCGACCAGATATAGCCGACCCGCCATACCCGAGGGGGTGTCCGGGGTCCGGCGGCTTGGCCGCGCGCCGGGTGCCGATGAGCAGGAAAATCTCGTTGCCGGTGTCGACCCAGGAGTGCGCTGCCTCGGCGAGCATCGACGCCGAGCCGGTCATCGCGGCTACGACGGTTTTGGCGCCGGCAATCAACGGGTTGGCACCGAAGGCGATCAGGACCGTGAGCAGGCTCTCGCTCCGGGGCGTGCCGCGTTGATCAGGGGCCCCACTCAGGGCTCCGGATGCTACCGCTCGCTCCCATGCCTCTCCCCCGTCGAGCGGGTCCGGGCGACGGGGTTGGAGTGTACACGCGACGGGTCAGGCGCGCAGGGCCTCGGCCAGCGCGCGGAAGTCGCTGACGAGCACGTCCATCTCGGCCTGGGTGTGCGCGAGCGAGACCAGCCACTGCTCGTCCAGTCCGGGCGGGGTTAGGATGCCGCGGTTGACACCCCAGAGCCAGGACAGCTCGGCGACCTGGAAGTCGGTGGCCTTGTAGTCGCGATAGTTGCGCACCGGAGTCGGTGACCAGGTGATGCAGCCCTTGACCCCCAACGCCACGGTGTGGGCCGGCAGCTTGAACTCCGCGATGATCTCGTCCACCGCATCGAGGGTGCCGATGTTGATCTTCTCCGCGGCGTCGAGGGCCTCGTGGGTGCAGATCTCGTCAACGGCCTTGGCGGCCGCCATCACCAGCGGGTTGCCGTTGTAGGTGCCGAAGTGCGCCATCCGGCCGTCGACGACGACCTCCATGACCTCCTTGCGCCCGCCGAACGCGGCCAGCGGGAAGCCACCGCCGATGCTCTTGGCCAGGGTGACCAGGTCGGGCTTGATGCCCAGGCGCTGGCTGGCGCCGGCATACCCGGCGGTCAGGCCGGTCTTGACCTCGTCGAAGATCAGGACGACGCCGTGGGCGTCACAGGCCGCGCGGACGCCGGCGAGGTAGCCCTCGTCCGGGACGACGATGGCGATGTTCTCCAGCACCGGCTCGAGCACCATCGCGGCGATCTCGCTGCCATAGGCGTCGAGGATCGCGGTCAGCCGGTCCAGGTCGTTGTAGGGGACGACATAGACCGTTCCGGCCTCGACGTCGAAGGGCACCTGCGGCGTCGGGGCGTCCGCCGGGCCGATCTCGTCCAGGCCCGGCTTGACCGAGACCTGCAGCGCGTCATACCCGCCGTGGTAGCCGCCCTCGATCTTGATGATCGCCTTGCGGCCGGTGAACGCGCGGGCGGCGCGAACGGCATACATCAAGGACTCGGTGCCGGAGTTGGTGAAGCGCAGCATGTCCAGCCCAAAGCGGCGCTGGAAGCGCTCGGCAACCTCGGTCGCGGTGGGCGAGGGCGTCACGAACAAGGTGCCGACGTCGGTCAGGGCCTTCTGGACCTCCTCGATCACGACCGGGTTGAGGTGACCGACGAGCATTGCACCGAAGCCCATCGACAGATCGAGCAGGCGGCGGCCGTCGACATCGGTCAGCCACGCGCCGCGGGCGGAGGCGATCGAGATGGGGTAGGGGTCCCAGTGTTGGAAGGAGGAGGTAACGCCGAGCGGGAGCGACTTGCTTGCCTGCTCGTTGTGGGCGCCCGATGCGGCCGTGGAGGCGGTGAAGCGCTCCCATTCCGCGGCGAGCAGGCTCGCCACCCGCGCCTGGTCGAGCGGGGTCGAGGTCTCGGGCAGCCAGCGGCGGGTGGCCGGGTCGGGCTGGGGCCAGGTGGTGGACGCGGTCATGATGGTGCTGCCTCCTTGCCCGGCCGTCCTCCGGCGGGGCACGTGCCTGTTAGTGGGTGGCACCCATTGTTGCGCATTCGGACACGCATTGGCTATTCCACGACGGATTACGTATGCCGTTGGCGCACTTTGCTTCGGAATCCCCCGCCAGGAATCGTGTCTTCTACGAAGAAGTGCTCGTGGGCGTCGACGGCAGGAGGTCGAGTTGCAGGGCGATCGCGTGGGCGGCCTCGGCGATGATCGCCTCCATGGCGGCGCGGGCAGCCTCAGGATCGCCTGAGACCACGGCCGTTGCCACATCCGCATGGAGGCGGATCGCCTCGGTTCGCGGCTGCGCGGGCATCAGGTCGTGTTCGGTGCGGCCGGTGAGCACCTCGGCGACCACACCGTCGAGAGCGGCGATCATCTCGTTGCCGGACGCCTTCATCAAGGTCGAATGGAAGACGACGTCGGCGGCGAGATAGGCGCGCAGGTCGCCGGCCTTGCCGTGACGCACCATCTCCATGACCGCCCCCGTCAGGGTCGCGCACTGGTCGGGCGTCGCGCGCTGAGCGGCCAGTTCCGCGGCGACCGGCTCGAACCCCCGGCGCAACTCCGAGAGCGAGCGCAGTTGGTTGTCCCGTTCGGCCGAGCCGAGCCGCCATCGGATGACCAGCGGGTCGAAGACCTTCCACATCTCGCGCGAGGCGATAGTGACGCCCACGCGGCGCCGGCTCGCGGCCATCCCGAGTTGCTCCAGGACGCGGATGGCCTCGCGCATGACCGATCGGGAGGCGCCGTAGCGCGTCTCCAACTGCTCCGAGGACAGGACGGCGCCGGACTCCAATCGACCGCTGACGATGTCCTCACCCAGGCGGTTGACGACAGCCGAGTGCAAGTCGGCCGGCTCACCCTCGGGGCGTTCGGCACCGGGGGTAAGGGGTGGGGGTAGGACAGCGGTCATACGGTCATCCTCCCTCACTTCGCCGATCACTCCAGCCTTCGCGTCTCATAAAGCATACTTATTTGGCCAAGCGATTTGATTCGTAGGTTGTTTTACGCGAATCCTCTCAATCGGATGCGAAGAGGCATCCGTTGCACATGGAGCACTCAATGACGAACTCACCCCCAGCAAGCCCCGGACCCGCGGCGCTCGTCGTGGTCATGGGCGTCTCGGGCTGCGGCAAGACGACGGTCGGCGCCGCCCTCGCCCAGCGTCTGAAGGTCCCTTACGCGGACGCGGACGACTTCCACCCGGAGGCCAATATCGCCAAGATGTCCGCCGGCATCCCCTTGGACGACCAGGACCGTGCGCCGTGGTTGTCCGCGCTCGCGCAGTGGCTGCGCGGTCATCACGAGACCGGCGCGGTGCTCGCCTGTTCCGCGCTCAAGCGCAACTATCGCGACCTGCTCCGCGAGGGGAACGACGAGGTGGAGTTCGTCCACCTCCACGGCGATCGCGAGGTCGTCGCGCGTCGCGTTGCCGGCCGGCCCGGGCACTTCATGCCGGTCGCGCTGGTGGACAGCCAGTTCGCCACCCTGGAGCCGCTGGAGGCCGACGAGAGCGGCGTCACCATCGACTTCGACCTGCCCGTCGACGACATCGTCGCGGCGGTAGCCACCCATCTCGGCGCACCCGCCGTCATCCTGACCACCCCCCGGATCGGAGAGGCCAAATGACCACGACCTTGACCGCGCTCGGCCGCTTCGCCGCCGAGGACGCCCCCTCGCTGACCTCGGCCGGCGACGGCCAACTCATCGCCGCCGCCCTGGCCGGCATCGCCGCCGTCGTGCTGCTGATCAGCTGGGCGAAATGGCATCCCTTCCTTGCCCTGATCATCGGTGCCGCGGTGATGGGCGGCGTGGCTGCTGTTGCTCCGGCCGACATCGTCACCAGCTTCACGACCGGCTTCGGCAAGACCACCGGATCGGTGGGCCTGCTCGTCGCCCTCGGCGCGATGATCGGCAAGCTGCTGCAGGATTCGGGCGGCTCGGAATCCATCGTCGACAAACTCATCAACGGGGTGAGCGAGGCACGCCTGCCCTGGGTAATGGCCGGAATCGCCTTCATCCTCGGCATCCCGCTCTTCTTCGAAGTCGGCGTGGTGCTGCTGGTGCCCGTCGTCATCTTGGTGGCCCGCAAGCTCGACATGTCCCTGATGAAGGTGGGCATCCCCGCGCTGGCCGGCCTTTCCATCCTGCACGGCTTCGTCCCGCCCCACCCCGGTCCGCTCGTCGCCATCGACGCCCTCGGCGCCGACATGGGGACGGTTTTGATCTTCGGTCTCGTCGTCGCCGTCCCGACGCTGGTCATCGCGGGTCCGCTGCTCGCGCGCTTCGTCGATCAGTGGGTTCCCAAGCACGCCTCTGCTCTGGCGGTCGGCGGAAGTGGTCCGGTCGACTCCGAGCCCGGCCAGCCCATCACCAAGCGCCCCGGCTTCGGCCCCGCCGTCATCTCCATCACCTTGCCCGTCCTGCTCATGCTGGCCCGCGCCGTCGCCGAGATCACCCTCGAGGACGGCAATGGTCTGCGCACCTTCCTGGAGTTCCTCGGCACCCCGGCCGTTGCACTGCTGCTCGCAGTGCTCGTCTCGATGTGGTTCCTCGGGTTCGGCATCGGCCGGAGCAAGGAGGCGATCGAGAAGACCATCGGCGCCTCGCTGCCGCCCATCGCCGGGATCCTGCTCATCGTGGCCGCAGGCGGTGGTTTCAAACAGATGCTCGTCGATGCCGGTGTGGGCCGGGTGATCGGTGACCTCGCCCAGGGCTCCGGCCTCTCGCCCCTCCTGCTCGGCTGGCTGGTCGCCGTCGGCATCCGCCTGGCCACTGGGTCGGCCACGGTCGCGACGATCACTGCCGCCGGCATCGTCTCGGAGTTCACCACGACCCTCGACAAGCCGATGCTGGCCCTGCTCGTCCTGGCCATCGGCGCCGGCTCGCTGTTCTTCAGCCACGTCAACGACGCCGGCTTCTGGCTGGTCAAGGAGTATTTCGGCCTAACCGTCGGGGAGACCATCAAGTCGTGGTCGGTCATGGAGACCGTCATCTCGGTGGTCGGGCTGCTCAGCGTGCTGGCGCTCTCCGTCTTCGTCTAAGACACCGCCCGATGCCTCGGGGTGGCATCGGGCCGGACAGCTTTCCCGGCCTATGCGACAAACCCCTCGTTCGCACGAGAAGTCTTCCCGTGCGAACGAGGGGTTTGTCGCGCCTATCGGGTCGACTGGGCCTGGCTCGCCCGTTTGGAGGCGGCCCCCATGATGCGCGGGAAGCCGGCCGGCCCCAAGGCGGCACCGGCCGCGAAGACGCCACCCATGACGGCGCCCATGACGCCGAGCGCGCAGGCGTCGGCACCGGCGAGCAGCAGCCCCGGGACGGGCGTCTTTGCCGGAGTGAGCCTGCGCCGCAGCCGATCCGGTGTCGATGCCAACCCGTAGATCCCGCGCGCGCGGTGCCCGGTGAAGCTCTCCACGGTCAACGGCGTCGAGACCTCCTGGACGTCGACGAGGGCGCCGAAACCCGGCCAGCGCTGCTCGACCACGTCGAGCAGGCCGGCCGCCACGCGGGCCTTCATCTCGGCATACGTCTCGCCACGGCGCATCCATTCGGTGCCGGCCCACGGCGCGAACCCGTCGGCGCGCGCGAAGGTGATGATTTCGGCCGTATGCCGCGTGGCCGTCGGATCCTTCATCGACGGGAACGACAGATAGGCCCCGAGCCGCCGCCCGTCGAGCGCCTCGGCCCAACGATCGGCGATCTCCTGGTGGTCCCAGGTGGTGAAGAGTCAGTGGTTCTCCCCCTGGAAACCCAACCTGGCCGGATCGCCGGTGAGTCCCTGGTAAGGCGTCAGGGCCGTCATCGAGGACTCGGACGCGGCGGCCGCCGCTCGCATGCTGTCAGCGACACCATCCGGCAGAAGCGAGGCGTATGTCGTTTGCGCCCCCGCATCGGAGACCACCAGTGGCGCTCGGAAGACCTCGTCGCGACCGCCGCGACCCACCTTGACGTGCGCCCGCACACCGACCGCACGACCGTTCTCGATGACAACCTCGGTGACCTCGTGGTTGATCCGGCAGGAGCCGCCGTGGGCCTCGATCTCCTCGCGGGCGGCTTCGGCGAGTGCTTCGGAGCCGCCGACCGGGAACCACGCCCCGTGCCGGTAGTGGTGGACGATCAGGGCGTGGCTGCCGAAGGCGCTGTGTGCGGGCGGCAGTCCGTAGTCACCCCACTGCGAGGCGAGCAGCGCGCGCAACTTGGGGTCGCGGAAGTGGGTGTTCAGATAGTCGCCGGTGGTCATCAGGGCCAGTCGCCGAGCGCGCGGGCGACCGGCGGCCAGGCTCGCGCGGACCCCTGCGCGCGCCGACCAACTCCATGTCTCGAGGCCGTACCAATCGGCGGCTCCACGGACATCCCGGAAGTAGGTCGCGATGGCGTCGCGTTCGGAGGGGAAGCGCTCGCCCAGGCGCTGCCGATACTGCGCCGGGTCGTTGGGCACGGCGAAGTCGAAGCCGGGGTAGTGGAAGTGGTCGAAGTTGGCGGGCATCGATGACCAGTCGACCCGGCCGCCGGTGACCATGTCCAATAAGGGCGCGCTCCCGCATGCCCCGGCCCATGCCGCCGACATAGTGCAGACCGACGTCCCAGCGATAGCCCCGGCGCTGGAACTCATGCGTGAAACCACCGAGCCGGAAATGCCGCTCCAGCACCAGGACGCGCTTGCCCGCGAGTTGGGCCAGCAGTGAGGCAGCGGTGAGACCGCCGATGCCCGAGCCGATAACGATGACGTCGAAGTCGTTGGTGTCCATCGCTCTTCAATCCCCTGCGTATGCAACCAATCTAGACAGTGACAAGTTAGATCACCAATCCTGACAGCGTCAAGTTATAGCTCGACCGCCGGGCGCGCCCCTAGGATTGCCGTATGCCAGCAGCCGACAGCCCGTATCACCACGGCGACCTCCGTCGTGCCCTGCTGGACGCGGGACTAGGTCTGTTGAAAGGGGGCGGGCCGGACGCGGTCACCATGCGCGAGGTCGCAAGGCGCGCGGGGGTGAGTCATGCGGCGCCCTATCATCACTTCGCCGACAAGGCGGCGCTCATCGAGGCCATGGCAGTGCTGGGCTTCGAGAAGTTGACCGTGGCGCTGGAGCGGGCCGCATCGACCAAGGGACTGGACGCGCTCGAGCAGTTCCGGCGCACCGGCATGGCGTACGCGCGATTCGCGCTCAACCACCACGAGTTGTTCCGGCTGATGAATCGCCCCGAGATGCGCCAGGATGCGTCGATCGTGGAGGCGACCCGAACGGCATACGCGGTCATCGAGCGGGCGGTCGTCCGCTGTCAAGAAGCCGGGATCATCGCGCCCGGCCCGAGCGAGCCCTATGCCCTGACCGCCTGGGCGGCGGTGCACGGCGGGGTCATCCTCGCCCTCGACGGCCTCTATACCGGGACCGTGATGTCCGCCCGAAAGACCGAAGCCCTCGTGCACGCGATCACCGAAGTCCTCGGCAGCGGCCTGATGGCGCGCTGACGGCTGGCGCATGGGGGCCGCTGGGAGGCTGGCGGGCCGCCTCAGCCGGCCAGCACGACGACCAGAGTTCGCGGGCCGTGCACGCCCTCGACCCGGTCGAGCTCGATGTCGCTCGTCGCGCTGGGGCCGGCGATCCAGGTCTGCGGCCGGGTCGGATCCAGCCGGGCGATCGCCTCGGGCACCAGGCCGACGACGTGGTCGAGTCGCACGACGCACACGTGGAGGTCCGGCACGAGCGTGATCGCGCGCCGGCCGCACCACCGGTCGCCGTCCAGGACGATGACACCGGTGTCGGCGATGGCCAGCGCACATCCGGTGACGACGGCATCGACCGCATCGAGGTCGCGGGCAGTCAGGCCGGGCGAGTCCGGGACGACGTCGACATCGGCGAAGGCCAGCAGCGCGTCGACGACCGCGGGCGGCGCGACGACCCGGCCGGCGCCGTGCCGGTGGAGGACCGTCATCACCGCCACGCCCATCTCGTGCTGGCTCGGGCCGCACCTGACGACCTCGGCCTTGTCGTCGAGCAATCGATCCACAAGCAACTCAGCGCGCTGCTGCGAATCCCATTGGGCCGTCTGTCGATACGTCCCGGTCGCGGGAACGGGCGCGGGAGCGGCCGGCAACGCCTCGCGGAGCCGGCCAAGGATCGTGGCCCGCGCACCGGCGTCGGGCAGCGACTCGCTCATGGCTTCCGCTCCTCGCGCTGCGCCCACCATTGCCGGAAGGTTTGGGCTGGGAACGCCGGCACGTCCCGGGAGCGCGTCCACCGCCTTTATGCCGAGGACCCGTCGGCCGCGTGGCAACCCCAGGCCGGCCGATTGGGGAGATTCGAGGTGCCCGGTGTGGGGGCGAGCTTCGGACTGCTCGACAACGGCATCCGCCTCGACGCCGGGGTCGAGTCGGGCAGCGTGATCGGCACGCAGTACGACGCCATGCTGGCCAAGGTGATCGCCGTCGCACCGCGCCGCGGGGACGCGGCGCGCGCGCTGGCGGGCGTCTTGCGGACGGCGCGTGTCCACGGGGTCACCACCAACCGCGACCTGCTCGTGGCCAGCCTCACCCACGCCGACTTCCTCGCCGGCCGCGCCGATACCGCCTTCTATCAAGACAATCCGCCCGATCAGCTCCTCCTCGGCCAGGGCCTCGACCCCGCGCTCGGCGCGGTGATCGCCGCGGTGGCCGACGCGGCATACGGGCGGGTCGGTCAGGCGCGCAGCGGCTTCCGGAATGTGCCTGTCGGCTATCGCACCCGCACGTATCCCGTGGGCGAAAGGTCGATCGATGTGCATTATCGCTTCGGCCGCGACGGCCTCGAACTCGGCGCTCTCCCCGCGGGTATCGATGGGTTGCTGCTGATCGATGACGGCCCCGATGCGGTGAGATTGGATGTCGACGGCGTCCAACGCACCTGGCGCGTCGCCCGGTTCGGTGAGGGCGATGACGCGCGAGTGGCGATCGACGGCCCGGACGGCTCGATTACCCTGCGCCGCGTGCCGCGCTTCGTCGACCCGAGCAGTCAGGCTCCGGCCGGGGCGCTCACCGCGCCGATGCCCGGATCCGTTGTGCGCGTGGCCGTTTCGATGGGCGACCGCGTCGGAGCCGGAGATCCGCTGATGTGGCTCGAGGCCATGAAGATGGAACAACCAGTCCGCGCACCTGCCGCCGGCATCGTCACGCAGTTGCGGGTCGCGGTCGGTGACCAGGTCGAGCAAGGCGTCACCCTGGTCGTCCTGGCCGACCTCCACGACGCCTCGCCGGCGGCGGACTGAGCCCGCGTGACCGAGCCGAAGCAGGACCGCAGCCGGCAGACGCGACAGCGGCTGCTCACCACGACGGTCGCGGTTCTGACGAGCCGTGGTTGGGAGGCGACGACGGTCGCGCTGGTCGCGGCCGAGGCCGGGATCAGCCGGGGCGCCGTTCAGCATCATTTCCCGACCCGCGAGGACCTCGTCGTCGCGGCCCTGGAGCACATGTTCGCAGCACGCATCGCGGCAGTCGACGCCCTCCCCGATCCCGGGGAATCGGGCATGAAGAGGGTCCGCGCTGTTGTCGCGCAGCTGGTCGAGCTGGTCGGCGGCGATCTCTTCCGCGCGGCCCTGCAGGTCTGGACCGCGACGACCGCAGATCCGGCGCTGCGGGCCGTCGTGGTCCCCTTGGAGCGGCGTTTCGGCAAGGAGGCGCACGCCCGCGCGGTCCGGCTGCTCGGCGTCGACGACCGGGATCCCGAAGTCCGACGCCTGATCCAAGCCACCCTGGACCTGGCGCGGGGCCTCGCCCTGGCCGACGTCCTGACCGACGACTCGCGGCGCCGGAGCGGCATCGTCACGGCCTGGGCCGATCAGCTCGCGCTGGCGCTCGACCTCACCTGAGCGGGCAGGTCGCCAAAGCGGGCCCGGTCAGTTGCCTGGTGCAGCCAGCCAGTCACGAAGCACGTCGGCCCGGTGGCTGTCGGCGCGGCCAGGGGGCTGCGGGGCGCGTGCCGGGGTACGCGAGAACCGCGGCGCCGCGGCCGCCTGGACCGTCCCGTCGACGTCGACCAGAGTGCCGCGCGCGGCCAAGTGGGCATCCTGGGCGGCTTCGGCGAGGGAGAGCACGGGCGTGACGCAGGCATCCGTGAATGCGAACACCGAGGCCCATTCGTCGCGAGTGCGGCTGGCTATCCGTTCGGTGAGTGCCGCGCGGATGGCCGGCCAGCCGTCCGGGTCATACTGTGCCGGAAGGCTTTTCGGGTCGAGCGCCAGGCCGTCGAGCAGGAGCGCGTAGAACGCCGGCTCGAGCGCGGCGACCGCGAGCTGACCACCGCCACGGCATACGTAGACGTCGTAGAAGGGCGCCCCACCGTCCAGGAGATTCACGGCGGGCCGATCGGTCCACATCCCGATGCCGCGCATCGACCAGACCATCTGCATCAGGGAGGAGGCGCCGTCGACCATGGCCGCGTCGATGACCTGTCCGGCCCCGGAGCGTTCGCGCTCCCACAGGGCCGCCAGGATGCCGACGACGCAATAGAGCGAGCCGCCGCCGAAGTCGCCCACGAGATTCAGCGGCACCGTGGACGGCTGGCCCGGTCGCGCGATGGCGGCCAAGGCCCCGGTCAGCGCGATGTAGTTGAGGTCGTGCCCAGCCGACAGCGCACGGGGGCCGTCCTGTCCCCAGCCGGTGATGCGGGCATACACCAATCGCGGGTTCGCGGCGAGCGCGGCGTCCGGTCCGAGGCCGAGACGCTCGGTCACGCCCGGGCGAAAGCCCTCGACCACCACGTCTGCCACGGCCATCAGCGCCCCGACCATGGCGATGTCGTCGGGGTCCTTCAAGTCTGCCGAAATCGAGCGTCGGCCGCGGAGCAGGATGTCGGGCCGGTCACCGAAGGCGTCCGGGGCTCCACCTCGGCGTTCGATGCGCACGACGTCGGCGCCCAGGTCCGCAAGCACCATGCACGCGTGGGGGCCCGGACCGATCCCCGCAAGTTCCACCACGCGCAGGCCCGCCAGTGGGCCGCTCGGCCGTTCCGTCACGCTCCCCATCCTGACGCACCGGATTGCTGTCTTCGACGTCGCCCACCTCACAGGTGGGGGGCCGTATGCCGTGGGGCCGGGCGTGCGAGGGTTAGGGCCAGGCCCGTCCGAAGGAGTATTTGCCATGCCCGAAGCCGTCATCGTCGCCGTCGCCCGCTCCCCGATCGGGCGCGCCATGAAGGGATCCCTGGTCGGCATGCGGCCGGACGACCTGACCGTGCAGATGGTCCAAGCCGCCCTCGCGAAGGTGCCGGCGCTCGACCCCGCGACCCTCGACGACCTGATGCTCGGAACCGGCAACCCGGCCGGTGAGGGCGGCTTCAATATGGCCCGCGTCGTCGCGGCGCTCGCGGGCTACGACACCCTCCCCGGCGTCACCGTCAACCGCTATTGCTCCTCCAGCCTGCAGACGACCCGCATGGCCTTCCACGCGATCAAGGCCGGCGAAGGCCAGGCCTTCATCTCGGCGGGCGTCGAGACCGTCAGCCGGTTCGCTGCTGGCGGCGCTGACCTCAACGCCGCCGCCCAGAACCCGCACTTCGCCGCCGCGATCGATCGCACCCGCAAGCGCGCCCAGGGCGGAGCCCCCGAATGGACCGATCCCCGGCAAACCGGTGACCTTCCGGACGTCTACATCGCCATGGGGCAGACGGCCGAGAATGTCGCCCAGCTCACCGGCATCACCCGCCAGGAGCAGGACGAGTTCGGGGTGCGCAGCCAGAATCTCGCCGAGGAGGCGATCGCCAACGGCTTCTGGGCCACCGACATCGTCCCGGTCACTCTCCCCGACGGCACCGTCGTCAGCGCCGACGACGGACCCCGCCCCGGCGTGACCCTCGAGAAGGTTGCGCAACTGCAGCCCGTCTTCCGGCCCGACGGCACGATCACCGCCGGCAACGCCTGCCCGCTCAACGACGGCGCCGCCGCCGTGATCGTCATGTCCGACTCGCGCGCCAAGGAACTGGGGGTGACGCCGTTGGCGCGCGTCGTCGCCACGGCGGTCTCGGGCCTCTCCCCCGAGATCATGGGTCTCGGACCGATCGAGGCCACCCGCCGGGTGCTGGCTCAGGCGGGGATGACGATCGGCGATATCGACCTCGCCGAGATCAACGAGGCCTTCGCCGTCCAAGTGATCGGCTCCGCCCGCGAACTCGGCATCCCGATGGAGAAGCTCAATGTCAACGGCGGCGCGATCGCCGTCGGTCACCCCTTCGGGATGACCGGAGCGCGGATCACCTCGACCCTGGTCAATTCGCTCGCCTTCCACGACAAGCAGATCGGGCTAGAGACAATGTGCGTCGGGGGCGGCCAGGGCATGGCGATGATCATCGAGCGCCTGAGCTAAGGCCGTGCTCGACGTCATCGACGTCACCCCTGACGCCTCTGGACCGGCGAGCACGACGCTGCGTACAGTCAACGGCATACCTAATCAATTCGTTTACTATTGGAGGGTGCATGAGCACCGCGTACCCGCACCTGCTCGCCCCGCTCGATCTCGGCTTCACCACCTTGCCCAACCGGGTGATCATGGGTTCGATGCACGTCGGCCTCGAGGAGGCCCCGAACGGCTTCGAGCGGATGGCGGCCTTCTATGCCGACCGCGCGCGCGGCGGCGTGGGCCTGATCGTGACCGGAGGCATCGCCCCCAATGACGAGGCCCGGCCCTACCCCGGCGGCGCGCTGCTGGTCGACGACGAACAGGCCGCGCAGCACCGGCTGATCACCGATGCCGTCCACGAGGCCGGCGGCCGGATCGCGATGCAGATCCTCCATTTCGGACGTTATGCCTATCACCCCGACCTTGTGGCCCCGAGCCCGATACAGGCGCCGATCAGCCCCTTCCCGCCCCGCGAGCTCTCCGACGAGGACGTCGAGCGGACCATCGAGGACTACGTCCGTTGCGCGCGGCTGGCAAAGGACGCGGGCTACGACGGCGTGGAGATCATGGGGTCCGAGGGTTACCTGATCAACGAGTTCATCGCCCGTCAGACCAACAAGCGCACCGACCGGTGGGGCGGCAGCTACGCCAACCGGATGCGCTTTCCGGTCGAGATCGTCCGACGCGTCCGCGAGGCCGTCGGCACCGATTTCATCATCATCTACCGGCTCTCGATGCTCGATCTGGTGCCCGAGGGATCGACCTTCGACGAGGTCGTCGAACTCGCCCGCGCGATCCAGGACGCCGGCGCGACGATCCTCAATACCGGCATCGGCTGGCACGAGGCCCGCATCCCCACCATCGCGACCATGGTGCCCCGGGGCGCGTATGCCTGGGTGACCAAGAAGCTGATGGGCTCGGTCTCGATCCCGCTCGTCACCAGCAACCGCATCAACACCCCCGAGAAGGCCGAATCCCTTCTCGCCCAAGGGTATGCCGATCTCGTCTCGATGGCGCGGCCCTTCCTCGCCGACGCCGATTTCGTCGCCAAGGCAGCCGCCGGAACCCCCGAGGCGATCAACACCTGCATCGGCTGCAACCAGGCCTGCCTCGACCACACCTTCGCGATGAAGCTGACCTCCTGCCTGGTCAACCCACGCGCCTGCCACGAGACCGACCTAGTGATCGCGCCGACGACGACGCCCAAGCCGATCGCCGTCGTCGGCTCCGGCCCGGCCGGCCTCGCCGCCGCCAGCACGGCAGCCAGCCGCGGACACGCCGTCACGCTCTACGAGGCCGCCGACCGGATCGGCGGACAACTCACTGTCGCTCGCGAGATCCCCGGCAAGCAGGAGTTCGACGAGACCATGCGCTACTTCGCGCACGAGCTCGACCGGCACGGCGTCGACGTGCGCATCGGCACCCGGGTCGGCGTGGCTGAGCTGGTGGACGCGGCATACGACGAGGTGATCCTGGCCACCGGTGTGACGCCCCGGATCCCCGAGATCGACGGACTCGATCATCCCAAGGTCTTGGGCTACCTGGACGTGCTGCGGGACAAGGCGCCCGTGGGACAACGCGTGGCTGTCCTCGGCGCAGGCGGCATCGGCTTCGACGTCGCCGAGTTCCTCACCGACAGCGGCGCCGACCCCACCGACGTCGAAGACTTCCTGCGGGTCTGGGGCATCGACCCTGAGCACCGAACCCCCGGCGGACTGGCCGAACCCGTGCGGGAGACTCCGCCCCGCGAGGTGACGCTGATGCAGCGCAAGGACAGCAAGCTCGGCGCCGGTCTGGGCAAGACGACGGGCTGGATCCACCGTACGGAGCTGAAGAACCGTGGCGTCCGCTTCGTCGGCGGCGTGACCTACGACCGCGTCGACGACGCGGGTCTGCATTTCCGGATCGGCGAGACCGAGCACGTGATCGACGTCGACAATGTCGTGCTCTGCACCGGGCAGGAGTCCGAGCGCACGCTGCTGGACGCTCTGCTCGATGCGGGCGTCTCCACCCACCTGATCGGCGGTGCCGATGTCGCGGCCGAGCTCGACGCCAAGCGGGCCATCGACCAGGGCACCCGCCTGGCCGCGTCCCTGTGATCCCCAGCCACTCGGGATGAGACAGGGCTGCCGCAGAAGGGGGCGGGCGGCATACGCTCCGCCTTCGTGACCGCGCTCATTGCCCACGCCATGCCGCTCGCCGCGTCGCCGACCATCGACTCCGGCGACACCGCCTGGCTGCGCACGTCGTCATCCTCGTGATCTGGACCCTCTTCGGCTACTCGCTCGCCCTCGACGACGACACCGGACAGGGCCTGATCGGCAACCCGACGCAGTACGCCGGCCTGAGCCGCCTACTGACCGAGGCGGCCGACCAAGGCCACACCTATCCGACCACCCTGTTCGCGGTCTTCCAGGGCCTCTTCTGTGTGATCACCGGTGCGCTGATCTCCGGCGCCATCGCGGACCGCGCAAAGTTCACCTCGTGGCTGATCTATGTCGGGGCGTGGACAGTGCTCGTCGACGCGCCCGTCGCCCACTGGGTCTTCGACATCTCGCATGACGGGCACGTCGGAGGCTGGCTCGCCAACCGCATCGGCGTCCTCGACTTCGCCGGCGGCACAGCGGTCGAGATTTGTTCCGGCGCATCGGGTTTGGCGTTAGTCGTCGTGCTGGGGCAACGCGTCGGATTCGGCAAGGATCCGATGCGTCCGCACAATTTGCCCTATGTCATGCTCGGCGCCGGCCTGCTGTGGTTCGGGTGGTTCGGCTTCAATGCCGGCTCGGCGCTCGCTGCGGGGCATACGGCCGTGATCGTCTTCGCTACCACCCTGCTTGGCCGGCGCGACGGGCGTCGCCGGCTGGCTCATCGTCGAGCGCCTCCGCGACGGCGTGCTGACCTCCTTCGGTGCAGCGTCTGGCCTCGTCGGTGGGTTGGTCGCGATCACGCCCTCGTGCGGCTCGCTCTCGCCCATCGGAGCCATGCTCATGGGCGCGGTCGCCGGGGCGATCTGTTGCTGGGCGGTCGGCCTGAAATACCGGTTCGGGTATGACGATTCCCTGGACGTCGTCGGCGTCCACCTCGTCGTCGGCATCGTCGGCACGCTCGGCATCGGCCTGCTCGCCACCAAGCTCGCCCCGACCGGCGTCGCCGGATTGCTGTATGGCGGGGGGTGTCCCTATGTTCGGTGTCAAGCGGCAGCGGCGGTGCGGGGCTGGTAGGGCTGGCGGTTGCGGAGCATGGCGTGTATGACGTCGCAGCGACGTCTG